>JBGSNL010000080.1:0-9572 GCA_041739675.1 bacterium
CGCATCCGGCGCGGCCTTAGGTCTTGCGGGAACCCTGATGATCGTCTTTGGCGGCGAAAGCGGCTATGGCCTCGGACCCTCGGTGGACCCCTCTCACGGCACATACGGACTGGCAATGGCGGGGAAATTCTAGGCCTGGGTGGCCGACCACGGCAAATATTTGACACACGGGTCTCTTTTAACTCACCTAAAATGTCCCCAATGGAACTTTCTAAGGATAATAGCCTAATATATATGGAGATATTTATCAGCGATTATCATGTGTGGTGGCAGCGGGATTGCTTCCTCTTATTAAGATGGGAAGGGGAGGGAAAGGGATGGTTGCCAATCTCAGGAAAATCGCGCTCTTTTTTACCGCTGTTTTGATTTCAACTATCGGTTTTTATGCCGGTTATGGTTGCGGGGGCGGTTCTTCATCAAATATAGTAGTAAACTCCGAACTCCCTTATGTAATCAGCGTTTCACCCGCCGATGGCGCAACTGGCGTCGTTATCAATCCCACGATAGAGGTTGTTTTCAGCAAGGAGATGGACGCCTCTTCTATAAATGCCGGCGCTTTCTTTCTGAGCACATACGATGCAGTTGAGACGGCAAAAGCCCTTGTCGTGGATGTTTCCGTTCAATACGACTACAGCTCAAAGATGGCCATGTTTTCGATATCATCCGATCTAAATTACAAGACCACTTATGTGGCCACTGTTAGCGGTCAGGTGAGGGATACAGAAGGCAACGCCATGGGAAGCGATTTCACGTGGAGTTTTACGACGGCTGATGCCGAAGATCCTTCTGAAAATGAAATTGTCTTCAGCGCCGAACCGGATCCGGATTTCGGAACGGATGGTCTGTTTTCACATGACGTGAATGGACTAGGCAACGTCGAATACGCATCCAACGTTTTGTTCCAGCCCGACGACAAGATACTCATATCCAGCTATATCAACTGGACGAACCTCTTTGATTATTGCGCGCCGGGCGGATGTTTCTGGGGTGACCACAACGCCGACCTGGGCGTGGTACGTGTTGACGAAAACGGCGTTCTCGATCCGACGTTCGGCGTGGGAGGCGTGGCCGAGGTGGGTTGCAACTCCTTCTGGGGCGTCCAGTGGTGGCTGCTGCACGGCCTGGCTTTGCAATCAGACGGAAAAATTCTGGTGGGCGGAGAGTGTGAAAGACATGCAAGGATCTTCCGTCTGAATGACGACGGCTCGATCGATCTCACATTCAATGCGGCTGGCACGCCGGGTTACGCGGAGATCGAGCCCGATATCGGAGGCGGCGGCAGCAACTGGGCGGGAGTTTTTTCCATCGCGATGCAGCCCGACGGTTTGGGCGGTGAAAAGATATTAGTCGGCGGCATCTCCAATACGGTTGCCGACTGGGCGGTTCAGCCGGCGTGGCTCTTTGCGCGCTTCAATCTGGACGGCACACTCGATGCTACGTTCGGTCTTGATCCCAGATATGCCCCGTTCGCTCATCAGGGCATTCTCGTGGAGACGTGGGGCACGATCCACAATGACGGCATCCGCGATATGGCCGTGTTGGCCGACAGAGGCATCATCGCTTACGGTAACTCGAGCCACGGAAATCCCGCGAACATCGATTTCGCCATGGCGCGCTACAGCGCGGACGGCGTGCTTGATACAACCTTCAGTGCTGGCGACGCGGACGGCGTCGACGGACTTAACATCATTGATTTCGGCGGGTCGGATTGGGGCTACAGCATGGCAGTGGCGCCTGACGGCAAGCTGGTTGGCGGCGAGCACGTGAACTGCTGTGCGCCGACGAACGATTTCGGCGTCTTCCGCCTGACCTCTGACGGTGCTCTCGATTCATCGTTCGGAGCTGGTGGCAAGGTGCAGATAGATTTCGGGCGCTCTGATGCCGATATCGGTAATGCGGTCGTCGTGCTGCCAGACGGGTCGGTTATCGTGGGAGGATCTTCCAACAACGCCATAGGTGACAGCGACTTCGCGCTTGTGATGCTCACTCCCGACGGAGCAATCGATACGAACTTCGGAACCGACGGTTTCATACTGACGGATTTCTATGGAAGCAGCGACACGATATTGAAGATGAAGCTTGCTGATGTGGAGACAAATGCCGACGGCGACATTGTATCATTCAAACTTCTTGCGGTCGGTGCCGCCACGCATCCGGGCAGCAAGCCCGATCTTGCGATGGCGCGCTACAGATCCGTTGCGCATGAGGTTCCCGCCGAGTGACCGGTTCTTGGCTACATTATAAGCATGCAATCACCGTACGAGAAGAGGCGGTAGCGGTTTTTGATCGCGTCTTCGTATGCGGATAAAATCAGCTCGCGGCCCGCGAAGGCGGAAACGAGCATCAAAAGAGTTGATTTAGGCTGATGAAAGTTGGTGAGGAGGCAATCGACGATTTGGAACTTATAGCCCGGAGTTATGAAGATGTTCGTCTCCTTTTTTCCCGCGCGGCATCCGTTTTCGCCGGCGCACGATTCCAGAGCACGGACGGTCGTAGTACCGATGGCGATTATTCTTCGCTTTTCCCTTTTTGCATCATTAATGATACCGGCCGTCTCGTCTGAAACGGAAAAAACCTCTCCGTGCATCTTGTGCTCTCTGACATCGTCCACGCGAACCGGCGCGAACGTGTCGGCGCCGACATGAAGTGTTACCGTTTCGATGAAGGCGCCCGCATTTTTGATGTTCTTTATCAGCTCATCTGAGAAATGGAGGCCGGCGGTCGGTGCCGCGACCGATCCAGGTTCGTCGGCGTAAATCGTCTGATAACGGGCGCGGTCCTCCTTACCATAACTTTCAAAACCTTCACGTTTGATGTAGGGCGGAAGCGGTGGAACTCCGCATTTTTCAATTGCGCGTTCGCAGTGGCCGGCCCCGAACTCAACAAGAAGAAAATCGCCGTCGCGCCCCACGACTTCAGCCGTCGCTGACATGCCGAAGAAAAATTTGTCACCGCTATGGTAATTTCTTGCGCGCTTCGTGAGCGCCCGCCATCGTTGTTTTTTCTCCGGATCTCCGAATACTTTTTGGACAAGCAGCAGTTCGACTTCTTTTCCGTCAAAACGTTTTCCAAAGATCCTTGCGGGGATAACGCGCGAATCGTTGACGACAAGAACGTCGCCGGTCTTTAAAAGTTTTGGCAAATCTGTGATTCGGCCATGTTCCCACTTGCCCGTTGCACGATCGACCACCATCATCCTCGACGCCGTGCGCTCGGGCAACGGATGCTGGGCAATGAGTTCTTCAGGAAACTTATAATCAAAGTCAGATAGCTTCATAATGAATGTGTGACATGTTGGCGTAGGGGCTCGTGGGGTTTGGGGGCGTCCCGGAAGCAGACGCATCCATGGATATGATAACGCGGCTGCTGAGGGACGAGGTGCGCCCCAATCCCCGTAAGGTTGGGGCGACGCCGTACCCCAAACCCCACAGCCCCGAAAGCCAACATGTCAATATATCGTCGTCAATTCCGCATCGGGATAATAAAATTTCAGTATGTCCTGGTACGCATGGCCCTCGTCGGCCATTCCCTTCGCTCCCCACTGGCACATGCCGACACCGTGGCCGTAGCCGCGGCCGGAAAATGTCACGTCGTTTCCGGAAAGATTCACTTCAAACCATGTGCTCTTGAGATTTGCGTAGCCCAGATATTTTCTCAAGTCGGTCGCCTTGACGTTCTGCGTTCCGGAAGCGGTTTCGATGACCACCGTATCGACGCGCGGGGAATCGAAAAGGGGGATCGTCGCAATCGAAGAGATGGACCCCACCGGTACTTTGCCAGCGGCCAGAAGTTTTTGAAAGTTGGTGAGGGTGAGTTTATAGGACCAGAGCTTTTTTGGCGATCTTTCGCAGAAGCGGTCTTCAACCGGCGGCGGTCCGTCGGCGTCGCCCCATACGTTGTGCGCCTGCTCGGTCATGCCCCCGCAGCAGCTGTGATAAAACGCGGGGATCAGAAGGCCGTTCTTGGTGAGGACCTGTCCGCGCGTGGCCTCGACTATTTTGTAGACGTGTGCCTCCTCGCGGTGCGCACCGTCGTAAACCTGATCCATCATTGTGGATTCGATGTCATAGGGCGAATCGGGCCTCTTCGATCTTATGCGCTCGATCTGATTCATGGCATAAGTTCTCGCCGCCACCGCCTGTGCCTTGATCGCCTCCGCCGGCCATGAAGACGAGATTTCGCTGTCGATGAGACCCACGAGATATGTTTCAATCGGAATATTATTGATGATGAGAATTCGATTTTGGCTCTGAACCGCTTTAAGCTCTCCGCGGAATTTTCTCGCCCCGATGTGAAATGTCTCCGCCTTGCTCTGGATGACGATCTCTTTCGATGCGGTGGGCCTGCCATTGACGCGAAGACCGTTCGGGCTCGCGGTGACGGTTGCAAGGTGCGCTTTCGTGATGGGTCTTGAGTTCGTGTCCATAATTGAAACCGCACCACCGCCTTCCGCCTCGATCGTCACGGCGCCCTCTTCACTCACTATCGCAACTCGGATTCTGGGCTCCAAAGAAGCGGCCCAAACCGCATTTGCAGCCAGAAAAAGGCAGATAATAAGAAGGGTGCGTTTCATGATTGTCTCAAAAGGAACACACTTCGCGCCCCACAGTCAACTCTAAATACTTGATAAGTCCATTGATTTTACCCTAAAAAAGTGCGCAACAAATTTTGCGTCCCGCCGATAAGAGGGCTGAGACCCTCCTATGCCAAGAATGCGGCTTCGGCGGGCGAGAGGGAACTAGGGGATTTTGTGAGATATTTCCGAAAATTGGGGGTTCGTCTCTCAATTCCAGTGAAGGTGATGCTCCTCACGGGAGCCATCTACCTTGTCACGTGGACGGTCGGCGTGTTTTTCGAGAGCCGTGGTCTCATCAACTTTTCCACGACAATTTTTGACATCCAAATACGCTACTTTTTCTGGGCGTTTCAGGTGATTGCCGCCGCGATTGCGGCGACCGCCGGCACGCACTTCTTCCTCGACCGCCCGCTCCGGCGTCTTGCCAACGCGATGGCGCACGCGGAGGAGGGGGATTTCCTGATACGCGCGCCGGTTCTTTCCCGCGACGAACTTGGCGATCTCGCTAGGAGCTTCAACCACATGCTCTCGCGATTAACCGATTTGGCCGCGCATAAAATCGAGGCCGAGCACGATCTCATAGTGGCGCAGGAGGAACTGAAATACAAAAAGCAGATCGAAGAGAAGAGCCGCATCATCGAGCGCACAAACCGCACTCTTGAACATCTCGTGAAGGATCTCTCGCTTCTCTACGAAATTGGCCAGGAGGTCAACTCCGTCATCGATCTCGAGATGCTCTACGGAAGCATAACGCTCACGCTCAAAAAATATTTGAAGATCAGTGAATTTGCGATCCTAATATTCGACGAAAAAAAGGAAGATCTTTTCGTCAAGGCGGCAAGCGGATTTCCCGACAACGAGGCCATCCTGAGGACGACTTTCAAAAGGGGAGAGGGGATCTCCGGCATGGTCGCCGAGACCGGCAAGCGCATCTATGTGAAAGACACCGGCAAAGAGGAGCGCTTCCTGCATTATAAAGGCGAGCGAAGGGTGGACGACGCGTCGCTCCTCGCGGCGCCTCTCATCTTCAAAAACGAGATTCTGGGCGTTATCAATTTCGGCCGTCCCGGGGTCAACAGCTTTTCGTTCTCGGACGTCAAGATGCTCACCCTCGTTGCGGGCCACGTTGCAGTGGCCCTCGCAAACGCGAAACTCTACACGAAGACGCGCGAGCTCTCGGTGAAGGACGAGCTCACGCAGGTTTACAACCGCCGCCATTTCCAGCACATGCTCCAGATGGAGTGGAAACGCGCAGTCCGTTTCTTCCGCGATCTTTCCATCATCATGGTGGATGTGGACCACTTCAAGTCGTACAACGACACATACGGACATTTGCAGGGCGATATCGTGTTGAGACAGATCGGCCAGATACTTCAGAGGAATTTGCGCGAGGTGGACACGGTCGCGAGATTCGGCGGAGAGGAATTTGTTCTTTTGCTTCCAGACACCGACAAGCACGGCGCGATAGCCGTGGCGGAAAAGGTGAGGCGTCTGGTAGAGCAGCATAAGTTTGTAACCGAGGGAAGGGAGCTGACAAAATCGATCACGATCAGCGCCGGCATCGCATCCTATCCCGACGACGTTGGCGAGATGGACGATCTTATCGATCATGCGGATATTGCGCTTTATCGCGCCAAAGAGGGCGGAAGAAATCAGGTAATCTGTTTCGCGCCGCCGTCCAAGACCAAAAAGCCGCCCGCAGTGCAGCACAAGCCGGCCGCAAAAGAGCACGGAAAAACGGCCGGAGCCGAAGCGGAAGCGGTTGAGGAACTCAAGCCGCCCACCAAAACTCTACAGTGACATGGACGATAAATTATGGGTTTCGAAGACATAGAGCTTTTGGATGCTTTTTCAAAAATTTATGTCGAGGTCTTCGGCGAGACCGGCGCGGGCCGGACATTGCGCGAAACCGCACAGGATTTTTTTTCAGAACTTGCCGAGCTGAGGAATAAAGACGGCTATGTGCAGGTGGAGCTCAGCCGCGAAAATCTCGCTGTCGGTTATGCGTTGTCCCTCGCCCCGGCTGTCAGTCCCCTGCACGTTGATATCGGCGGGCAGATCATGGCCCAAAACCCGGGCGATCTGATGAGATTTTTGGCGAATCCTGCCCGCGTTGTCGAATCAGGGATGGTTCCATTCACGAAGATTCCGTTTTCCCGCCTTCCCTCACTGGCAAGCCAGTTGTTCGAAATTTATGAAGCGGTGCCGACCCTTCACGGTTCCAATTATATGTTGCAGGACACTCTGACCGATTTCTTAGCCGACATTGTTGGTTTTGCGAAAAACGATTCGGTGAAAATCGATGTCACCCGCGAAAATATCGTCATGGGTTATGCGTTGTTCGTGGGTTTTGAAGCCAATCTTCTCAAGAAAATGGAATTTTTTCATTCCTCTCCGGCGCAGCTTGCATCGAGATACGAAAGGTTGGCGAGTTTTTATGGCGGTGACGACACTCTGTTGGCTGAGAAGGCCCGCATCGCTGCCGAAGCTATAAGGTCTGGGCCCTACGGCAGCGATCCTGAAATCCTGAATTACTTTCAATATCTTATCCACACGGCGGAGAGCGGCGATTCCACGCTTGCCGGCATGGCCCTGTCTCTTCTCAAGGTGCTTGAATGGGAGGATGGCCGCCTGGATTCCAAATTTTCCCTGAGCATGGCCAGGGTGATACCTTTTTTCAATGACTCAAGATTTGATTATCTTCCTTTCGGCGATTTCAGGTTGCTCGATCGTTATCAAAACGAAATGCATATGCTGCGGCTGTTTTTATACGGCGATGAAGTGTCATTCAGAAGTTTTGCCGGATTTTTTAATCTCCTGTCCCGTCTGGAAGGAACCGTGCACGATAATGTGGTTATGATGCCGAAATTCCGCTTATTGCTGAATAAAGTTGTTGCGATGAACTCTGGCTTAAGGCTCAAGGAGTGGGAGCGCAATGCGCTGGACTATGGTCTGGTGTTGATGACTGTCACACTTGAGAATGCGATAGACGCCGGCAACGTGAATGATGCGTTGTGGAAAGAGCTGGATCTCATCGCGTCAAAAACTTTGGAAGCCATGATGGGAAACGGCGAAGGCGGGCCCACTTCGGGACCATGGGGCGGTTCGATGTCTCCGGCAGGCGGATTGTCTGGGGGGAGACAGAGTATGAGTTCTTTGCCTGCCCAGTCGCAATCCACTGTCTCGGGTCTTGTCGAAGTTGAAGAGAGCTACGCAGTTTCATCGGATATATATACCAGGAATCATTCCCATCCCGTTGCACAGAGGCGTGTGCGTTACGGCCAAACGCAACTCCGCAGCGCACAGGTTGCAGTCAGGATGCCTGCTATCATAGCCCGCCCTTTGCAAACGGTCGGGGTTACTTTCTAAATTGAGGCCCGATGTCTTTATTTGTAGAAAAGATAATAGGTTTTATAGGAGAGGCCGTCTCTCAACCGATTGGGGCGTTGAGAGATGCTGTGTCTCCCGACAGGGAAGATGCCAGCGCATACGCCATACAGGTTGACAAATTCACGAGAGCCCACGGCCCCTTCTTCTATCACGACGATCGCGGGATGTTCATACCTTCCGCCCAATTGCCGGGGGAATCCGTAAATTACGATGAAGTGACTCGCCTTGCAGCGCTTCCTGCTAAAGATAGGAAGGCTGAAGATGAACAGGAGTTTTTGAGGGTCACGGGCGCGTGGCTCGCCGCGGGCGGGCAAGTCAGGCAGGAAGTTGATATCTTTGAAGCGCTTCTTTCCGGCGCACAGATAGTGACCGGCGGCGAAATTGTAGATAGCCCCATTTGGGGGAGAATAGATATTTCTCTTCTGAACGGCGGCCTGGAATCATACTACGGTCCAAGAGGCCAGTCTCGTCTCGTGAGGGACATAGCCATAATCGCAGACAAGTTTGGTTGGGATACCAAGAAGTATTTAAGTGGCTTTGTCGTCGGAGCCGGATCTCCGGAGCGGCGGGCATTCTTGCGACGAATGGGATGGCAAAAATTCCCGATAGATTGGCGGCGGACTATTTATTTCTCATTGCTTTTTGAACATGATGGATTTCTTGAAAAATATCACGGCAAATACGGTTACGATCAGTTTGCACTGGACTATTTTCAGGGACAATCACAGATGGCATGGTTGGTTGCAGGTTCGCTTCTTGGCGCAGATGAATTTGCGGCTTTGGGATGGGGGAAGATGAAAGTGACCAATGTAAATGATCAGGATTCCATCCGAAAGGCGCTGAAGGATGGGATTGCTTCCGGAATATACAAGGGTGAATCGGGATACGACCAATTTGCTTTGGATCATTTTCAGGGAGAATTATTGAAAGCATGGGTGGTTGCGAGTTCATTTCTTAATGATTCTGAATTTGCCGTACTGGGATGGGGGAAGATGAAAGTGACCAATGTAAATGATCAGGATTCCATCCGAAAGGCGCTGAGAGACGGGATTGCTTCCGGAATATACAAGGGTGAATCGGGATACGATCAATTTGCTTTGGACTATTTTCAGGGTGATTCACATAAAGCTTGGAAGGTTGCTACTTCACTTCTTAGTGATTCTGAATTTGCCGCATTGGGATGGCGAAAGACGAGAAGGCCCAATGTTAATGAACAGGAACCTATCCGTAAGGCATTGAGAGATGGGCTCGCCTCCGGACTATATAAGGGTGAATCAGGATACGATCAATTTGCTTTGGATCATTTTCAGGGACAATCATTGAAAGCATGGATGGTTGCGAGTTCACTTCTTAGTGATTCTGAATTTGCCGCATTGGGATGGCGAAAGACGAAAAGGTCCAATGTTAAGGAACAGGAGGCGGTTCGTCGGGCATTGCGTGATCATAAGTATATTGGCAGGGAAGGAAAAAAGTCGTTTATACTAGATTTTATGGGCGTATTACCTGCATCCATAGAGTCGGCCTTTGAGGTTGCTTACAACATTGCGGCGTCATTGCTTGATAGGGCAGAGATGAGCAACTTAGGATGGGCCAGCATTGATTCACT
>JBGSNL010000026.1:0-5611 GCA_041739675.1 bacterium
CGCCCTGGTTTTGAATATGCTTTTGACAATGGCGGCGCTGATTGTTTTCGATTCTACCTTGACGCTGCCCGGGATTGCCGGATTGATCCTCGGAATCGGTATGGCGGTTGACTCGAACGTGCTTATCTTCGAGCGCATAAGGGAAGAACTGGCACTGGGCAAAACTACCAAGGCTGCGGTCGACGCCGGTTATTCCAATGCCATGCGCGCCATCATCGACTCGAACCTGACAACGCTCATCGCGGGCGTGGTTCTCTACCAGTTCGGAACAGGCCCAATTAAGGGTTTCGCAGTGACGCTGATAATAGGTATTCTGGTTTCGATGTACACGGCGATCATCTGCACAAGGATGATGTTCGATTACCTTCTGATCCACCGCAAAGTTCAACGCATAAGCGTGTGAGGAAAAAATGCAGAAACTAAAATTTCATATTCCTTTTATAAAATACCAGTGGGTAATGATTTTCGTATCGGCTCTGCTCACGCTGGCCGGCCTCTTTGTGATCTTGAGATACGGCTTCAACTACGGCATCGATTTTGAAGGCGGCGCCAAGCTTACGTACAAATTTCAAAATTCCGTGAGCGAAGCCCAGGTGCGGGAGTCCCTCGCAAAGATGGGCATGGGGGAAGTTGACGTCGTTCGCTACGGCGAGCCGAAAGACAACCGCATGACGATCAAAGTGGCGCTCCCCGAGGAGCACGCGAAACTGGGCGAGCAGATCACTGCCGATCTGGAAAAGGCCTTCGGCGCCGGCGGCGCAACGCTTGAATCGGAAGAGACGGTGGGGCCCAAAGTCGGAAAAGAGCTAAGAAAAAAGGCATGGCTCGCCGTCGTCTTTGCCGTCATACTGATGCTCATCTACATCGGCTACCGCTTCGACTTCTTCTTCGCGCCGGGTGCGATAGTCGCCCTCATCCACGACGTCATCATAACGATGGGATTTTTTGCGCTTCTGGGCAAGGAGTTCAACACGGCCACTCTGGCGGCACTTCTGACGATCGTAGGTTATTCGATCAACGATACGATCATCGTGTATGACCGCATAAGAGAAAACCATCACATGATCACGAGGGATTCGATCAAGGATGTAGTCAATTTGTCGATCAACCAGACGTTTGCCAGAACGATCATTACCGTGCTTACGGTTCAGTTTGTTTTGATCGTCATCTTCTTACGCGGCGGCGGCACGCTGCACGATTTCGCCTTCGCAATGATCGTCGGATTTTTCTGCGGAACATATTCGTCGATCTTTATCGCATCGCCTTGCTATATAGCTCTTTACAAGGCGTGGCCCAAGATCCAGTCGCTTGTCAGAAAAGGCCGTTAATTTTTGCCGCTTAAGACGCAATGGACAACCAATGGTTCATCCATAAGCCCGACCCCGAGGCCCGAAGCCGCTTATCGGCGGCCCTGGGCGTTGATCCGCTCACGGCGCAGATACTTTTAAACCGCGGTTTCACGGACGCCGCCGAGGCAAAGCGTTTCCTAGATCCGGCCCTTTCCGATCTGCCCCACCCATCTTTTCTTCCCGACATGGACCGCGCGGTTTGCCGCATCGTATCGGCGATAAAAAACAAAGAACAGATCGCGCTCTACGGCGATTACGACGTGGACGGGATCACCGGTGTTGCGCTCTTAACGCGTTTTTTCCGCTCCATAGGTGTGGAGCCCATCGTCTTCATACCTAACAGGTTGGCCGAAGGGTACGGCCTTCACAGGGAAGCGCTGGGATCGCTCAGGAAAAAAGGGGCGGCGCTTGTCATAACGGTCGATTGCGGAACAAGATCTGCAGGCGAACTTGAATTTGCGAAATCGATCGGACTCGAAGTCATTATTACCGATCATCACGAAGCAAGTGAAGCCTTAAGCGGCAACATCGTGCTCAACCCCAAGTGCGCTGACGTGAACCCGAATCAAAGGGAGATCGCCGGATGCGGCGTCGCCTATTTCCTTTTGACGGCGCTCAAGGACAAATTGGGCATCGAACCCGACATCTCCGAGCATTTAGACCTTGTCGCGCTGGGAACTATAGCCGATGTCGTTCCGCTCACCGGTATCAACCGCATATTCGCAAAATTCGGGATGGCGATGGCCTCCACTTCGGAAAAACCGGGCATCCGCTCACTCATCGACGCGTCGGGTCTCGAAGGCGCCCCTTTGAAGGCCGGCAGTGTCGCTTTCCGCCTGGCACCCAGGATCAACGCCGCCGGGAGGATGGGGGACGCATATCCATCGTTTGAACTTTTGACGACCGACGATGCCGCGGCCGCCCGAACGATCGCCCAGACTCTGGGCAAACTGAACGCCGACAGGCAGCGGATCGAGGAGACGGCGCTTGTCGAGGCAATCGCCTGCATCGAAAAAGACGGAATCCATGAGCGGCCGGCAATCGTCGTCGCGAGCGAAAAATGGCACGCTGGCGTGATAGGGATCGTCGCCTCAAAGCTCGTCGAGAAATACCGGCTGCCGGCAATCGTCATATCGGCCCCGGACAAAAAATCGAAAGGTTCTGCGCGCTCAATCGCGGGCCTCAATATGATAGACGCCCTCGCGCGCTGCTCGGATCTTCTTGAAAGATTCGGCGGCCATGCGCAGGCGGCGGGCCTGGTCGTCGATACGGAAAGGATCGGCGCGTTCCGGTCGCGTTTTGAAAATTGCTGCGCGGAGCTGACAAAATCGATCGAAAAGAAACGCCTCGCAATCGACGCGGAGATTGAAGCAAAGGACCTCTCGCGTAAACTTGCCAAAGAGCTCGAACGCCTTGAACCCTTCGGACTCGGAAACCCCGAGCCGGTTCTCTCGGCGCGCAATCTCACCGTTGCCGGCGCCAGGATCGTCGGGACGAACCATTTGAAGCTCCGCCTCACGTGTAAAAAGACGATGCTCACCTACGACGCGATCGGCTTCGGTCTCGGGCGCCAGATACCGGCCCTGGGCCAGAATATTTCCATCGCCTTCACGCCGCAGATCAACGAATGGAACGGAATGGAATCGCTGCAGCTCAAGATCAAGGAGATCTCGTGTTCGAAGTCATAGTGAAAAAAAACCTCAGGGCGTCGCACGCGCTTTGCCACGTGGCCTGCGGCAAAGAGAAGCCGCACGAGCATGACTGGACAATCGAGGCGCGAATCAGATCCGATATTTTGGGCGGCTCCGGTTGCGTAATCGATTTCAACCTCGTGGACAGAGCGCTCCGTGAGATCACAGGACCTTGCGAGGGAAAACTGATAAACGATCTGGATCCGTTCAAGAAAACGGAGCCGTCGGCGGAGAATTTTGCAAAATGGGTTTTTGAGAAATTATCGGTCATGATTGAAACCACTGACACCAAACTTGTTTCAGTCACGGCATGGGAAGATGAAAAACACGGGGCGTCGTATTTGAAATGAAAAAGACTGCGATTACATTATTATCGGGCGGTATCGATTCGGCGGTGGCCACACTTCTGGCCCGCGAAAAATATTCGGTCGTACAGGCTCTCACCTTCGATTACGGCCAGCGGGCGGCGACAATGGAAATCTCGGCCGCCGAATCTTTTTCGGCCCATTATGGTATCGCCCATGAAGTTATTAAGCTCCCGTGGCTTTCGAATATCTCCGGCTCGGCGCTCACCGACAAATCGGTTTCTCTGCCTAAGTTCACGGATTCGGATCTGGGCCGTGGGGATGTAAAGGCCGTGTGGGTCCCCAACCGCAACGCGATTTTCGTCTCCATTGCAGCCGGCTACGCAGAGGCAAGGGGATGTGATTTTATTATCGCCGGGTTCAACGACGAAGAGGCCCAAACCTTCCCCGACAATTCCGTCGCATTCATAGATGCCTACAATAAATTGCTTACAACTTCAACGCTTTCGCACCCTGAGCTCGTGAGCCCCACTCAGGGAATGACAAAACCAGAGATAGCGCATAGTGCCGTGAGGCTTGAACTTCCGCCCCGATTCGTCTGGAGCTGCTATGAGGGCGGCGACAGGATGTGCGGCAATTGCGAATCTTGCGTCCGCACGATACGGGCATTTAAGGCGATAGACGGCTGGAAACTGATCTCGGGACGTTTCGTTTAAAAATATGAAATTCCAATTTATAAATGACATCATGACATACGACGGCACTCAGCTCCGATCCCACTTCATCTTCGGGAAAACGGGCATTCTGGGTGATTCGATCGTCTCCTTCGTAGGTCCGGCCGACGTGCCTTTGAAAAATATGGTCGATCTGGCCGACGTCGCCGCGAAAGAGAACATCTACAGCACGTCGATGGTCCATTTCATCGTGGAACATTTCGATTCGAATCTCGACGCCACTATCCTGAAGCAGCGCTTACTCTCGGCAATCGCCGCCGAAGAACTTTGGAAATACGACCGCTGCAGGGGTGTGGAGCGCAAAGGGGACGATCTCTACGACGGTGAAAAAAAACTTTCGGTCTCGATCGCCACCGCCTCCCCTGTTTCATGTCTCATTCACTTTGCAATCAATATAAAATGTGATAAGACTCCTTGCCCTACGAAGGGGCTTTCCGATTACGATGTGGATCCAAGGGTTTTCGCTGACGCTGTGATGGCAAAATATGTGGATGAAATGAACTCGGCTGCAGAGGCGCGATGCAAGGTGCGCGCGGTGGAGTGAAATGAGCCACACTTCGAACATAATCGAAATTTTTTCGTCTCTTCAGGGCGAGGGCCTCTACGCCGGCCAGCCCATGACCTTCGTCCGCTTTGCGGGCTGCGATCTGGGCTGCAGGTGGTGCGACACGCCCGAGGCGCTGACCATCCATGAGACGGCCAAGGTTGAGAATCCGCCCCGTTCCGAAGATTTCATCGAAGTTGCCAATCCCGTCTCCGTCACGAAGCTCAATGAAGTTCTGGAAAACTTTGACGAAGAATTCCTGAGCGTAACTGGCGGGGAGCCCCTTCTCCAGGCGCCTTTTTTAACTGAATGGCTCTCCACGCAAACTCCAAGGCGCCGCGTCCTCTTGGAGACAAGCGGCGTGCACTGCGACGCGCTCATGCGGGTGCTTCCCCACATCCACATCATTAGCATGGACATCAAGCTCCCGTCCTCCACGGGCCTGAAACCCCTGTGGAAGGAGCATAGAGAGTTTTTGAAAATTGCCTTAAGGCAGAGCAAGGAAATCTATATCAAGATAATAGTCACATCGCGCACAACCGACCGCGACCTTCAGGAGGCGATCCGCCTGATTTCGCAGACGAACAAATTTTTGCCAGTCATCTTGCAGCCGGCCACTCCCACGCTTATTTTCCACGACACGATCGGTGAAAACCGTTTAAGCTCTCTTTCAAGAATTTTCTCCGCGTATCTCCCGAACGTTTCCGTCACTTCACAGATGCACAAGGAGTGGGGAATTTTGTGAACAAGACAAAGATCGTTGCCACGATAGGGCCCGCAAGCCGCACAAAACGGGAGCTTCACTCCCTTCTGGCCGCCGGCGCGGACATTTTCCGCATCAACGGCGCGCATGGGAGCCTCAAAGAACACAGAGAGACGATCTCCAACATCAGGGAGGTAGCGCTGAGAAGATCGGAGCCTGTCGCTATCCTGATCGATCTCCCCGGGCCGAAGTTCCGCGTAGGAAAACTCAGGCGCGAACCCTTAA
>JBGSNL010000030.1:0-22205 GCA_041739675.1 bacterium
TTTTGCGTGCAAAAAATTCCGGACTTTTCGGCCTTATGCCGATGTATAGCGGAAAGGCGAGCTTTATGGGCGATGTTGCGGCGGCAAAATCGGTATTTGAGCGGTTCTACGAGAGGTTTGAGCCGTTTTATGTCGCAAAATGCGGCGAGGGAGACACGTTTCCCCTCATTGCCGCCGACTATTCATCCTATCTCGATGCGCGCGGCATCGATGCCCGCCAATTGCTCAGAGGGCCGCCCTCTCAGGCAATGTCGACATTCGAGGGCTTCATCGGGGACGGCGAAGGTTGCCATCACGACTCTCCCACTGGGCAGGCGATAAGCGCCGCGCGCGAAATCAAAGCCGTGAAGGATCCCACTCAGCGCACGCTGGCCCTATTCCGTTTTGTGGACGCATACCTTCATAAAATAGAGAAACTTCACCTGCTGGCGGTGAACGCAGTGCAGATGGAGACCGCCCCGTCTTTCATGCTCGAATCAATACATCAGCTGGCAGTCTCTTCCGAGAACCTGATCGCCAGATTTTGGGCCGAAATAAAGCAACCCGTTTCGCGCGCCTCATCACCTGCTATGGTCGCCGATATGTGGAGGGCGCTGCAGAATCACTTTCAACCGGCCGGAAGAGAGATCGCGTATGCGCAGACGGCCTTCGTTGAGACGATACATCACGTATTAAGGGCCGCGCTGCTGGGCGTCGATCCGTCCAGGGGGCTCACGGAGAGCGGATTACCCCGGTTCCTGGGCCCGTTCCTGAACGTTTACAGAAAATTCGGAAATCCGTTCGAATGGATACACTGGTCCTATGTCCACAACGCGTTCGATAACAAATCGCTGATCGTGGTCGGTCCGCGGACAATTCCGAACATCAACCCCGTGAGTCCCACAGAGATACGCCGCGTGATCGATCTCATCGTTTTCAACGCTTCTCTCGTTGCAACGCGCCAACACACAGTGCACATAGAGTTTTCGTGGGATCACAATCAAAGACTGATGAACGTCACCTCAAGAGAGCTCGCGCAGATGCCGGCTGCGTTCTGGCGGCAGATATCACAGCTCATAGGCGATTGGAACCCGACGATCGTGCATCTTGACTACGGCTCGGCCATGATCTCGATCCCCGTTCCTCTCAAGGGGGATTCCATCACGCCGCCGCCCGGCGAAAAAAACGGCGGCGGGAACGGTTCCGAACGGCCGCCATACAGCCGCGATGTCACGAGCGGATCCACGCAGGAAGGAACGGTCACGGGAACCTTCTCGCCGGAAGAGGTTTCGTCCGGCCACGTAATCGGAAGGATCCGGTCACGAGCGACGGTCGCGAACAGAAACGTCGCCGGGGCCCTGCGCTTCGCCGGCAGATCGAGAAGCATCTACCGAATTCCCAGCCGTTCTTTTTTCGACAGAACGGCTAGTGCGGTATTTTCACTTCAGGCACGACCGCTCTGCTTCGCAAATTGATTTTTTAGCAAGGGCTTTTCCATGCCGTCAACTTCATCGACACTTGTCAACGCGCTGGACCGTTACAGCAATCCCTTCCTCGGCATGTACGAGAGTTCATGCGGCGACAAAGGGTCATACGTAGCGGTGAGACCGAGATTCCTGAATTTCGTCACATCAAGAGCTACCGAATCGATAAAAGAGGGAAGATTCAAAGACGCTATCTCGTACGCGTCGATCGCGATGGGGCTGGCTCCGGTGGCCGCCGCCGCCAACGCCTTCGAAATGTTTTTGGACAACAAAGCCAACTGCCATGAAAATTCCATTGCCGGCGAGGCATTTTCGATGGCCGGCGCTTTTGTTAAAGAACCAGGCAAACTTTCACTCCATTTCTATGATAACAAAGAGTTCGTGGCAATATCAGACCCCACCCGCCTCTACATAGGATGGCAAAAATCGGTAACGACCTACATGGAGCATGTCGCAGACCTTGAAGAGATAGTGAGGGCGGCGAAAGGAGATGTGAGCCCAGATGTCAAACGGATGATATGGGCGGCTGCCAACCGGGCCGAGATTTTCGCTGGCATCGTTAACCGTACAGTGAGATTGTTGAAGACGAGTTTTGCGGGTTCCGTGGCATGGAACATGGTGAGGCAGCAGCACGGCAGGATCAACAACTTCAGGAACGTCGTCTATCAACTAAGAGAAGCAAGCCTTCCGGTTTCAAAAGTCGAAAACTCCCTTGAAGCGGCCAAGAGCCATTTCGTTGAATCGTTGGAAGAGCTCCACGATCCGTTCGACTGGATAGCTCAGGTTGTTTCATGGTATCAACCCAAAAACGGCGCGGCAAAAAAATTCAAAATAGTGTTTCCGGAAAATAGCGCCAAGCTGAGAATCGACAAAGCCGACGCGTTATGGGAGATAATCGACTGGGTGGTCATCGTCGCGGACAGATCCGGAAGCGAACAAAAACCGCTGACAATCGAATTCGGTCTGAACGATGAAAAAAATCTGGTCATTCGAATACCGCTGGTCGAAACGCACGTGTGGTCGTACATCGACGCCGTCCTGCGTCGAGTGAGGGGATCGAGGCTGACCGTTTTGAGAGACGACGCGTTTTTCACGGAGGTCAGGGTGCCGCTGAAAGATGCGTCTCCCGCGCCGGAAAGAGGCGGGGGCGGATCGGTCACCGGAACTTTCAGGCCAGACGAAATATCGGGTCCTTTACCGTCTCGCGGGGCATCGCCGGCCGCCCTTTCCAGCCATTCAAGACGCGCCCGCGGTTTCAGGCCGGTCATCAATCCGTACTTTTCGCCCATTAGAGTTTGGGGGGCGGCCAGAGCCGTTTTTAGGGCCCCAGCCGTCTTCGCAAAATAATCACGCAACTTTTTTTGCGAATGTGCGAAAAGGGGGATGAAGGATAAGAAAACGTATGGTAAGAGTCAGGCTGCAACAATCCATCCTCGATTACCTGCCGTATAAAGCGGCCTATGTCTGGCAGTTCAGGCGGATGGGCAGCGATCCTCAATCCATAGAAACTCTTGATGAGAGGGACGTCAGGACATTTATTGCAGAGAAATTTCCCCACCTCTCGCGCTTTCGCCTGGCACCCCACTTAGCAGACGATTATGCAACCGCATTGGGTCAATACTTGAGTGTTCGCTTTGGGCATCCGGCTGCGAGCCAGACTCCCACGGTGGACGTCGCTACAAGACCCAGCGCAGCGCCGGGAGCCGAGACTGTTGCGATTCGATCACCGGCTTTGCGCGAAGACCGGCGTCCAACCAGTGAACACCATATATCGCCGGAACTGGCCAGACGATGGGATTCACAGGCTTCGGGCTTGCCGCAACCTCCCGATGGCCGAAAAACTCAGGAAATGCCTGTCGTTCCCGAACCGGGTCAGAGAGCCGGCTCGGTCTTCATACCGCCGCCGCGCCCATTACCACAGGCACCTTCTGCACCGGCACAACCCGGCACAACGCCGCGGCCGCAACCTTTGCCTTCGGCACCGCCCAGACCGGACGCTTCACCACTGCCAAGACCTTTACCGCCGCGGCCTCAAACACCGCCGGCTCCAGTTGCACCTCCGCCGCCTTCCCGTGCAGCTACACCGGGAACAGCCACACAAGTGGCGCTTCAAGCTGCGGCCGATCAAATCGATTCGTCGCCGACAGGCGACCCGCGTATGACACAACAGGGTGCGGCAGCCCCGGGACAACCGGCGCCGCCAAGACCGGCGCCTCTTTATCCGCCGGCGCTGCCCAGTGCGACACAAGTTGGAGCAGCTGTTGACGGGCTTTCAAGCGGTCCAGCAAGCGGTCCGGAACCTCTCCCGCGATTTACCTATGCCGGGCCGCCGTCACTTGACACAGGATCTCCTCTATCTCCGCCGGCACCGTTTCCAATAGCACCTCCGCCGATCGCACCTCCAGCTCCTGTTGCACCTCCGCCGGCACCGGCAGCAGCCCCCGCGGCAGCGTCAACATCTTCCCCCAGAGTTACCTCTGCGGTGACAAGAGATCTTCCTGCGCAGGCGGGGACCGGACCTTCAAGCCCGGTTATTCCTCCGCCTCCGCCAACGGCACCTGCAGCTGTAGCACCGTCCGCAGCCGCTGCGCCGGCACAGAGCGGGACGATGTCGGAAAACGTGTTCATGGCCAATTATCAGAGGTTGCAGGCCCACATAGGCAACGTCCATCTTGCATTCCTGACGGGCCTACGCGGAGACGCGCCGCCGGTTGAGATGACCTATGGACTTTTGATCAATGAGAGCGTCCCGTCGCGACAAGGAATGCTTGAAAGCAATATCGCAGTCGCACCCTACAAACTGCGTTTTATTATCAGCGCGGGCGGCGTTATACGCCGGATTGACTTACTGAATCCGGAGCTCAACCCGTATGCCCAGATCATCACCAGGCTCGCCGATGAATATAACGTGGATCAGATGGAGCAGCTCGAATATCATCTCTCCGGCGATCCGTCGATCGACGACGAAGGACGCAGAAGACTTGGTGATGCGATCTTTGCGAGCCGCGAGTATGCAACGATACATCCGCGGGTTCTCCTGTTTGGAGAGTCTTCGGGCGAGACTTCAGAGATAGCGGTTGCCGCGCGGCGCGATTCCGGCCCGCCGCCGGTTGAACAGGCAAGCATTGTCCCGCCTGAAGCTGCAGCAGTCGCGGGAGGTATGAGAGTCATCGTATGGGAAGGACCTCGGGATCAAGTAACAGGAAACACGCCGCCGGCAGGACCGATTCCACCGGCACGGCCTGTGGCAGTCGGTTCTCATGGCGAGCCAAGAAGAATTTTGCCGGAGACGTTCACGGCCCCGCCGGCGGGCACAAGGGCAAGCACACCCCCTGCCACGGATGCGGATCCATTCGCCTCTGAAACCCCAAGGATCAGGTCAAGTGCGATCAATCTTGCAAACACCTTAAGAACTGCAGGCAGCGCGCAGGCCCGTCTGGCTGCCTGGCAGAACATACAGATCCAGTATCTGAGCCTTCTGGGAAAACTCGTTCGGCTAATCGAAACCGAGTCCGTCGGTCTCTCTCTACCCGGCGCATTCGGCGTGCAGTCGCGCCAAGCGATTCTGAGCATGGCGAAGAACACGGACATCTTCGCGGGAATTGTATTCACAACCGCATGGGACGTGACAAAACCGTTTGCCAGCAAGCCGAAGACTGCAGAACAGGCATTTCTTCTGACCCAGATGAAAATGATCTCGGAGATCAGAAAAAGCGTCGCGGAGTTGGCAAAGATAATCGACCCCAGCCGCCCCAGCACACCGGCGCAGGTTTCAGAAGCGGTTTCGGCCACACAAACCGGGTTGGAAGTCTTCAATAACCCGATCGCGTGGACCGACAAATTCCTAACGACCATACGCGAGTTCGGGGGAAAATTTAGCAGACGTTTGGCAAGAGTTACCTCGTCCACGCAAGGCAACTGGTCCAACGTGGAGTTCCAAAAACCTCAGCAGTACATCGACCTGATCGGCAAAATGCTGCTCTTCGTTTCCGACAGCCACTGGTCGAGGTTTTTCAGAATCAGGAACCGTAAGATCAAATTGAATTTCGAATGGGTTCGCACGCCCGCCGTGATCAACAAAAAGGGCGTAATCAAAAAACCCGAAGAGATGAAACTTGTGGTGAGCTCCAGATCATACGACTTCGGCGGATGGTTCAGGGGCATGAGATGGCACGCTGACGGTTTGAGACAACTCGTGAACGAAATGGGCGGCGAGTGGCACAACCCCAACCGTATCGGAAGAACTCTCAGACTTCTCTTGGCGTTCATACCGGCAGTGCGCCGCAGCAGAGCTCACAGACTCATAGTGCCGATCTCCATCGTTCAGGAAGGCGGCGTAGTCGTATCGGGCAGCGGAATGCCTGCGCCTCCAGCACCCGCGTCCGGCAGCCCGGCAACCGGAGCCACGCCGTCTACGGTCACAGGACTCGTCAGTCCGGAGGCGCTAGGAGAAACGATAGTGGCAGGTCACCCTGTAGACCCGTCGATTTCGACATATTCACATTCCCAACGCTCGCAACAGGCACAGCGCCGCATGATCCAGCAGCGACAAGGCTGGGTGCAAAATGCTCAAAGAACGTGGGGCGCTTCGGCCGCGGCAGCCGCTGTAAGGGTGCCGGTGCGAGTGCGCTAGAAAAACCCCCCTTTTTTATTGCCAACAATTGCCCGTCTGATAATCTTTTTGCCTCCACAAAATCGGAGGTAAAAAGTGCTGGATAAATTTTTCAGTCCGCGTGCGGTGGCCGTCGTCGGCGCATCAAGGGAAGAAGGGAAGGTCGGCCACTCCCTCATGAAAAACCTTGTGGACCACGGCTTTGCCGGCCCCATATATCCGGTAAATCCCAAGGCCACAGACGTGCTGGGCAAAAAATGTTTTTCCGATATCTCATCGCTTCCTGATGGAATTGATCTCGCCGTCATAGCGATCCCCGCCAAACTTGTTCCCAACGCAATCGAAGAGTGCGGCAGAAAAGGGATAGCCGCCGCCATCGTCATATCGGCGGGCTTCAAGGAAGTGGGCGAAGAGGGAAAAGAGCTGGAGCAGCAGCTCTTCAACGCAGCGATGGCATCGGGTGTGCGCGTTCTCGGCCCAAACTGTCTGGGGCTCATAAGCACTAAGGCAAAACTCAACGCCTCTTTTGCGGCGGAGCACCCCGAAGACGGCGACATATCCGTAATCTCGCAGTCGGGCGCGCTTTGCACAGCGATTCTCGACTGGGCGGTGAGAAATCACATCGGCTTTTCAAAACTCGTCTCGATCGGAAACAAAGTTGACATAGATGAAGAGACTTTGATCGAGGCGCTAAGCGAAGATTCCCACACAAAAGTGATCGTGGGCTATCTTGAAGATATTGCAAACGGCCCCCATTTCATGAGGACAGCGGAAAGGGTCACTAAGAAAAAACCGATCATTTTGATCAAGGCCGGAACAACAGAGGCGGGCTCCAAGGCCGCAAGCTCGCACACGGGCTCCATTGCCGGCGCGCGCATGGCATATCAGTGCGCGTTCAGAAGAAGCGGCGTCTTGCAGGCGCCATCTCTCGAAGCCCTTTTCGATTACGCGCAAATTTTTTCCTATCAGCCGCTTCTCAAAGGGCGGCGCATAGCAGTACTGACAAACGCAGGCGGTCCCGGGATCATGGCGGCCGACGCGGTTGAAAACATCGGGTTAAGCTTTGCTGTAATATCGGATGCGACAAAGGCGAAATTCAGGGAATTCCTCCCTGCGGCGGCAAACATATCGAACCCGATCGACATTCTTGGAGACGCCCCCGCCGAGGTCTACGGCAAGGCGCTGAAAATAATTTTGGAGGAAGAAGGTGTCGACGGGGTCGTCGTACTTTTGACGCCGCAGGCGATGATAAACGTGGAAGAGGCCGCGCGCCAGATCGCGCATACTGCGAAAGATCACGCAAAACCCGTCGCCGCATCTTTCATCGGCGCCGAGCGCGTTGCAGAGGGAATCGAAATCCTTCAGAAGAACCGGATACCCCATTACCCCACGCCGGAGCGCGCAGTGGAAGCGCTCTCCATGCTGGGCGAATACGTGAAGTGGCTCGAACGGCCAAGACGCGTGATAAAACGCTTTGCGGTTAACACAATGAAGGTGGACCGTGTCATCAGGTTTTCGCAGAAGCGCAATCAGTTAAACATCGGCGAGCAGGAATCGAAGGAGATACTGGCCGCATACGGTTTCACGGTTCCGCGCGACAGCCTTGCAAGAAACGCCGACGAAGCGGTTTCTCAGGCATCGGTGATAGGCTATCCCGTCGTCATGAAAATCGTTTCTCCCGATATAGTGCACAAGTCGGACGCCGGCGGCGTTCGCGTGGCCCTCACTGGCCCGGGACAAGTGCGCGACGCCTTTGAGCTGATGATGATGCGCGTTCATGACAAAGAGCCGGGTGCGCGCATCCACGGAGTTCTCATGCAGGAGATGGTGACCGAAGGGCGCGAGATCATCGTCGGCATGACGCGCGATCCGCAGTTCGGCCCCATGCTAATGTTCGGGCTGGGCGGCATATACGTGGAAGTCTTGCGCGACGTCTCGTTCCAGCTGGCGCCCATCACATCCGAGGAGGCGTTGGAGATGCTCTTCGGCACAAAGACGTACAAACTTTTGCAGGGTGTGCGCGGAGAAAAATCGGTCGACATGCAGCTCGTCGCCGAATGCATACAGCGCATCTCGCAGCTCTCCATGGACTTTCCGCAGATCGAGGAGATGGACATAAATCCTTTGAAGATAAGCTCGGAGGGCGCGCGGGCAGTTGCGGTGGATGCAAGGATCAGAATCGGAGGAGAAAATAATGTCGAACTATGATTGGCGGAACGTATATCAGAAAAAACTTGTGAGCGCGCGCGAGGCCCTTTCACACATAAAATCGGGCGACAAGATATTCATCGGAACGGGTTGCGCAGCTCCGCAGGCGCTCATCGAAGCCCTGACCTCCGAGACGCAGAACGTAGACGACGCCTCCATCTTCCATTTGTTGACGATGGGTGTCGCGCCCTACGCGCAGGACAAACTGCACGGCCGCTTCCGCTTCAACAGCTTTTTCATAAGCCAGAACGTGAGAGAGGCGGTCCAGCAGGGGTTGGGCGACTACACGCCGATATTTCTCTCCGAGATCCCCAGGCAGTTCGAGTTGGGGCGCATACCTTTGGATGTGGCGCTCATCCAGACGACGCCGCCCAACGCGGAAGGCATGGTGAGTTTAGGCATCTCCGTTGACATCGTGAAAAGCGCCGCGGAAAACGCAAAGCTCCTGATAGCGGAGGTCAATCCCCGCATGCCGTGGACGCACGGCAACTCGCTCATCCCCGTCGATTACATAGATTTCCTTGTTGAATCCGACATGCCGCTTTTGAACTACGAGCCGCCCGTCATCGACGAAACTATAAGGGCGATCGGGCGGAACGTCGCCTCGCTCATCGAAGACGGCTCAACGATCGAAGTGGGCATCGGCGCTATTCCACAATCGATACTGGAATTTTTGAGGGATAAAAAAAATCTGGGCATCCACACGGAGATGTTCACCGACTCGCTCATAGAGCTCATCGAATCGGGTGTGATCAACAACTCCAAAAAAGTGATCGATCAGGGAAAAACCGTAGCGTCTTTCATCATGGGATCGGAGCGCCTGTACAAATACGTAAACGGGAATCCCGCAATCGGGCTCCATCCGTCCGAATACGTCAACGACCCGTTCGTGATAGGCCAGCACCCGAAGATGGTGGCCATCAATGTGGCGCTTGAAGTGGATCTCACAGGACAGGTCTGCGCGGATTCCCTGGGATACAAATTCTATTCAGGCATCGGCGGGCAGGTGGATTTCATCCGCGGCGCGGCAAGATCGCCCGGCGGGAAACCCATCATCGCGATGAGGTCCACGGCAGTGAACGAAACCGTTTCGCGCATCGTACCCCGCCTCTCGGAGGGCGCGGGAGTTGTGACCACGCGCGGAGACGTCCACTTCGTGATAACTGAATACGGCATCGCGGACCTCCACGGCAAAAGCATACGCGAACGCGCCATCTCCCTCATCAACATAGCGCATCCCAAATTCAGAAAAGGACTTTTGGATGCGGCGAAGGAGATCCACTACGTCTATAAAGATCAGGCGGAGATTGCCGCCGCCCCCTACCCCACGGAGCTTGAGCGTTGCGTGGTCATCGCCGACGGCACGGAGGTGACGCTGCGCCCGATAAAACCCACCGACGAAGAGCCGATGCGCGATCTTTTTTATTCCATGTCGCAGGAGAGTCTCTACTACCGTTTCTTTCAGGTTCCCAAGAGCATGCCCCACGACCGCGTCATGCAGCTCGTCAATATAGATTACGAAAAGGACATGGCGCTCGTGGCCACGGTCGAAGAGGTTTCAGGAGAGAAGATAGTGGCTGTAGGCCGTTACATGCGCTCCTCGGAGGACGACAAATTTGCCGAGGTGGCCTTCCTCGTCCGCGATGAATGGCAGAACCGCGGAATGGGGCGCGCCCTATTGGGCTCGCTCATCGATGTGGCAATCGAAAGACATATACAGGGCTTTATCGCCACCGTTTTGCCCGCCAACAAGCAGATGCTGACCGTCTTCCACACCTGCGGCTACAAGCTTAAAATGTCCTCAGAAGAAGGGGTCTACCAGCTCTCCTTCCGCTTCGACGAACCCTTGTAAACCTTTGATCCTCTTGTGTCATTCTGAGCTCGCTACATTTGTTGGCGAGCGAAGAATCCCAATGACATCAAGGGGATCCTTCGCCTGCCGGCTCAGGATTGCTCAGAAAATGAAAAAACTTTCATTTTCTGAGCAACTTTTTTCCAAATTTGCCGAAAAGGGGGTTGAAGGTAGCTTTCCGTAACAGGGGGAAAAAGGGGGCAATAATGCCGACAATACCGTTTAGACCTGTCTCTGATATCGAACATGATATCCCTGTATGTTCGCCCGATAGGGACCTGTGCCAGTTGCGAGTCAGAATTGATGGTAATGATGTTGATGTCGCGTGCTATGAAAGCCAGTTTATGCACACGACGCCTGCCTTCGCCGCCACGCACAACTTGTCTCTCGAGCAGTACAACAGCGGTCTGGAGTGGCTAAACGCCCACTACCAGAACGTCTGCCGCAGTGAATATGTCGATACGAGCGATCAGGACGGAAGATTCGAGCTCTTCTCATTCAGGATAATGAACAGGTCCGACGTGCAGGCAGAGGCCCGGGGGATAGTGGATGCCGTAGTCGGCGATGCAGCGGGAGGCGCAGGCCTGCCGGGTGTCCTCGATCCGAATAATTTTCCCACATGCAGCGCCGAGTTGGGCGACGATAACGGAGGTAAGTTTCCGACAGTATGGTTGTCCGCTGCCGGGGCTGATTATCTTTCGGCAAAATTTGCATCACATAACCGAATGGTGGGCTGTTTCATAGAATCACTAACTGATCAGAACGGTAAGGTTCAATACTGGCTTCCACCTATTCCCGAGATTCTTCGGCCTGTGATTGATGAGATAAGAACAGATATAAGAAAAAATACGGTCCCTGAAAATGTTGGGGCAGCGGATATCGTGAGGTCACTCGAAACTATCCTTGAAAAAGATCCCACGCGCTTTCCTTCACCGGAGTGGACGACGCAGGATATTCTCAACGCAATTTTAGGCGGCATGGGCGTTCTGACCTCAGTTGTAATCGGAGTATTCTTTTATCTGTCACACAGACAGAATAAACGTATCGCAGAAGGACGCTTTGGTCCAGAGGTGAAGCTCGAAGATTTTACAGACGACCTTGTAGAACAGGCGAAAAAAGATCTGGCCCGAAACAACCCCAACCGCGAAATCAATGAAATCATCGGCCGCGATAACGAGGCCATAGAATTTCTCAACAGGCTTGCTCGTCCTGAATACTCAAACCCATTCTTGCTCGGAGAATCGGGGAGCGGAAAAGACATGATCGTCAAAAGAGCGGCGCAGTTGATCGCACTCAGGGATCACCGAATTCCGGACATCTTTCTGAGAGGTGATATCCAATTGCGTTATGTCGATCCTACTGCATTTGTTGCAACGGAGGGTGTCGTCGGATCGAACGGCAGGCGTGTTAAGCTCATCGAAGACGCAATGAAAAAGGGGAATAAATTCTATTTTCCCGAGCTCGCCGACTCTGCTACTGCCGGTGCCCACTCGCGCGGAACTGCTGAGCAACTTGGTTCGCTTCTGAAATCCATATTGGACAAACCATGGTCCGGTTTTTCTGCCTCCACGACACCGGATGGTTACCAGGTTCTAATGCGAAACAAATATTTCAAGGATCTCTTCCGCCGCCAACCAGCACAGCGTGTCGAACCGATGTCTCCCGATATAATCCGTAACGTCATGACAACGCGAATTGCCCCATGGTATGCCAGCCACGACAGCGTGACAATCACGCCAGAGGCACTGGAAACTGCAATTCGTATGGGATATGATTTCTATACGAAAACGGGGCTGGCCGGAGAAATTGGCTTTGGTGAGGTTGACGCGTGCAAGCAGGCTCTATCCAACGGCATACTTGAGGCGATGAGAGAATCCGGTTGGAAAAAGTCCGGTCTTACCATTACACCTGATCACATAATTAAAGCTGCAGAGCGAGCATTACAGATAAGTATTCCTTCAATTCCTAATCCAGCCCCCGACAGTGCAGCCAAAACTCCGGAACGTCCCGGTGGGCCGACGGACGGATCGCCGGTTGTGCATCGCGCCGGTCTAGTCTCTCCTGAAGAGTTTGCGGCAACGTTGCACGATTTCATCAAGACGACCGAGTGGTCGGATGTGTGGACGAGGGTCAGAATCGGGGCAACGCGCACCGCTTCAGGATTGGGCGAGTTCGCAAAAGGATTCGTGGAAAATCTCGGCGGGCTGGGCGTAGGTTTCGGCGCTGCAGAATTTTTGAGCGCCGCGGCGCAGGCTGCGCACTTTGGGCCCATTCAAACCATGGCTACGGTTTTGGGCGGCACGCATGTCGTAACAACGGCCGCAGCCAATGTGGAGGCGAGAAGCGCAGCGACCTTTTTCACGAGAACCCTTGGCGCCGAATCTTGGAGATCGTTTGCCAGAGGCATGCCCTCAGTCATGATCGGCATGGCAGTATACGATCAGGCGATCAATGCTGCATTCGGCGAAAATGGCGGCGGGGCAGTGGGAGAT
This sequence comes from bacterium, assembly GCA_041739675.1. Classification (GTDB taxonomy): domain Bacteria; phylum UBA10199; class UBA10199; order 2-02-FULL-44-16; family DYJF01; genus DYJF01. Next base: position 12,628 of record JBGSNL010000030.1, read on the forward strand.
TTCGCCCGCTTCGGTGGAACGAGATTCGCCGTCGGCGGATACGTGATGCCCCAGACAGCCCGGGCCGCGGTGGGATCGATCACCGGCATGTTGGAAAAACGAGTGGCCGCAGGAGCTGCGGGATTTTTGACCCGCGGAGCGTTGGCCACGCTGAGCTTTGTCGGCGACGTTGCAGTACCTGTCGTCGGTTGGGGCCTCATGGCTTATGAGACCGCGCCGATTCTGGCGCTGAAGATGGCTCAGGACGATCCCAATTTTGCGTCGAACATGAAAGACGCTTGGGCGCTTCACATCTACCGCGCGCATAAGATTGGTGACGCTGAAGCTGAGAAGACCGCATGGACCGCCGCGGGCGATCCGTACAGCGACATAGACATGGTGGATGCCGCATCGGGCGCAGAGTTGGACGCCGCGCGCGTCTATGTGAACGGCGTGATCATGAATCAGGCGAAGGCCGCCCGGGAGCAGCTCATGAGCGTGCTTCAGATGAAGATGCTGGGATATGCAAGTGAAGCCGAACAGCAAGGTCTGGCCTCCAATCCGGCACAGTTCATGAACACGGTGCTCTCCAAGATGGATACGTTTATGTCGGGGCTGGAACAGGAAGTGGAATTCAACAGCAAGGAAGTCGAGTACAAAAATTACATAATGAATCTTATGGAATCCGGCACGAGCCCAAGGGATATCTTCATGGGGCTGATCGGCGGAAGCAACGACATCTCGTTTGTCGGTTTGCCCGTGATGAGACCGGATGAGGCCACGGCGTTCCTTGAAAAACTCGAAGTCTCTATGCTTCAGAAGACGATGCAGTCGATCGCTGAACTCAGACCTCCGTTCACAAGCGCCGACGGCGCCTACACAGGGACACATATTCCGAACGAGGACCTGTGGAATATGATACAGGGTTATTCGGATTCCGATGGTTACGCGCAGACCCCATTGGCAACACCATGGCGCCCTGTGGCGAGACCCTTTGCCTATGAGCAGGCCGACGGTTCGATTACGATGCCCAACGTCGACAATGGCGTGACGGATTCCCTGTTCGGCATCTTTCTTAAAGAAACGAACGCTGCAGAGCTTCTGGGCAAGATGATTGAGTGGGAATAAAAAAGAGCGTGAAAAAAGAGGGGACAGGTTCAAAAGGGACCTGTCCCTTTTAATTTGCCCTACTTTCTTGACATCACCACTCGCTTCATCTTATCTCATCTTTGATGAGAGCAAAGCCCCCAACCGAACCGAAAATTCACGTAGCGATCTCCAAAAATCTCAAATGGGTGGAGCCGTATTTGAGGCGCGCGAAAAAAAGAATGCCCACGCTTCTCATGCCGAAACGCATCCGCTCCTACTGCCCCACACTCAAGAAAGAGCACTTAAGCTGGGGATCATGCGACATGGAGACGCGCACGATCACGCTTTGCACGCACAAGATCATCGTTATGAAGGGGTTGAAGCGCAGCACAAAAAAACAGGTGGCCCTCTCCGAAAAAGAAATGCTGATGACGCTCGCCCACGAGATCGCCCACCTTCGCTATGAAAAGCACGGCTACGAGCAGGAGAGCTACGGGCGAATCGTCTTTCACGCGATGGGGGTCACCGACACCTGCCCCACCTGCAACGGTAAGGGGGAAGTCCCCGCGGAGTATAAAAACGATTGAAGATATATAATGATATAACCCAAACCATCGGCAACACGCCCCTCGTCCGCTTGGGAAGAATTGCAAAGGACTGCCAGGCGACGGTCGTCGCAAAGCTCGAATCGTTCAATCCCCTCTCCAGCGTGAAAGACCGCATCGGACTGGCGGTCATCGAGGCAGCGGAAAAAGACGGCCTTCTCAAAAGCGGCGGAACGATCGTGGAACCGACATCCGGCAACACCGGAATCGCGCTGGCCTTCGTATCCGCAGCCAAGGGATACAAACTCATACTCACGATGCCCGAAACGATGACCATTGAACGAAGAAATATACTCAAGGCGCTTGGCGCGGAAATTGTGCTGACACCGGGCCCCAAGGGGATGAAGGGCGCAATCGAAGAGGCCGCCCGCATCAAGAGCGAGAACCCCACCTACTTTATGCCCCAGCAGTTTGAAAATCCGGCCAATCCCGAAATCCACAGAAAAACGACGGCGGAGGAGATCTGGAAAGACACCGACGGAAAGATAGATATTTTCGTCGCGGGGGTCGGAACCGGCGGAACGATAACGGGCGTGGGCGAGGTCATAAAGAAGAAAAAGCCGTCCGTGAAGATCGTCGCTGTGGAGCCCGCCGCGTCGCCCGTTCTATCAGGCGGCCAGCCGGGACCTCACACGATTCAGGGCATAGGCGCAGGATTCGTCCCAAAGGTCCTGAATACCGCCATTTACGACGAGGTCGTCCGGGTCTCAAATGATGACGCCGCGGCCACTGCGCGCCTTCTGGCGCGTCAGGAAGGCATATTTGCGGGTATATCCTCCGGCGCCGCCTGCTTTGCCGCATTGGCAGTGGCTTGCCGCCCTGAGAACAAGGGAAAGCTCGCCGTCGTGCTCTTTCCCGATACGGGCGAGCGCTATCTCTCCACTCCCCTCTTTCAATAATTGACAAAGGGGTGTTAGAGCCCCTATAAGAAGCGTCCAACTTAAACGAGGAGGCAGTATGGCAGAAGGTCACACGATCAAGTCCATGATGGACGAGACCAGGAAATTTGAGCCCCCCGCAGAGCTCAAAAAGAACGCCTGGATCAAGAGTTTTGACGAGTACAAAAAACTGTGGGATCAGTCGATTGCCGATCCTGAAAAATTCTGGTCGAACATGGCCGAAGAATTCACGTGGTTCAAAAAGTGGAATCGCGTCCGCTCATACGATTTCAAAAACAAGATCGATATCAAATATTTCGAAGGCGCCGAGACGAACATCTCCGTTAACTGCCTTGACCGCTGGGTCAATTCAGGCAAGGGCGACCGCAAAGCGATCATCTGGGAAGGCAACGAGCCCAACGAGACCAAGACCTATACATACAAGCAGCTCCTGGACGAAGTCTGCAAGTTCGCCAACGTGCTGAAGGACAATGGCGTGAAAAAGGGCGACCGCGTCTCCATCTACATGCCCATGATCCCCGAGCTTCCGATTGCAACGCTGGCGTGCGTCCGCATCGGCGCGGTCCACTCCGTGGTGTTCGGCGGTTTCTCGGCCGAATCGCTCCGCGACAGGATTCTTGATTCAGGTTGCAAGTTTTTGATCACGACCGACGGCGGCTATCGCGGCAACAAGAAGATCCCGATGAAAAAAGCCGCTGACGACGCGATGAGAATGTGCGAAGAAGCGGGAAATCCCGTCGCAACCTGCATCGTTTACAAGCGCACGGGCGAGGCGGTTGATATGAAGACCGGCCGCGATCTCTGGTGGAACGACCTGATGGCGAAGGCCTCCACAACCTGCGAACCGGCGCATGTAGGCGCGGAAGATCCGGCGTTCATACTCTACACATCCGGCTCCACCGGCAAACCGAAGGGCGTGCTGCACACGACGGGCGGCTACATGGTATTTGCCGCGCAGACATTCAAGTACATGTTCGACTACCATGCAGACGACATCTTCTGGTGCACGGCAGATATCGGATGGGTGACGGGCCACACCTACATCGTCTACGCGCCGCTTTGCAACAACGCGACGGAAGTGATGTTCGAGGGAATCCCCAACTATCCGCATCCGGACCGCTTCTGGGAAATCGTCGAGAAGCACAAGGTCTCGATCATCTACACGGCCCCCACGGTTATCCGCTCGCTCATGAAGGAAGGCGAGCAGTGGCCGGCAAAGCACAACCTCTCATCGCTTCGAATTCTGGGAACGGTCGGCGAGCCGATCAACCCCGAGGCATGGATCTGGTATCATAAGAATATCGGCCATGAAAAATGCCCGATCATCGACACGTGGTGGCAGACAGAGACGGGCGGCGCCTTGATCGCGCCTCTGCCCGGTGCGGTTGCCACGAAGCCAGGTTCGGCGACGATCCCATTCTTCGGCGTGAAGCCCAAGGTCATCCGCGAGGACGGCACGGAATGCAAACCGAACGAGGGCGGATATCTCATCATCGAAGAGCCGTGGCCCGGAATCATGAGAACGGTCTACAACCATCATGAGCGCTTCAAGGAAACATATTTCTCCCGCTTCCCCGGCGTGTATTTCACCGGCGACGGTGCGCGCAAGGATGAAGACGGATACTACTGGCTCATGGGCCGCGTTGACGACGTTATCAACGTCTCCGGCCATAGGATCGGAACGGCCGAGGTTGAATCGTCGCTCGTCAGCCATCCAAAGGTTGCAGAGGCGGCGGTTGTGGGCTGCCCGCACGACATCAAGGGCCAGGGCATCTACGCATATGTCACATTGAAAACGGGCAACGCTTCTTCAGATGAGTTGAAGAAGGAGCTGGTCGCTCATGTGAGAAAAGAGATCGGGCCGATCGCGATGCCCGACAAGATACAGTTCACAGACGCGCTTCCAAAGACCCGTTCGGGGAAGATCATGCGCCGTATTTTAAGAAAGATCGCCGAGGGCGAACTTGAAAGCCTTGGCGATACATCGACGCTTGCCGATCCCAACGTCGTCAATTCGCTTGTTGAGGGAAGGCAATAAGAGAAGGATCTGAATTCAGAAAATAAAAAACCCCGCAAGATGCGGGGTTTTTTTTATTCGATCTTTAATTGGTGTGAATTTTAAGACTGTCGCCGGGTTTCACGGCTGAAGGATCTGAAAGATTGTTCCACTGCTGAATATCGGCAATCGTGACTTTGTGGCGACGCGCTATGTCCCAGAGGGTGTCGCCGTCTTTCACCTTGTAGTTGAGGCGGGATTGCTGCTCCGGAAGCGGGATATCGGAAAGCTTTATGGGCGACCCTTCCTCTTTTTGCGGCACCGGCGCTACGGCAGCCGGCTCTTCAATCTTTTCCACCGTCTCAGCTTGCGGCACTGGAGCCGTCTTCTGTATCGGCGCCTTCTTTGCCTCCTTGATTTGAACTTCCGGCTTCCGACTTCCGACCTCCGTCGTCTTGATCTTCAAGACCTGACCGGAGCGAACGACTTTGGGATTTTTGATTCCGTTCCATTTCATAATGTCACTTACTGTCACACCATGTTTCTTCGCGACAGCACCCAGCGAATCACCCTTCTTCATTGTGTATTTTTTTGTGACCGCGACCGGCTTTTTATCCGCCGGTTTTTTTACAGTATCATTCGCGCTCAAGTCTATGTCATCCGGACTCGCCTCCGAGGCAGCCGCCATCGCTATTTCCCTCACCTCCGTCGACTGAGGCGACTCCTTGGCTTCAGGCTGAACCGAACCTTGTACGGGTTCATCTTTTACCACAATTTCCGCCGCCTCAGGCGCCGCGGCGTCACCCGAAGCCTCTATGGCGGTCTTGCCCTGCGCCATCTTGACGATGATCTTTTGCCCGGGTTTTATTTTTGCCGATGAATCAAGGCCGTTCATGGCGGCCAGTTCATCCACCGACATGTCGTAGCGCTGAGCTATGGTCCAAAGCGTATCTCCGGAGCGGATGCTGTGCTTCGTTCCGCCGCCGGAAAGACCGGCATCGGCCATCTGCTTTTGTCCCTGCGGAGATTTCTTGGCCACTGTCACCTGCTTATATATCTTCAGCGTCCGCCCGGCCCTCAACGGATTTTTTGCCGTGATCGAGTTCCAGCTCTTGAGCTGCGCCGGCGTTACACCGAACTTTCTTGCGATCTGGCTCACTGAATCCATTTTTTTCACGCGGTAGGTGACAAGCTTCTTGGTGCGCACGGTACTTGTCTCGCCCTCGGAGCTGTCTTCAACATACGCTGCGCGGCCGCGCGGGACCACAAGCATCGTTCCGGCCCGCAATTTGTGTTTTGTTGAAATATCGTTAGCCGCTATGAGCGAACCTTTCGAGACTCCGTATCGCTTCGCAATTGTCGCCACGTTTTCTCCGCGGCGCACTCTATGATAGACAACCTTCACGCGCTCGCTCTCTGGAAGCGAGGCATACTTGGTCTTGAAGGTTGCGGTTGTTCCCTTTGGCAGATTGATCTGATAATTTCTGGCACCGGGAGGCGTCGCTCCTCTCACGAGGTGCGGGTTCAAATCGGAAACGGCATCGGGTGAAACTCCCGCGCAATCGGCTATCACTTCAAGATCGGTCTGCGTCTCGACCGAGGCAACGTCGTACTCCAGAGGTTTTTGGGAACTGGCGAGTGAAAAACCGAAATTCTGCGGCATCTTTGCAATTATCGCCGCCGCTATAAACTTGGGAACATAATCGCGCGTCTCAGCCCTCAAATGTCTTTCGCGCGAATCCGCTATCACCCAGAAATTTCTGGACCCTGAATTGGCAATCGCCTCTCTGATCCTTCCCTCTCCAGCATTGTAGCCGGCCATAGCCAGATACCAGTCGCCAAATTCATTATAAAGGTCCCTCAAATATCTTGAGGCAGCCCATGTTGCCTTGACGGGATCCCGCCTCTCGTCCTCCCACCCGTTGATATCCAGATCGTAACGCGACCCCGTTCCCCTTATGAACTGCCAGGGTCCCACGGCGGCAGCCCTTGAGTACGCGTTGTTGTTGAATCCGCTCTCGATCATTGCGACATAGATAAGATCCTGCGGCAGGCCGTTCTGCTTCAAAATATCCCGCATCATCTTCATATAGCGGCCGGAGCGGTCCAGATATCTCTGGAAATGGCCCCTTCCGGCGCCCTGAAAGTAATCCATCCATGCATAGACGCGGTCGTTTAGGGTCAAAGGAACGTCAGATTGGGGGAGATGGCCGAGATTATGCTCGGCTGTGAACTTTTGGCGCTCGGCCTCATTATGATAGCGCGACCTGCTATCGGCCAAACGATCCTTTGCGCAACCGGCAAATAGAAAAAAAACCGCCCCAACCGCCAGAAGAGCTCGAAACCTCATGGAAAACCCCTTAAAATGCGCTAAATTGCATCCATAACAGCCTACAACCTAGCAAAATTATAACGCACGCCCAGGAAAGCTGTCAAAATTATTATCCGACATTTTCCAAAAAAGTTGCGTGAAAAATAACTTAAGGCCCCTAGTCGGCCTGTTTGCGTAAAAATGTCGGTATATCGTATTCGTCATCACGATATTCCATTATACCCGCATCGATCCCCAGCTCCTTCGCATCGACCATAGACGCCTTTTTAGGCAAAGGCAAGTCCTGTCCCACCATAAGCTCACCGGCAGGCACATTCCGCATGGCACCGGCTGGATAACCACCCTGACCGCGCCCTGGAGTGGCCTGAGCGCTGTATGTCTGCTGTGCCGGCTGAGGAGCCCAATTTGACTGCCGCGCAGGTGCAATTGGCGCACTCTGCAGGATCGTTGGCTTTGCAAACCCTCTCTGAGCGGTAGCAGTAGGTCTTGCAACCCTCTGAAGCGGCTTATTAAAGCCCGTGGCAATGACCGTTACGCGCATTATGTCCCTCATCGACTCATCAATAACCGCTCCGAAGAGGATATTTGCATCCTCATGAGCTTCACCCTGAATGATCTTCGAGGCCTCGCTGATCTCATGGAGGGTCATGTCCGGGCCGCCGGTTATGTTGATGAGAATTCCTGTCGCGCCCTTGATTGAGACGTCTTCAAGTAACGGAGAAGAGATCGCCTTCGTGGCGGCGTCGATCGCCCGGCCCTCGCCAGTCGCGCTGCCGGCACCCATCAGGGCCATGCCCATCTCGTTCATGATCGTTCTGACATCGGCAAAGTCGAGATTGATGAGACCGTGCACCGTGATGAGATCCGATATGCCCTTCACCGCCTGATAGAGAACCTGATCGGCCTGCTTGAACGCATCGACCACCGTGACGTCGTTTCCAACGAGGCCCAAAAGTTTCTCGTTGGGGATCGTGATCAATGTGTCCACCGCCTCACGAAGCTCGGCGATGCCGCGGTCTCCCTGTATCCCTCTCTGTCTTCCTTCAAAAGCGAAGGGTCTGGTGACAACGCCGACGACAAGGGCGCCAAGCTCCTTGGCAAGACGCGCGATTACAGGCGCGCCGCCCGTTCCCGTGCCGCCGCCCATTCCGGCGGTGACAAAGACCATGTCGGCGCCGCCTATCGCCTCGGCCACCGCGCGCTGATCTTCAAGGGCCGCGTTTTTGCCGACTTCCGGATTGGCTCCGGCGCCAAGCCCTTTTGTCAGCTCACGTCCTAATTGGATTTTTACCGGCGCTATGTTCGCCTTCAGCGCCTGCAGGTCCGTGTTGGCGGCGATGAAATCCACGCCCTCCAGATCCAGTTCCATCATGGTGTTGATTGCGTTTCCGCCGCCGCCGCCGATTCCTACCACTTTAATTTTGGCATTCGGTGCCAAATTTTCCACAAGTTCAAACATGATACCCCCTTTCAATATTAAAATTGAATTCCGTTTTTAAAACATCTCACCTAACCATTCCTTCATGCGGCCCCTGACCTTTGCGTACACGTTCCGGTCCTTCACCTTGAATCTCTTGCTTACGGCCGAGGTCGAACCCATGAGCACAAGCCCAACTCCAGTCGCGTACATCGGGCTTCTCACGACATCGACAAGACCTCCTATCCCTTTCGGCACTCCGCGCCTCACCGGCAGATTGAATATCTGCTCGGCAAGTTCGGGAACCCCTTCCATGATGGAGGTTCCGCCCGTGAGAACCACGCCCGCCGCTACCATATCTTCGCAGCCTGAACGCGTGATCTCCTGCTGGACGAGCGTGAATATCTCCTCCATGCGCGGCTCAACTATCTCCGCTAAAATCTGCCTCGAAAGTACGCGCGGATTTCTTCCGCCGACCGACGGAACCTCGATCGTCTCATCCTTGTGAACGAGGCCCGCGGTTGCGCATCCGTATTTCAGCTTGATACGCTCCGCCTCGTGCGCGGGAGTTCTGAGACCCACGGCGATATCGTTGGTGAGATGATTCCCGCCGAGTGTGAGAACCGCCGTGTGGATGACCGAGCCCCCCGAATAGACCGCAATGTCCGCAGTGCCGCCTCCGATATCCACCAGCACCACTCCCAGCTCCCTCTCATCCGTCGAGAGGGCGGCCTCGCTTGCGGCCAGCTGCTGGAGAAGTATGTCGTTGACGTTGAGCCCCGCGCGGTTGCAGCACTTTATTATATTCTGCGCCGAAGTGACCGCACCGGTCACAATGTGAACCTTCGCCTCGAGGCGCACGCCGCTCATGCCGACCGGGTCTCTCACTCCATCCTGATCGTCGACAATGAACTGCTGTGGTATGACGTGTATCACCTCTCGGTCGAGCGGAATCGAAACGGCCTGCGCCGCATCTATCACGCGCTCGACATCGGCCACGCCCACCTCTTTATTTTTGATTGCGACAATACCGTGGCTGTTGAGCCCCTTGATGTGGCCCCCGGCTATCCCAGCGTAGACCGACGTGATCTCGCAGCCGGCCATCAGCTCCGCCTCCTCAACCGCCTTTCTGATGGAGGAGACGGTACTTTCAATGTTGACGACGACCCCTTTCCTTAAGCCCTTTGAAGGGTGGGATCCGATCCCCACGATATCTATCCCTTCATCGGCTATTTCGCCCACAATTGCGGCAATTTTAGTG
>JBGSNL010000054.1:0-12583 GCA_041739675.1 bacterium
GCCGGAGCCGGCGGCGCGCCGGACTCGGCCGGCGGAACGGAACCCGACGAACTGTCGTCGTCTTTTTGTTGTTCCAGAACGTCGATCACTTCCCAGATGGCAAGCCTCGATTGGTCAAATTTGTGCATGGGATACAGCTGACCGTCGTATGACGCAATCCAGTTGACGCTCTCGACAAAATCTCTGGGCATGCGCGGTTTTCCGTCTTTCCACCAGACAAGACCCAGAAGCCGCGTCCCCACAAGCTCGAAAAACGGGTCCCCCCACCTCATTATTTTTCTTATGGCGGAAAGGGCCCCTTCTTCCTCCGCGGTAAAACGCCGCATCCTGATTTCGTCCGTGATTTTCGCCAAAACCGCGATCGATTCGCGGGATCTGACCTGCCGGGACATATCGACATAATTGGCGATGAGCTCTCTGTGAAAAATTTCGCGAGGCGATGAATCAGGGCAACCCCTTGATACGAGAAATTGATCGAAAGACTGGGGCAGCGCAACATGAAGGACGGGAACGCCTGAAATCCGCCGGACGAAATCAAATCCCGTCAGCGCCCTGTGATAATTGTCAAGCTGCCTTCCGGGATCGGATGATACGCCGCATCTCTGATCGAAGATACCCGAAAGATTACTGTAATATCCCGCCACCTGAGAGTTCGTCAGATGCTCATCACCCGTCCACCGCCTGATCGCCTGATTCGGATCAATCGCCATGGTTGTCCTTTCAGATCATAATTCGGCTTTCTCCAAATACTTGGGTATCGAGACGTTCCACTTGAGCTCTTCTTCTATGTGCTGCTTCATCGCTGCGGCCGCATCCGGTTCCGCATGAACCAGAAAAGTCGTCTTGGGCGGGCTCTCAAAGCCTTTCAGCCACCTTATTATTTCGCGCCAGTCCGCGTGGGCGGAAAGCGATTCGATGAATTCCACTTCCGCTTTCACGGCAACGGGCATGCCGTGAATTTTTATCGCCTTGGCGCCGTCTAAAATAGCGCGTCCGCGCGTGCCCGCCGCCTGAAAACCGGTTATCACGAGCGTGGAGTTGGGATCGGGAAGATAAGCCTTCAGATGGTGGAGGATGCGCCCGCCCGTCATCATGCCAGATGACGATATGATGATCGCGGGTTCGTCGAGATTGTTGAGATGTTTTGATTCCTCCGATTCCTGAATCTGTTTCAGGCGCCTCGGCTGGAACGCCTCGCCCGGCGTGATCCCGTTCTTGAAGAAATTGTGCTCACGCATGAACCTGATATAGATGTCGGTGGCGTCTATCGCCAGCGGGCTGTTGAGGAAAATGGGGATGTCGGGAAGTCTTCCCTGTTTTTCAAGTTTTTTCAGGATGTATAAGACTTCCTGCGTGCGCCCCACTGCGAATGCGGGGATGATGACCTTGCCGCCGCGGTCCACCGTCCTGTTTATTATTCCCTCGAAGCGGTCCAGAATATTTTCTTCCTCGTGCAGCCTGTCGCCGTAAGTCGCCTCAAGCACAAGATACGTGACCGATTTCACCTGCCCGGGGTCGACCGCGATGAGCGAGTCATATCCGCCTATGTCGCCCGCGAACAGGATGTTGAAGTGGCGTCTTTTCTCGTCGATCGACATGTTTATGAACCGGGCTCCCAGAATATGGCCCGCGGGGCGGAGCATCATGCGAACATTTCCCGCAAGCTCCAGCCAGTCGCGGTCGGGGCACGCCTTCAGATACTGAAGCGAGTTCATCGCGTCGGCGTAGGTGTAGAGCGCCAGAGGGGGATGATGTTTTGAAAATCCCTTCCTCGCGGCGAATCTCGCGTCTTCCTCCTGAAGATAGCCGGAATCGGGGAGCAGAATCTTGCAGAGCTCCACGGTGGATTCCGAAGCGTAGACAGGCCTGTCATAGCCGCGGTTCGTGAGAACCGGGAGATAGCCCGAATGGTCTATGTGCGCGTGAGTGAGTATGATCGCGTTCAGCTGGCTCTCATCGATCGGAAGGACCTGCCAGTTCCTCTCACGCAGCTCCTTCAAACCCTGGAAGAGTCCGCACTCGATGAGCCATGAATCGGTCTGATTACTTAGATGGAATTTCGAACCTGTGACAGTGCCGGTGGCGCCGAGGAATTGAAGTTTCACACCGGCATTTTACAATTTTGTAAAACAGTTGGCAAACATTTCATGCAATGTTATCAGCTGACGCATGAAAAAGTTCTTGTCTTTTGTTTCTTGCATCTTGTCGCTTGTTTTCTGTTTCTCCGCATTTGCATCACCTCCGCAGATCAACGACGTCTACGTCGTCCACTTCGTCATGGACGGAATGAACAGACGCATATTCAACGCCCTGCTGGATTCGGGAAAGCTTCCCAATGTCAAAGAGCATTTTGTAGATAACGGGGCGGTCTTCAAAGACGCACTTTCAAATTTTCCTTCGACCTCTCCCACAATCTACCAGAGCTACGTCACAGGCCTTTTGCCGGGCAACTCCGGCATCCCGCATCTGGAGCGCTTCGACCGGAAAAATGAGAAAGTGATCGGATATCTGACCACAAGCGGCTATCTCAAGATCAACGACGATATGATCAATATGCGGGCGCTCCAGAACCCCGATGTCGCCAGGCTTCAGCCGCCGACAACGATATACGAGCTTCTTGACGGTCATCCGACATTTTCGCTCTACTCCTCGTTCAGACGCGGCGCCGCGGACTATTTTCCCAAGCGCGTACCCATTCATGCGCTCTGGTCCACGTACGTGACCGACAGCGCCGAAAATATCGACTACCTTGCGTACAAGAAAATCTTCGATATTTTTAAAAAGGCCGATATCCCGCGTTACATGCTTGTCGGGCTCTATTCCGTTGATGTCTTGGAACACGAATTCGAGATCGAGAGCAAACGCGTGGAGCATGCCGTGGTTCAATTCGATCTCTTTCTGAAAGAGTTTTTGGAACTCTTGAAAGAGCGCGGCATCGCCGATAGGACCTATCTAATTTTGTCGGCGGATCATGGAATGCACGACACCGGAAAACGCTTCGACCTTGAAAAACCGCTCATCGAGGCCGGCGTCTTCATAAAACCCGGCAATCCCAAGATCCACAGCTACACCCTCTATACAGCCGACCGCGGCATCAGTTCGACGCACATCTATGTGAAGCATGACGGAGGATGGGAACCGATAGAAAGCGCGGACATATTGCGCGATCATCCGAAGAAAGGCGGCGGCACAATCGATCTTACGCAAACGCTCCTGTCCCTTGAGCCAACGATGTTTGTTATCGCCCGCGATGGGGAGCGTGCGGCGCGGATTTTTGACAAGCACGGGGGCGAATCGCGAATCGAATGTTATTCGCTGAAATTCACTGACTGGTGCAGCTATCGTGTGGCCGATAACCGCTCCGACCCTCTTCATTATAAGGGCCGGGCCCATCTTACGCGTCTCTTGGATGGAGAGCCGCACAGCACATTGGAATGGAAAGCCGCCGCCGTGAATGAAGATTATCCCGATGCCGTAGTTCAGCTGGCGCAGATTTTCTGGGATGGCCGCGCGGGCGATTTTTTCGTTATACCGGAATCGCAGTGGGGATTCAGAAAAGCAAAAGCGGCGACCCACGGCTCGATTATTTTTGACGACATGCGCGTGCCGATACTTATATCGGGGCCCACCGTTCAAAAAGGCAGCTTCGGCGTGATTAGAAGCTGCGATATTTATCCGATGCTCGTCAAATGGTTCGGGCTCCATGTGCCTGAAGAGAATTACGACGGCGTCGACCCGTTTGAAAAGATATCCCCGGAATCAAAAGAATGGCAACAGCTTGCAAAACTGGAGCAGACCGTTGCGGGAGGGGGAAATGCCCGCGCGTCGGGAAGAATCGCAGCCCTTGCGCGTGAAGAATTGAAACGCAGGCAGGATCTTGCCCAAAAACTGGAGGTGTATGAATTGGAATTGACGAGAGGGCCCACTAAAGACGATCATGCGGATATCGTGCGGCGGGCGCTCGAATTGACAAGAGAGCGTGCAAAACGGATGCAGAAACTACTGGGAACCATTTAGATCATGCTTCGATTTTTCTTTCAAAGGCACGGATTCATGGTCAGGCTGATGGAGACGATAGGTCTTGCCGGAATTTTATGTATTTCATGGCTCGCCTTCAAAGACCGGCTCACTTCGCTTCAGCTGATTTTGTTCGTCGCAATCGTAGCCATGTACGCGTTTCTCCGCTTTTGCATGATGTGGCGCTGGTATCGGGCGGCTTCAAGATCCGCCGGAATCGCGCTCCAGTTTGAAAAGGCGCTGGTACCGACGAGCTACATCCTCGCGGTAATGTTGTGGCTCTTCGTCGTTTCCGGAAACTCCATCGTCTTGGCGATCGCAGCTTTTCTCGTTGCAGTGGTCGCACACGTGAACGTAATTCTTCTTTATCTCCACTTCAAGGATCGCGATAGGACCCCGGTTAATTCATATGGCATGACGCACTAGTATCGTGCGGCAAAAAATCACCATCTTACAACGTATTGATATCATGACAATATTCATCAGCCAAATCGTAATAGTTCTGGACAATCATGACGCATTATAATAAAAGGTGAAAGCTCAAAGCTGAAAGGTCAAAGGGATGCCGTCGCTCAATGAATTTTTAAACAACTTCACTTGGAAGGATATCCTTCTCACGATTTTCATATTCGCGATCATCATCGGAGCGCGCGAGGGTTCGTCCCTCGGCGTCTTCAGGAGGAAAAAACACCATGCCTCATCGCCGCCGGAGTCACCAAAGGGCTAGCCAAGCGCCGGACCTGAATGAAACAAAGGCGCACATCTTCGTCGCGGGGCACGAGCTTCTGAAGGCCGCGGAGGGCGTGCTCAAATTCTGCAAGTGCTACGTCGAGGAAACGAGCAAAGAAAAACCGCATCCGCAACTTGTCCAGTTTTTTGCCAAGGCGATAAATGTCGCCGGAGAGCTGGGTTCCAGCATGATGTCGCAAACCCCGCTCAAACATATGATGGAGAAGGTGACAAAACCCTTCTGCGATACAATCGAGCAGGAGATGCGCACCAGAAAACCGGCCAAGAAAAGGAAGAGAAAATGACGCAAAAGACACCCAAAATCATAAAGCGTTATCAGAATAGAAAGCTCTATGACACCTCGGATTCCTGCTATGTCACGCTTGAGGATATCAGCGACATGATAAAACAGGGCGAAGAGGTGCAGGTGATCGACAACGAAACAAAAGAGGATCTGACAGCGGTGACTCTTGCACAGATCATCTTCGAGGAGCAGAAGAAAAAAACTCATGTGCTTCCGCTCAACACCTTCACGCAGATCATCCAGAGCGGCAGCGAGGCGTTGCGCGACCTTGTTACCCGCGGCGCGAGGGAGCTGGGGCATGTGAGAGAGTTCGTCGACGACAAAGTGAGACCGGCGGTTGAAAACATCCAGAGCATCCCGGCGGTTCAGGCCGAAATGGAAAACCTGAAAAAGAAAATAGAGGCGCTTGAAAGAAAACTGGGCGAGAACGAGAAAAAGGGGCGCACGAGATCCCGATAAATAAATGACCCGCAAGCTCATCTTTGCAATCATCTTCACCCTGCTTATCTCCACGATCTCCCACCGGGCGTTTGCCTACCGCCTTCCGCCGTGTTCGGTCGCGGACGACGAATGGCAGATATCGGCCGAAGAAGTGCTGTTAAAATACATGACTGCGCGCGAGGAGCTCGCCAGTGAAGTCGACACGGCCCGCCTTGAGGAGCACAGGCGGAACTCGAAGATCAGGCTGACAGCCGGCGAGCGCAAAGTTGCACAGAATTACGACGACATCCTCGTGAAAATAAAGTTCTGGGAGGAAGTTGCAGCCCTAAAGGATTCTCTTTCCGCCTTGCACGGTACTCATCCTCCCAAGGATGCGGTGGTGGAAGCCGACGCGATGGCAAAGGAGATCATCGACACGCTTTACGCCCTCTCCCAGAAGTGGCGGATAGGCTCCGCCCTTTTCACGAACTTTCTCATCAATCTGGGCATGAAGGACAAGGGCTTCTGTTACCACTATGCCGCAAACTTGAGAAAGGCGCTCATGAAGCGATCATGGAACCGCTTCGACCTGCACTGGGGAGCCGCATGGGAGTTCACGTTCCGCGAGAGCAATGCAATGATCATCACGGCAAAAGGCCGTCCGTTTGAGGAGGGCCTGGCCGTGGATCCGTGGCGGACAGCTGGAAAACCTTTCTGGACGCCGGTGAAGGGCGATCGCTTTCCTTGGGTGGAAGGTTTCAACATCGAGGAAAAATACGAGGTAGATTAGCCGGCAAAAAACTCCTCCAGCCGCTGTCTCGCCGCTTCGGAGAGCCCCACGAAGCGGATGCCCATTCCCTGCACAACCTGCGAACCTGGCTTGGTTATGCGGACCACTTCGCCCGTGAACTTGATGGGCCTTTTGTGAGGAGGAAGTGTTATCGAAAGGAACATCATTGTACCGATGCGAACAGGGATTGAAGAGGCCAGAAAAACACCACCCATGCTGATATCGAGGGATTTCACGTAAAAAAGACCGTCGCCGAACTCGTCTTCAAAAACGACGTCCGCCTCGAATCCCTTTCTAGAAAAAAGACGCCGCTCGGTAACGCTGTTGCTTTTCTTTTTCATTTCGCTTTTTCCGCCACGCGTTCGACAAGCGCCAGCAAGTCGTCGGGATGAAACGGCCGCATGACCACAAAGGATTTCGGCAACTCTTTCAATTTTCTGACCCACGCGTCTTCTTTCTCGCGGCATAAGAATAGCTTCGGTATCCTGGCAAGAGGCTCATCGTGACTGAAGCGCCCCAGGTATTCTTCAAATTTCTTGCCGAACGTGTTCGAATTGAAGATTGCGATGTCCACCCTGTCCCTTCTGAAAAACCACGGCCTCGCCTCCTCGTACCTTTTTGCCACAAGGAAGGTCGTTACGACAGGGCCGAGCAGGAGCTTATACATATTCACGGCCAATAGCGACCTGTCGACGATGATAGCGCGAAAAATCATTAGACCGACCATACACAAGGGGACTTAAGTTGGCAAGATACCCAAATGATTCTTGACATTTTTTTGGCCTTCCCGTACCTTCCAATTGATTTTATTGGGGGATTTCGTCCAAATAATATCGAAACAACAACTTTTTTAAGGAGGGGGTATGAGAAGATTTGGGCTGTTGATGTTAGCAGTAGGCTGTGCCTTCATGGTTTTCAGCTGCGCACAGCAGCAGAAGAAACCGAAGGCCGCGAAGGAAACGAAGGGCCTGCAGAGAATCCACTTTGATTTCGACAGATCGAACATCAAGGCGGAATACGAGCCGGTTCTGAAGTCGAATGCGGCATGGTTGCAGGACCACAAAGACACAAAGGTCACCATCGAGGGTCACTGCGACGAGCGCGGCTCGGAAGAGTATAATATCGCGCTTGGCGACCGCCGTGCGAATTCAGCCAAGGGATATATGAAGAACCTTGGCGTCTCGACTGATCGCATGAGCACCATCAGCTATGGCGAAGATCGCCCGCTGTGCAAAGAGCACACCGAGAGCTGCTGGTGGCAGAATCGCCGCGACGAATTCGTAGCGAAGTAAGGTTCGAGTATAAGGACATTTAAAAGACCACAGTGTACCCTTGTTAGGGATTGCACTGTGGTCTTTGTTTATGTAATGGAAAAGCGAGGAGGAACTTTTATGCGTCGCATTTTAATTGCATGTATCCTTTTCTGTATCGCTTCGCCAACCCCAGTGCTGGCCAAGTCGGTCGACGAGCGGGTGGTCGATCTTGAAAACAGGGTCAATTCGATCCAGCAGACCTATCTCACCAACAATGCGGATATGGCCCGTGCAATCTCAAGGTCGGAATCTATTCAGGCCGATTTTGATGCGGTGAAGGGCGCGGTCGAGGCCAACGGCCATCTGCTCGATTCGCAAAGGCAGGAGCTCATGAGAATGATCCGCGATCTGGAGCAACGCGTTCAGGCCATCGAGGACCGCATGCAGATATTCGCAACACAAATTAATCAGGCGATCGGAAAGGTGAACCCTGCGGCGGCGGAAGAGGGAAAAATATATCAGAGCGGCCTTGATAAAGCGGAGCGCGGCGAGTATTTGAACGCGGCGGCGGATTTTCAGACTTTTCTGAAAAAATATCCGAAGAGCTCGTTTGCGGCGTCGGCGCAGTACTGGACCGCCGAATGTTTCTATTCCATGAAGGATTATAAGCGCGCGATCAAGGAGTATCAATTATATATCCAGACATACCCGAAACATGAGAAGGTCGCCTCGGCTCTCCTCAAACAGGGAAATTCCTTCTATGAGTTGGGTATGATCGAGGAGTCAAAACCGTTTTACGACAAAGTGATAAAAGAGTATCCAAGCTCGTCTGAGGCGGCGCAGGCAACCGCAAAAATGCAGCGACTTGGCCAGAAACAGGCGCCGGGCCAGTCCGGGCAATCTGTTGCCCGTCCCGTCCCCGGCGCGTCACAGCCCGTTGTTCCTTCCGCAGGATCGTACCCCACACAGACGATTCAGGAACAGAGGAGCAAATATTCCGAGCCGGCCCCTTCCGCCGACGCCCCAAAACAGACTCAGCCCGGCGCGCCCGCTCAAAAGAGGGATCAGCGGCTTAACGAGTTTTAATCATGCTAGTTTTAGGAATCGAATCTTCGTGCGATGAGACCGCTGCCGCGGTGGTGAAAGACAGGCGTCTGCTCTCGAGCCTCGTCGCCACGCAGGACGAGGTCCACGCAAAATACGGCGGCGTGGTGCCCGAACTTGCCTCGCGCAGGCACATGGAAAGCGTTATACCGTTAACACGGGGCGCGCTTTCAAAGGCGGGCGTTTCGATCGGCGACGTGGACGGCATTGCCGTCACATGCGCGCCGGGGCTTTTGGGCTCCCTGCTCGTGGGCATCCAGTTTGCCAAGGGAATCGCCTTTGCCGCTGGAAAACCTATCATCGGAGTAAATCACCTTGAGGGACATTTGAACGCCGTAAGACTTGAAAGGGAGGATGTGCCCTACCCTCACATCGGGCTTCTGGTGTCGGGCGGACACACGAGCCTTTATCTTGTGAAAGGATTCGGAGAATATAAGCTCCTTGGCGCCACGCGCGACGACGCCGCGGGCGAAGCATTCGACAAAGTGGCAAAACTTTTGAATCTTGGTTACCCCGGCGGCCCGATCATCGACCGCCTCTCTGAAAAGGGAAATCCCAACGCATTCCGGTTCACGACCCCCAAGTTCGATCACAGCGCGAAGTTCGGCTCGGGAAATCCGCATCTCGATTTCAGCTTCAGCGGGATAAAGACAGCGGTGCTTCTGAATCACAGGGACCAGTCGGCGAAGGGCGCGGTGAGCGATCAATATGTCGCCGATCTTGTTTCCAGTTTTCAGGAAGCGGTCGTCAGATTTTTGACCGACCGGGCGATGGCCGCGGCAAACCAGACGGGCGCGCGCGCGGTCGTGCTGGCGGGAGGCGTCGCGGCAAACCGGCACCTGAGAAAAAGACTCGAGCAAAGATGCGCCGAGGCGAATCTCGAATGCTTTATTCCGTCTTTCGGATTGTGCACCGACAATGCGGCGATGGTCGCATATGTCGGAGCCAGACATCTGGAAAACGGCAGAAAATCGGATATGAGCCTTAATGCAGTGGCGAATCAGGAGATCGGCTTATAAGATGAACGCACCATCCATCGAATCGCTTCTGAAAAAATATCATCTCCGGCCTAGAAAACAGCTGGGGCAGCATTTTCTCAATGCAGTGCCGACACTTGAAAAAATCGTCAACTCGCTGGGCATCAAACACACGGACGACGTGCTGGAAATCGGCGCCGGGCTGGGCGTCATGACGGTGATGCTGGCCGAACGCGCACACACAATATTCGCAATCGAGAAAGATAAATCGCTTGCGGCGATAATCGAAAAGGAATTCGGCCACATCGGAAATATTAAACTCATCACGGCCGACATATTGAAAACAAATTTCAGGCGCGACCTCGACACGGCAAGGTTCCCCATCAAAGTGATCGGAAATATTCCGTACAATATTTCGACGCCGATACTTTTCAGACTGCTGGACAACAGGGCTCTTCTGCAGTGCGCGGTGCTGACGGTTCAGCAGGAGGTGGCGAAAAGGATCGTCGCCAGACCCAACACGAAGGATTACGGGATTCTCGCCATTCTTGCCCAGACGCAGGCAGACTGCAGAAAACTCTTCGATATAAGGCCCACCAATTTCATTCCTCCGCCTGAGGTTCAATCTTCGGTGGTGCGCCTTGATTTTATTTCGACGGCAAATATGGGAATTGAAAATTACGGTCTTTTCCAGAAAATTGTGAAGGCGGCTTTCAATCAGCGGCGAAAAACTTTGCGAAACGCCCTTCAGGGCGCAAAGGGGCTTGGGATAAGCATGGAAGCGATCGACGCAGCCCTCTCCTTCTGCAAAATCGATCCGATGCGCCGCGCAGAGACCCTTCTCATCCCCGAATACATCGCTTTGGCAAATCAGTTGCGATGAACGAAGAGGGGATACTTCTATTTTAACAAACGGTTGTCTATGAGGCGGGTGGGGCCGACGAAGACCGCGATTGCCAAAAGCGCGGGAAGACGGAAGGATTTGAGGTCTTCCAGGGTTTCCGGGTCGCAAATTTTCACATAATCGATATGAACTTTTTTGGCGGCGAAAAGGGTGTCGCGGACCGCCTTGATAATCTCTTTGAGATCGCGGTTTTCCTTGCGCACCATCACCTCGGCCTTGGCAAGAGATTGCGAGATTGAAAGAGCGGCCTTGCGGTCCTCTGCTGAAAGATACTTGTTTCGCGAGCTCATCGCGAGCCCGTCTTTTTCCCGCACGGTGGGCAGCCCCACAATTTCCACCGGCAGATTCAAATCCTTCACCATACGGTGGACCACGACCAGCTGCTGGTAATCCTTTTCTCCGAAGATCGCCACGCCGGGCATGACGATGTTAAAAAGTTTCAGAACAACGGTCGCAACACCGCGGAAATGTCCCGGCCTTGAAGCGCCGCAAAGATATTTCGTCGCCTCCTCGACCGTCACATACGTCTGATAACCCTTGGGATACATAACTTCGTCCGTCGGCAGAAAGACGGCGTCCGTTTTCAGTTCCCTGATTTTTTTGAGATCGTTTTCGATGTCGCGCGGATATCGTGATAAATCTTCACCGGGACCGAACTGCGCGGGATTCACGTAAATCGAGCAGACCAGCGTGTCTGCACGGTGCTTGGCTTCGCGGATAAGTGAAAGATGGCCTTCGTGGAGCGCGCCCATCGTCGGGACAAGAGCGATCGTGGCCCCTTTCTTGCGCCTTGCCTTCGACCACTCCTGCATCTCCTCTGCCGTCTTGAATATTTCCATCAGCTCACCCTGTGGAAGGCGTGGCTATCTTTCGGGAACTGTCCCTTTTTCACTTCATCTATATAAGTCTTGACCGCCTTTGTGATGAGCGAATGTCCGTCCATGAAGGTTTTCAGGAACGTGGGTTTGAATTCGGGGTTCATGCCCAAAAGATCGTAAATCACGAGCACCTGACCGCTGCAGTGCGGGCCGGAGCCGATCCCTATCGTGGGGATCTTCACGGCATCAGTGACTTCTTTTGCAGTCTCAATCGCAACACCTTCAAGGACGATTGAAAAAGCGCCCGCATCTTCCATCGCTTTCGCCTCTCTTACAAGTTCGCCGGCCTCGGCAACTGTTTTTCCATGGATCTTGTATCCGCCCATCCTGTGGATCGTCTGCGGTTTGAGCCCCAGATGGGCCATCACCGGAATGCCCGTCTGGGCGATCGTCTTTACAGTCTCCACCATCTCCATTCCGCCTTCGAGCTTCACCGCCTCGCAGAGCCCTTCTTTCAGGGCGCGCCCGGCTGCGAGCAGCGCCTGTGATTTTGAAACCTGATAACTCATGAACGGAAGATCGGCGATGACTATTGCCTGTTTCACTGTGCGTGTGACGCAGCTTGTGTGATAAATCACATCGTCAAGTTCGACCGGAATAGTGTTGTCCCTTCCCTGAATCACCTGCCCCAGCGAATCGCCCACCAGTATCATCTCCGCGCCCGCCTCGTCGATAATGCGCGCAAACGTTGCGTCATAGGCGGTAAGCATGGCGAGCTTTTCGCCGCGCTGCGATTTGCCTATGATACTGGGAATGGTCAGTTTCTTCATCGTGAGATGAGGTGAACGGTTCCGCCGCGGTGGCTCAATATCTGCTTTTTGAGATTTGCATAATCGCCGGGGTTGGCCAGATAGTCGGTGTTTGTCGCATCGACGACAAGCAGCGGCGTGTCCTTATAGTTGAGGAAAAATTTGTTATAAGCGTCGGTCAGATTGTCGAGGTAATCCTGACTTATCAAACGCTCGTATTCGACACCGCGTTTCTTGATGCGCGAAAGCAGTATCTTGGAATCGGCGCGCAGATAGATCACAAGATCCGGTTTGGGAAGGCGCGCATGCAAAAGCTGGAAGATCGTGTTGTAGAGAGTTTTTTCATCCTCGGAGAGATTGATGTCGGCGAAGATCGCGTCCTTGGCAAACGTGTAGTCGCATATGACGACCGGCTGGAAGAGATCATGCTGCTTTAACTCGATCTGCTGCTGATACCG
>JBGSNL010000088.1:0-21105 GCA_041739675.1 bacterium
GTGTTACATTGTCGGTGGTTCGATAATGGAAAAGCAAAAGAAGGGACTGCCGCGAAATACGACATTTTTTATCGGCCGCAAAGGCGAGATTGTCTGCAAATATTCAAAGCTCCACCTCTTCGATCTCTATATCCCCGGACAGCTCAGCTACTTCGAATCCAAAGCTATGGTTCCGGGAAAATGTCTTTGTGTTGCGAAGACGTCTTTTGGAAAAGTGGGCTTTGCGATATGCCATGACCTCCGTTACCCGGAGGTCTTTCGTAAGCAAATGCTGGGGGGCTGCATCATTATATTCAATTCATCCGCGTTCACCGAAAAGACCGGCAAAGAACATTGGCACGCGCTCAACAAGGTGCGCGCGGTCGAGAATCAGATCTATCTGGTTTCTACGAATCAGAGCGGCCGAAACGCGGACGGCGTCAAATTCTACGGCCACAGTATTGTTGTCGATCCATGGGGAAAAATTATAACAGAAGGCCCGCCTGACGGAGATATCATTCTATATGCGGAGATTGATTTAGGCAAAGTAGGTGAAATCAGAAAACAACTCCACACGCTGAAAAAAATCCGCAAAACGTACAATGTGTCATACTCTATTTAAGGAGTTTTTGGAGGGTTTTTTCGGGCATTTCTTCGTAGCGGGTTCGGACACAATTAATGTGGCCGTTTGGGGAGGTCCTGCAGATCTCGTCTTGAGCAGGCAGCTCCCCTTCGTCATAGTCGGTTCTCACGCAATAAGTCTCGCCGTCTGAAGCGTTGACGCAGATAAGGTCCCGATTGACGTCTGTCATAGTTGCTCCCAATTGGCCGGTTACATCAATCTTATCGGACCACAGGCGGAAAAGTTGCTAACAAAAAGGGCATGGTCTTTTGAACCATGCCCTTATCATTATATACTTGGGATTCTTCGCTACGCTCAGAATGACAATAGGCTCAGAATGACATCATTTTGCCTTTTTGCTCGCAAGGCCGCCGCGTTTGGAGAAGGCGATTGCGATGCCTAGCGCAATCACGCAGCAAAGCGAGATGATTCCTCTCGTCTGCCAGGTGAGATCACGGATCGCAAATGGCGCAACCAGAATCGCCACAAGGTTCATGACCTTGATGAGCGGGTTGAGCGCTGGGCCCGCAGTATCCTTGAACGGATCGCCTACCGTATCGCCGACAACTGCCGCCTTATGTTCCGGCGTTCCTTTTCCGCCTAAAAATCCGTCTTCGATCTTTTTCTTAGCGTTATCCCAGATCGCACCCGTGTTGGCCATGAAGACCGCCATCAACTGACCGGTCAAGATTGCGCCCGCAAGATATCCGCCCAGTGCCGATGCGCCAAGTGAGAATGCGACGAGGATCGGTGTTGCTATCGCCAAAATTCCCGGCCCCAGAAGTTCCTTCTGTGCGGCTTCAGTCACGATTGTGACGCAATGACCGTATTCGGGTTTTTCTTTGCCGTCCATGATGCCAGGATGTTCGCGAAACTGGCGCCTGACTTCTTCAACTACTTTGAACGCCGCGCGCCCGACCGCCTTGATTGCAAAAGATGAGAAGAGGAACGGAACCGCGCCGCCTATCAAGAGTCCCACAAAAACCATCGGCAGATTTACCTGAATACCGATTTCACTAAGATGGGCCTCATCGATGAACGATCTGAAAAGTGAAATTGCAGCGAGAACCGCAGTGGCAATTGCCAGGCCTTTTGTCAGGGCCTTTGTCGTGTTGCCGATAGCATCGAGCCACGACAAATTCCTGCCCGCCTCGCCTGTCTTGGCTTCGGTCAAGCCGCTCATCTCAAAGATGCCGTGCGCGTTGTCCGTAATCGGGCCGTACGTGTCCATTGCCAGAATAAAGCCTGTGGTCGTTAAAAGTCCCAACCCAGCAAGTGCGATGCCGTATGCCGCAAGCGCGATCGATCCGTGGAAGATGAGGAACGATCCGACGATTGTGATTGCGATTGCAAGGACCGCCCATACTGACGACTCCAACCCTATACCCATGCCGGTGAGAAGCATTGTGGCGGGTCCGGTCTTTGTCGCAAGTGCCGTCTCCGTCGCGGACGCCTTGTCCGGATGCGTGAAATGGTTCGTGATCCAGAGGATGACGATAGCCAGAACTATTCCCATCGTCGTTGCCCAGAAGAATCTCCAGTCGGGCAGGCCTGTGTTGGGATCGCGGACATAATAGTAATTGACGATCGCAAAGCCGACGATTGAAGCCAGCCCCGATATCCAATATCCGCGTGAGATGGGGCGCATCGGATCTTTTAAGGTTTTTTCATTTGCGCGGACGCAAAGCGTTCCGATGATAGATGAGAAAACGCCGACCGCACGAACAAGAAGTGGATATATGATCATCTTCAATGCAAACGCTGAAGCCGCAGCGCCGTAGATGGCCTGGAAATTCGGATCCAGAAGCGCGCCGACGGCCAAGATGATTGCAGCAACTAATGTGACTTCGTAGCTCTCGAAAACGTCCGCCGCCATACCTGCGCAGTCTCCGACGTTGTCGCCTACGTTGTCCGCAATCGTCGCCGCGTTTCGAGGATCGTCTTCGGGGATTCCAGCCTCGATTTTTCCCACGAGGTCCGCTCCGACGTCAGCAGCCTTGGTATAGATACCGCCGCCGATACGCATAAAGAGTGCCGCAAGGCATCCGCCGAATCCGAAGCCCACGAGAACCTTCATCGCCTGCTCCTGGAAGAGAAGGAAGATGATAGTTGCGCCAGTGAGACCGAATCCGATCGTGAACATTCCTGAAACCGTTCCTGCGCGGAACGCAAGTTCAAGGGCGTTTTTAAAACTCTTCAAAGCGGCGGCCGCGGTGCGCACGTTTCCTTTCACCGCAAGCCACATGCCCACATAACCCGCGCCGTATGAGGCCATCACACCCATCAAAAACGCGATGGCGATGCCGTAATCGAGCGGGATGTATTTATAAGGAATGCCGGCGTAGATCGGGCGATACATGAAAAACAGTCCGACCGCGATCGCGATGACAAACCAGATCATCGTCTTGAATTGCTGTCCCAGATAGGACATCGCACCTTCGTCGATGGCCTTGGAGACCTCCAGCATTTTCGCCGTTCCCGTATCTTCTTTGATCACCCTGAAAACGAGAAAGACGCCGTAAAGGAGTGCGATGACCGCACATCCCAAAACCGACCACAGAAGTGTGAGTTCCAAACTGCCCAGTGCCGGTAACACAATTTGCGCTTCGCCCATAGTTTTGCTCCTTTTTGAAGTTTTAGGGATCGTTTTTGTAACAGCCAATTTTCATGAATGCAAGGGATTCACAAAACAGGCAACTTTTCCGGATTTCTGCCGATAATAATAATGGAGGGAGATTCGATATGGCGAAATGGATAACGCCAGAAGTAATTGAAAAGATTAGGAAAAAAGAAGAACAGGTCCATCGGGACAACCGCATCCCCCTCTATCTGCCCGACGAAATACCTACCCAAAAGGACCAAAACCGCGAACAGGAGGAGTCGTCCTCCATCATTATTATAGATCTTGTAGACTAGTCGTCAGGATCACCACGTTATCTTTTTGAACTTCCACAAAACCAGGGCCTATCGCGCGTGATGTCGTCACCACGTTACCGTCCTTGTCCGGTTTTTTGTAATACATTTTGCCGGCGACAAGTTCGGAGACGAGCATTGCGTGGCCGGGCAAGATCGTCAGCTCGCCGATTTTTCCCGGGAGGGTGACGGAGTCGACCCGTTCGTCGAACATTAACCGTTCAGGTGTTGTGATTCTTAAACGCATATCAAGCTGTGGCGAGTTTTTCCGCCTTCGCCCTTGCCTCCTCGATTCCCCCAACCATGAAGAATGCCTGTTCAGGGATGTCGTCGTGTTTTCCCTCGCAGATCTCCCTGAAGCCCCTGATCGTGTCGGCAAGTTTCACATATTTTCCTTCAACGCCTGTGAACTGCGCTGCAACGTGGAAGGGTTGCGACAAAAAGCGTTGAATCTTTCTTGCGCGCGCGACGATCAGTTTGTCTTCATCCGAGAGCTCGTCCATGCCCAAAATTGCGATGATGTCCTGCAGATCTTTGTACCTCTGCAAAACTTTTTGGACGTCTCGCGCGACCTTGTAGTGCTCCTGTCCTATGACGTCGGGGCTCAGTATTCTGGATGTCGAATCCAGAGGATCGACGGCCGGATAGATTCCAAGTTCCACGATCTGGCGCGAGAGAACGGTCGTGGCATCAAGATGCGCAAAGACGGTTGCCGGCGCGGGATCGGTCAAATCGTCCGCGGGTACGTAAACGGCCTGAACCGACGTGATAGAGCCGTTCTTCGTCGATGCGATCCTTTCCTCCAACTCGCCTATCTCGGTTGCGAGTGTGGGCTGATAGCCGACGGCCGAGGGCATGCGCCCCAAAAGCGCGCTCACCTCGGAACCCGCCTGCGCAAATCTGAAAATGTTGTCGATGAAGAGCAAAACGTCTTGCCTCTCCTCGTCCCTGAAATATTCCGCAGCAGTGAGGGCGGACAGGCCCACGCGTGCGCGCGCTCCCGGAGGCTCGTTCATCTGTCCGTAGATCAGAGCGGTCTTGGCAAGCACGCCCGAAGTTTTCATCTCGAGCCAGAGATCGTTTCCTTCGCGCGTGCGCTCGCCCACTCCGCCGAAAACGGAGATGCCGCCGTGCTCCATCGCGACGTTATGAATGAGCTCCATCACGATGACGGTTTTTCCCACGCCGGCGCCGCCGAAGAGGCCGATCTTTCCCCCCTTGGGATAGGGTGCTAAAAGATCTATCACCTTGATCCCGGTCTCGAACATCTCGACCTCCGTCGATTGATCTTCAAATGACGGGGGATCGCGGTGGATGGGATAGTATTTTTTGCAGGCGGGCGGAGGACCTTCGTCGACCGGCTTGCCTATAACGTTTAGAATTCTTCCAAGAACTTCTCTTCCTACGGGCATTTGAATGGGCTTTCCGGTATTTGTGACAATTGCGCCGCGCACGAGCCCTTCGGTTGAATCCATCGCGACGCAACGGACAGTGTTTTCACCGATGTGTTGAGCGACTTCGAGCGTGAGGTTGCCTTCTTCGTCGCTTATACCTTTGTTTGATACCGTGAGAGCGTGATAAATTTCGGGAAGAAGCCCCTCTTCAAAACGTACGTCCACGGCCGGCCCTATCACCTGCACGACTTTTCCCGTTCGATTTTCAGTCATCGTTTCTCCTTTATCATTGCCTCAACGCATTTGCTCCGCCGATGATGTCCAGAAGTTCGGCGGTGATGGCCTGCTGACGCGCCTTGTGATATTTGAGCGTCAAATGCGAGATCATGTCGTCGGCGTTTTTCGTAGCGTTATCCATAGCGAGCATGCGCGCGGCAAGTTCAGAGGCGGTCGTTTCAAACATCGCCTGAACGATCGAGCGTTTTAAAAATTCGATGCAGAGCATTTCGCGCGCGCCGTCACGGTCCGGTTCATATTGGTAGTCAAGAAGGCGGTCGGGCATTCTGCCGCGCCAGTGGAGCGGCAGAAAATCCCAGTAGATCGGTTCCTGCCTTGCCGCCGAGATAAAGCGGTTGAGCGCCATGAACGCTCCGTCGGATTCGCGGGACAAGAAGCGCTTTGTGAGAACGGATGCGATGCGCTCTACGAACGCCGCGCCTCCTTCATCGTTTGCGGCTACGAACCTTTCGACTTTTGCCTTCCGTTTTTTCAAAAACTGCCAGCCCTTTTTTCCGATTACGAAGAGTTGGACGTCGATTCCGTGCGATATGTGCTCGTCCACGTCGCTCAGTATTCGAAGCAGGAGATTTTCGTTGAAACCGCCGCACAGTCCCCTGTCCGACGTGAAGATAAGCAAGTCTATTTTTTCGATATCGGCGCGCCGGCGCATTATGGGCGGGGCCCCGGGGCCGGCCCTCATCGATATTCTCCTGACCGTATCCCTCAAGCTGTCGGTGTAATCCCTTGCCGAAAGAGCTTCGCGCTGCGCGCGCTTTAGTTTCGCCGCAGCGACGAGCTTCATCGCCTTCGTCACCTTCTGGGTGTTCTTCACCGACTGGATCCGGCGTCTTATGGCCTTGAGTGATTGCATTTTTAAGTAAGCTGCTTTTTCACATCTTCGATGGCTGCGTTTAATTTATTTTTAAGAGATTCGCTCAATTCGCCCTTCTCTTTGATTTCTTTCAAAATATCAGCGTGACGAAGCATCATGGCGTTGCCCAGCTCTTCTAAAAACTTTGGCACGTTTTCGACTTCCATATCGTCCATGAAGCCGCCTACACCCGCGTAAATTTCAACAACCTGTCTTTCGACGGGCATGGGAGAGTACTGTCGCTGTTTCAAAATTTCCACGAGACGTTCGCCTCGGTGTATCTGCTTTCTCGTTGCGGCGTCCAGCTCGGCCCCAAACTGCGCAAAAGCGGCCATTTCGCGGTACTGCGCAAGATCGATGCGTAGCGTTCCGGCGACCTGCTTCATCGCCTTGATCTGCGCCGAACCCCCAACGCGTGAGACAGAAAGCCCCACGTTGATAGCGGGTCTGACACCGGCGTAAAAGAGATCGCCTTCAAGATATATCTGCCCGTCCGTAATCGAGATCACGTTTGTGGGTATATAAGATGATATGTCGCCGGCCTGAGTTTCGATTATGGGAAGGGCGGTCAGCGATCCGCCGCCGTGCTCTTCGGAGAGTTTTGCGGCGCGCTCAAGAAGGCGCGAGTGAAGATAAAAAATGTCGCCGGGATATGCCTCGCGTCCGGGAGGTCGTTTCAGGAGAAGAGAGAGCTGCCGGTACGCGACGGCGTGTTTGGACAGATCATCATAGATGACGAGGGCGTGTTTTCCGGAATCTCTGAAATATTCCCCCATCGTGACGCCGCAATAAGGCGCAAGATATTGCAGCGGCGCGGGGTCGGATGCGCACGCGGCGACGACCGTTGTGTATTCCATCGCGCCCTGGCTCTTGAGTTTTTCGACGACGCGCGCGACGGTAGACATTTTCTGGCCGATGGCGACATAAACGCAAAATACGTCTCCGCCCTTCTGATTGATTATGGTGTCGATGGCGATTGCGGTCTTGCCCGTTTGGCGGTCTCCGATGATTAGCTCGCGCTGGCCGCGGCCGATGGGGGTCATGGCGTCGATCGCCTTGAGGCCGGTCATGAGCGGCTGATGCACGGGCCTTCGGTAGACGATTCCCGGCGCCTTGGTCTCGACTTTTCTCGTCTGGCTTGACTCAACGGGCCCAAGGCCGTCGATCGGAAGACCCACCGGATTGACCACGCGCCCTATGACTTTCGGCCCCACCGGGACTTCCGCGATGCGTCCCGTACGTTTGACCTCATCGCCCTCTTTTATGTCGATATCCTCGCCCATGATGGCAACACCTACCGAGTCCTCTTCAAGGTTCAAGACGATCCCTGAAATTCCGCGCGAAAAGTTGACCAACTCGCCGGCCATCACGTTCCCAAGGCCGTAGATGCGCGCGATTCCGTCGCCGACGGAAATGACCTCGCCCACCTCTTCCGCGCCGACGGCCGTACCGTAATCTTTGATCTGCTCCTTGATTATTCTGCTGATCTCTTCCGTTCTGATTTCCATAATTGGGTCCCTTTACAAAAGTTCCTGCCTCATTTTTTCCAGACGGCCCGAAATTGACGCGTCAATTGAGATATCCCCCACCTTCACGACCGCTCCGCCGATGAGGGAGGGGTCGACGACCGTTTCGCACACCGTTTTTTTCCTCAATACATCGGAGAGGATCTTTTCTATCTTATCCTTGAAAATGGCTGCAAGGTTCTTATCCGCCACCCTTGCCTCTGCGCGCGCTATTCGCTCAAACGCATCCGCCATATCTTTATAATACGACAAAACGGCGTCGAAGATTCCGATACGCCTCTTTTCCACGAGAAGGTGTATTGAGTTGACCGAAAGTTTTGAAAGCGAAAGTGATGACGCTATTTTATCGATGAGGAGTTTTTTTGTATTGATAGCGATCTCATCATCTTCAAGGATGGAGGGTAGCATCGGAATTTTGGAGAAAGCTTCGCCGAAGAGATTCAGCTCGTCTTGCACTTTTCCCACGCTCCCCTCATCCATGGCGAGATCGAAAATTGCGGTTGCGTATCTGCGGGCAAGCGTTCTGAATTTGAAATGTTTCACGTCTTAAATTCTCCCGGCCAATGAGAGCGAATCGTCCAAAATGCGGATCTGATCTTCCCGCGGAATCCCATGCGACAGAGCTTCGCGGGCCTCGTCGAACGCAAGCGACAGGGCCTCTCTTGAAAGGGTGGTCCGCGCGCGCGAATTTTCCTGCACCGCCATGAGCTTTGTTTCTCTGTCGATACGCTCCGCGGTCTCCCGTGCGCGCTTTATTATCGCCTCCCGCCCGAAATTTCCCGTTTCGACGAGGGACTTCTTTAACGCCAGGGCGTCGGCGCTTGCGTGTGTAAGCCGTTCACGCGCTTCTTTATATCGCGCAAGAGCCGCTTCATGCTGATTGCGCATCTTGACTATTTGAGCCCTAAATTTTTCCCTGCGCCCGGAGAGGAATTCCTTGAGCGGGCGCCTCAAAAGATAGGCAAGGACGCCTATGAGTATGAAAAAATTGACCAATTGAAAAATGAAATGTTCAACCATTTTTGCCAAGCACCTTTGACACTATCATCCGCGAAAAATCACCCACGTTTTTTGAGAGTTCTTGTTTTGACTGTGCGGTCACGGAGGTAATCTCATCCCGGACTTTTTCTATCTCGCCCTTCTGTTTTTCTTTGGCCTCACCAACGATCTTTCTCGCCTCTTCTTCGCCTAGATTCAGAAGATTACGCTCCGCTTCATGACCTTCGCGTCTGGCCGCGAATATTTGTTCGTTATATTCGTCCTCAAGACTATCGGCATCCGCCATGAACTTGTCGGTTTCCTGCTGTAATACGACCGTGTTTCTGCGGCGTTCGTCCAGCAATTTGAGGGTCGGCTTGAATACGAAAAATGACAGTACGGCAACGACCGCCAGAAAAATTGCAAGCTGCCAGATCACGGTTTTGTCGGGGATAAGATTTACCGTTTGTCCCAGAAGCAGAATCATCACTTATTCCCCTTTTTTAGTATTCTGTCGCTGTCATAACCAAAGTCATCCGCTCTTTTCTCCACAAGCTTCCGGATACCGTCCTGCGTCGTTTTGGGAAACTTTCGTACGCCGGGTTTGCCGTTTTTGAACGCCGGGGCAAGGCCCAGCGGCGCGAAAAGTGTCGTCACAAATGCCATGAGTATCGCGACACCGTAGATACCCTGATCGATGATTCCCTTTGCGATTCCCACCTGCGCCACGATGAGGGCCACCTCTCCGCGCGGTATCATGCCGATGCCGATCCTGTTGGCGCCGGTTTTGTTAAACCCCATCATAAGAGCTGTTGAAGAGCAGCCCAACCATTTGGATGCAATTGCGGCAACTGTGATGACCGTTGCAAAAACGGGAAGCGCGCCTATTGCATTCAAGTTGACCATCATTCCTGTCACGACGAAAAAGACCGGCACGAGAAAGTGATAGACCGGCTCGATCGATTCGATCAACTCCTTGGCAATGGGCCTTGAAGAAAGGGAAAGCCCTATTGCGTACGCGCCGATGATCATCGCAAGCCCTGCCCACTCCGCCAAAAATGATGCGATGAAGCAAACTGCAAGTGCGATGGGAACCATCGATCCGCGCGTTTTGAACCAATGGAGCAGTTTTTCAAAGAGCGGCGCGCCCAAGATTCCAACTATCATTAAGCCCACCCAGAAGCCGATCGCTTTGATGCCCAAAAATCCTATCTCCTTGAAATTGACGGGAACCCCGCTCATCTCGGCGACGCCTATTGCGATGACGATGGACAGGATAATAATTCCAACCACGTCGTCGACAACCGCGGCTCCAAGAATTGTGACTCCTTCGGGTGTGTCGAGTTTCCCTATGTCGCCCAGGACGCGCGCTGTTATTCCAACCGATGTTGCGGTGAGTATCGAGCCGACAAAGAGAGCGTTGGGATCGTAGAAATGCTGGGCAAGTCCGAAGGCAACCGTCAGATATGCGCCGGCAAAAAACGGGACAAGCACTCCGCCAAGCGCGACGAGCGTGGCGGCCAGTGCGTATCTCAAAAATTGTTTGAGGTCCGTCTCAAGGCCGGCAAGGAAAAGAAGGATGACGGCCGCAATTTGTGCGACCGCAAAGAGCGGTGCCTGAATGGGTATGCCCACAGCACTTGCGGGCGCAGGAAAGAGCGGGCCGCCTTCAAAGAAAGGAATGTGGCCGCCAAATAGAAACGGGCTCAAGAAAACGCCGGCGATCAATTCACCTAATACTGCCGGCTGTTTGAGATAGCGCTCGCAAAGTTCCGCGCCGATCTTGGCCGCGATGAGTATCACGGCAAGCTGCGCGGTCAGGCGCACTGCCTGCTGTATGAGATCTCCCCCCATATGGTCCCCGCTTTTACATCACCAAGGAATCGTCGTTGCTCTGAACGAAAAATTCGTCGTCTTTTGCCGTTCTGCGCGTTGTGGCATCGCCCGTATGCTGCATCTGGCAACGTCCCTGAAGGATGCCGCCGTCCTCGATTACAAGGCCTGGCGTTAAAATATCTCCGAAGAGCTGCGCGGCCGTGCGAATTTCGATCTTGTTTTTCGCCTCTACGACCCCTTCAACCTTGCCGTTCACGATGAGCGTGTTAACCATGATCTTGGCATTCACGTGTGCGTCGGGTCCCACGACTAACGTCCCGTCGGAAAAAATATCGCCGTTGAAATTACCGTTTATCTGCACCGTGCCGTCGAAGGTGAGCTTTCCCTCGAACGTGCATCCCTTATCCAGCAAGCCGTTGATCTGATTTTCCTCTTTGAAAAATTTCTTCGACATCGTTCCTCCTTGGTTAACCGTTTGTTATTTGTCTGAAGAGGCGGTCCAAATCCTGCCACGAATAATAATCGATGGAGATTTTTCCGCCGCCTTTTTTATCCTGTGTGATTGAAACCTTCGTGCCAAGCGATTCGCGCATTTTCTGCGCGATTTGTGAAGTTTGAGCTGGCAACGCCGTATCCGCAGTTTTTGTTTTTGCGGGAACATTTCTGAGGCCGCCAACTTTGCGCTCCACATGGCGGACGGTGGGAGTCGTTCTCACGATCCACTCGCGGAGCTTCAATTGTTCATGGATGCTATCGACCGCCAAGATCGCACGCGCGTGGCCTGCAGAGTATTTGCCGGAGGCCACATCGTCCTGCACGACCCGCGGCAACCTCAAAAGACGCAAGCTGTTAGCAACGGCGACGCGCGATCTTCCGACGCGTTTTGCAACACTATCTTGTGTCAAGCCAAACTGATCGATGAGCTCCTGAAATGCGCGCGATTCTTCAAGAGGATTCAAATCCTCGCGCTGAATATTTTCAATGATGGAGAGAGCCAGGACGCCGGCCTGATCGACATTTTTTATGACGACGGGAACTTCGGTAAGGCCCGCGATGCGCGACGCTCTGAGCCTTCTCTCGCCCGCGATGAGTTCATATCTTCCGTCGGGAAGAGGAGTGACTATGAGCGGCTGAATGATTCCGTCTTCCTTTATTGAATCTGCAAGCTCCCGGATTTTTTCATCGTCGAACGTTGTGCGCGGTTGCAGACGATTTGGAATAATGTTGTCCACGGGGATCGTCTGCAGACCCTTTGGTTTTGTTTCGGGGAGCGCCACGGCCGGCGGAGGGATGAGAGATTCAAGCCCCCTTCCAAGACCTCTTTTCTGTTGCATGTACTTCCTCCTATTTTGCCAAAAGTTCGCGGGCGAGGTTAATGTAGCTCAAGGCACCCTTCGACCCTACGTCATATAAGATTATGGGTTTGCCGTGACTTGGGGCCTCGCTCAAGCGGACGTTTCTGGGAATAATTGCTTCAAATACTGAATTATTAAAGTGTTTTTTGATTTCGTCTGAGACCTGGAAAGAAAGATTATTCCTTCCATCAAACATGGTCAGAACAATACCCCGAATCTTCAAATCGGCGTTGAGGCGATCACGAACAAAAGAGATCGTCCTTTGAAGATCGGCCAGCCCTTCCATCGCATAGTACTCGCACTGGACAGGGATGAGAACGGAGTTGGCGGCGGTGAGGGCGTTGACCGTCAGAAGACCAAGAGAAGGGGGGCAATCTATGATCATGAAATCGAACCGGTCGGAGATAGCGGCAAGGCGATTTCGCAAAATTGTTTCACGTGAAACAATTTCAACAAGTTCAATCTCGGCGCCGATCATGGCCGAACTGGCTGGCATGAGTTTGAGGTGTGGTATCTCGGTATCGACGTAAAGCGAGGGCAGATCTACATCAGAGAGGAGCGTATCATATATGCCGCGCTGAACGGAATATTTGTCGAATCCGATGCCGGTGGTTGAATTTCCTTGGGGATCAAGATCAATGAGAAGGGTTCTCTTCTCTGCCGCTGCAAGACACGCCGAAAGATTGATGGCCGTTGTCGTCTTTCCAACACCGCCCTTTTGATTACAAAGTGCAATGATTTCAGCCATGGCGAGTAATTATTCCCAAGGGGGGAGAAAAGCAAGCGGGAAAATGTTTCACGTGAAACAATTCGAACCTAAACCTAAGTGAGGTGGCTTTCGGGACTGTGGGGTTGGGAGTACGGTGTCGCCCCAACCTTACGGGGATTGGGGCGCACCTCGTCTCTCGGCGATCGTGTTATCATAACCATGGATACGATCGCCTCCGAGACGCCTCCCAACCCCACAGTCCCTACGCCACCTTAACTTCGATATAGGATTCTCACGGGGATTAAACACCCCTGGTTGGCGGAAGTGGGCGACAAATTAGAGATGTCGGCCACTTTCGCCCTTATACGACGTGCGAGTGATCTCCCGTTCTCCCTCTCCCTTGCTTGCCCGCCGACGCTCTGATGGCGGGATGGGAGAGGGTGGGGGTGAGGGTGGTCAAGCGGGGGACACTTCTCCTGTTCACGAGGAGTTCATGCGAAAATGAGAAGCGCCCCCCCCATGGGTGAGACGAGAAGGTAACTATGCGATATCATTGCCTTATTGTTCGAGCAAGGTCGAGAACAATAAGCGTGCTTTTGACTCCCCCGCCGAATGGCGGGATCGCTCGAAGAATAAAATTTAAGACCCGGCACTGCCATATCGGTGCCGGGTTTTTTTCGATCCAAATCGTAGTCGGCTTTCGGAGCATGGGATTCATGGGTACGGCATCGTTTGCGCTTTACGGAGCGCAAACGTGCCTCGTGTCTCGACGGCCGCGCTATCATAGCCATAGATGCGGCCGTCTCCGACACGCCCCCTGAACCCCATGCGCCTACGCCGACTTCGACATGGGTTCTCAATAAGCCAATAAATACAACGAATTAGGCGGTGATAATTTCACGCAACTATTTCGTGGCAGGGCCGATAACTATAATGAGGGAGGCACCTTCGATGACTATCTCAATGCGGAACCTATTTTTGCCATTTATTCTCGCACTGACGATTGCTGCGCTTTGTGCGTGCAGCGAGTCGGGGCGTTCAGGATCTGGAATTCCCGGACCCAACCAGCTCATCTCGGAAGCTCAAGTTGAGAGAAACACGATCGTAAAAGACGTGTTAGGCGGGGCGCTAACAACTTCAATCGATCCGGTCGCGTTTTCATTTGATGATGTCGCCGTCCGCGCGATGACGGTCAACGTGGAATTTTCGACGACGATCAGCACGATCAATGAGTACTATACGTTTAAGGGATCTGACGGTGCGGATTCGCTGACGATTAACGCGTCGGGAAATGTGGAAGAGATAGAAACGTCCGAGACGGGGTCCTCGATTCTGAAATTTGTGCCACTCAACTTACTCATCCATTTTGAAAATTTCTTCTTCACAAATTCGTGCGGTGTTCAAGCAGTTCTCACCGGCGATATGGAATGCCGCGTGAAGGGTGATTTTATAAGAGAAACCGAAAATTTCAAGGGAACGGCGATGTGCACAAGCGGAACCTTTATTGCGCCCTCGGATATCATTTATTTCTTCGGCGACATCGAACATAAGATACATCTTACCGTGAATGTGACCGCGGACGGAAACGCCTTCAATCTTGACAGTTATAACTTCTCGGGTTCCTTCTTCCTAGATAACAGGATCGTGGCGATCGGCACCATCGACGAGGTGTTCACCTGTAACGTCGAATGAGGAAATAAAATCAATTCAGGAGATGACGAATTTTAAACGCGGGCCCGCGGATATCTCCACACGTGCGGCCGGTTCCGGAACGTCGCCGTCGATTGTATAGATAGTTGGTTCTCCAAAGTCCAAAACCGCCTTGCTTCCCACAACATCGACGTAGTCTTCAGATCGGGACCGTTTTCCGAAAAAGGCCTGCGGGAAGGTGCAGAGAAGGTGTCTCGGCGTCGTTGAGATCGCCACAAGCTGAAACATGCCGGCGGTCTCTCGCGCGCGGTAGAGCGGCCTGAAATGGAAGCCCAAATTGTCCATAGTGCCGGCGAAAATCATCATGTAATTTTTGAACGGCGCCTTTATACCGTCAACAGTTACTGTGGCGTCGAATCTCTGGCAGAGATCAAGGGCGTGCTTTCCGTTGATCGCGGCCGATACCATCGCACGGGAGAGCATGCTGAATGCGCGCCAGGGCGTCGGATCGCCGTTGCTGTGTCCGTTGTATTCATCGACGAAGCGGCTCACCAGCCCCATGCCGAATAAAAATCCGTAATCGTTGTTGATCTTGAGGATATCCATATCCGTTTCAGCAAACGGGATGTCCTCGTGATATTTCAAAATCAGGTTCGAGAGGATCTTTTCAGGCGCGCCCCGCACGGAAAGGCAGTTCGAAAGGTTGTTCATCGTTCCGCCGCGGAGCAATGCGATCTTTGGGAGCGCCGTCTTCCCATAGACGTTTATAAATGTAGTGAGCGTTTTGTGGATCGTGCCGTCACCGCCCGATATTCCAAGAATTTCTATGTTTCTCTGCTTGAATTCTGCCGCAAGTGTTTCAACGTCTGAAAGATCGTTCGTGGTGTGGCACGATCCCTTGTCGCCGACGATAAAGCCCAACCTCTCCGCTTTCGCAGGATCCTTGCGGTGACTTCTCGAATATGGGTTGATGACGATTCCTATGCCAGCCATAAATTACGAAGGTTTCCTTTCCGGCGCAGGGCCCTTAAACCTGCGATGCCTGCGCCTTCTGTGCCCGCGAAAACCTTGAGGTTTCGGCTCGGAAGGATGCGCATGCGCTTGCTCGGCTGGCCTTATAACCGGCTCCTCCTCCTCTACGCAATAGGTTTCTTGGGGGCCCTTTTGCATGAGAATCTCCACAGGATTGAAGTAGTCACGCTCTTTTTGAAAGACGCCTTCGAGCCCCGCGCCGCTTTTTTCATCGACCGACTTGTCGGCTATTGCCCCCTTGGCCATCGATTCCAGAAGGCCCGTGAATTCAATTTTCTTGAGCATCTTTGAGGTGTTTTCAAGAATCGTTGCCGCGCGTCTTGCGATCTTGCTGTTGGGTGAAAACTGAATTTCGTCTCCAAGCGTTCTTGAGTTTTTCAAAACAATTGCCGCGGCCTGAAGCATTTCAAATTTATTTTTGAAAAGCGGGCTTACGACGATTGACTGTTCCGTGATGGAGGCTGCAATCTCGAATAGGGCGTTTAATTCCGTGCAGGAAAGGGGTTTATCAAGACAGAATTTCGAAGGAGGAAGATATACCAGGAGATTTCTAGGATAGAGCTCGCGCATGAGAGACGCGCGGGCAAGCTCATGCAAGAAACCTTCATCCATCAGCGGATCGATATCGAAGGCGTGGCCGACGGCTAAAAGTTCGGGCGTAACCGACGCATGCTCGCAAAAGGCCTCTTCGATGAATTGGGACGCGACCAATTCGTGCGCGTCGCGGTAGGCGTCAAGATGGCGCACGTGCGCACCCTCGGAATACAAGACTGCGCAGAAGCGGGCGCACATCCTTCTGGCGAAGTGTGCGTCAACGAAGGCCCTCTTTGCGTTGATATCGTGGAGGAAGATATCGGAGAGGGTGTCCTTGGCGATGATGTCGGCGCCGGCGGAAAGTGAATAGAGAACGTGCTTGGGTGTTTCAAGCCCGGAAAGGCCGACGCCGAAACGCTTGATCCCGCAGCTTTTTGTTCGCTGTTCGTCCAAATGGAGCCCGAACCTTCTGATGTCGTCGAAGAGGATTATGCCCGTATGCTCGTCGGAGAGAAACTGTTTGAGCTCGTGCGAGTTTTCGGGGGAGGCCATGAGAAGGGGGGCCGGGTGCGAAAAATTCGAAAACTGGGCGCTGCAGGCCTTTCTCGCACCGGAAATATCATCCATTTTTTTGCATTCTTCGCGCGCAAGCTTTGTCACGGCCTCGCGGGCCTGGTCGGCCGGAATATCGGGAATCGATTCGAAAGTGATTCTTCCGTCCGCGATCTTGTGGCCCAGATCCTTGGCAGAGAGCTTTGTGTGGACAAGTGCGCGCCCGAACCAATAGGCAACGCCGCGCCGCATGCGGTCGCGGTCCAGCTTTGTGACGATCAGGTCGGCGACCGGTTTTCTGTCATTTAAGTTTTCCACGCCCAAAAAAGACAATGTTGCGCTCTCTATGGAGAGGGTGGAGTGGCGGTCGATATATTTCTGAACGGGTTTGACCACCCTTCGTGCTGAGTCGCGGCAGTGGTTGATGCGATCGCGGTCGAGATTTAATTTTCTATATGCCATTTAGCACACCGATTCGCTTTTCGTTGGGCCGAACTCAATCCCCTGCGCAAGCGGCAATTCCTTTCCGTAGTTGATGGTCACCGTCTGGCGGCGCATGTAGGCCTTCCAGGCGTCGGAGCCGGCCTCGCGGCCTCCGCCGGTCGCTTTTTCGCCTCCGAATGCTCCGCCGATTTCAGCGCCGGAGGTGCCGATGTTCACATTGGCGATTCCGCAGTCGCTTCCCGCGGGCGAAAGAAACGCCTCTTCGGAAAGCAAGTTCTGCGTGAAGATGGCAGAGGAGAGCCCCTGCGGCACATCATTTTGTATCGCTATCGCTTCACCCACATCTTTCGCCGTGAAGAGATAAAGGATCGGCGCGAACGTTTCGTCTTTCACGATCTCCATCTTGGGATGCGCCTTCACGATGGCGGGGGTCACGTAACAGCCGCCGGCGTACTGGGGCCCTTCAAGGATCTCACCGCCGGACAGAATTTCGCCCCCTTCTTTTTTGGCAATTTTTAAAGCGTGCATCATCGTTTCGACGGCGTCTCTGTCGATTAAAGGACCCATAAGCGTTTTGGGATCGAGCGGATCGCCTATGCGAACCTGTTTGTAAGAAGTGACGAGCTCGTTTGTGAGCTTTTGCGAAATACCGTCCTGCATGATGAGGCGGCGAGTTGTCGTGCAGCGCTGGCCGGCCGTTCCAACCGCGCCGAAGAGAATACCGCGCGTGGCCAGATCGACGTTGGCGTCGTTCATGACGATGATCGCGTTGTTTCCGCCAAGCTCCAAAAGTGTGCGCCCAAGTCTCTTTCCAACGACCTCTCCGATTCTTTTTCCCATACGGCACGAACCGGTAGCCGAGATGAGAGAGAGCCTGGGATCTGCGATCATCTTTTCGCCCACACTCTTTGACGAACCGATGCAGAGATTAAAGACACCCTCAAGGCCGTGCGACTTCATGACATCGTTTGCAATTCTCTGGACCGCCACGGCGGTCAATGGGGTTTTAGAAGAAGGTTTCCAGATCATCGTATCGCCGCAGACGGCTGCAACCATCGCGTTCCACGACCAGACCGCAACTGGAAAGTTGAAGGCGGTCACGATGCCTATCGGCCCCAAAGGATGCCACTGCTCCATCATCCTGTGGGATGGGCGCTCGGTAGCGATCGTCAGGCCGTAGATCTGGCGGGAGAGGCCCACCGAAAAATCGGCCATGTCTATCATCTCCTGCACCTCGCCCTCGCCCTCGGCGACAATCTTTCCCATTTCAAGCGTGACAAGCTGTCCAAGAAGT
Source organism: bacterium (assembly GCA_041739675.1). Lineage (GTDB taxonomy): Bacteria > UBA10199 > UBA10199 > 2-02-FULL-44-16 > DYJF01 > DYJF01. The sequence continues at coordinate 17,969 of JBGSNL010000088.1, forward strand.
TTTTTCTTCTCGCGAAGTTTCCCACCTATTTCGCGGACGATTTCGCCGCGTTTCGGCGCCGGCATGAGCCGCCAGGATTTGAATGCGGCTTGAGCCTTATCCACAATGAGATCGTAGTCGGTTTCGGACGCGGTTCTTACGCGTGCGATAGGTTGCCCGTCGATGGGGGAATAGGAGACAAGCTCGGGCCCCTTGGGCTTTTCCACCCAGCCTCCGAAACTTACGCCGGAGTTGACCTCGCCTATTCCAAGTTCAGACACAAAATCACGCATAAGGGCCTCCTATTTCATTTTCTCTGTCTTCTCAGTGAACTTGATTCCGTGTTGCTCAAGCTCGTCCAGAACCGGTTCATATATTTCAGGAAGCACGGGGATATGAACACCTGTCAGATTGATGCGATTTTGCAGAATCATCCGCGATCCGATCGCGGCAGGCAACCCAACGGTTCTTGACATTGCGCTGTCGCCGTTCGGGATGCCGTAGTCGACGAGCGTCGATGTGATTTTTTCCCTCTTTTCGGGATATTTCGCCACGAATTCGTGGCGAAGGACGATCATGTCACGCTCCCCTTTTTCGTACTGGAGTTTTTCAAGGAGAACCGCCACGAGAAGATCCAGCGCCGACCCTTCTTTTACGGAAGGGGTCTTGTCTTCAAGGAGGCCCAGCCATTCGATTCTTCCGACGACGTCGGAGGTGGCATCAAGTTTCAGATGGGCCGCGAGCTCTGATCTTAAGTCGGCCCCCTTGCTGCCGATGAGCCCCGCCACGAACTTTTTGTACGTGAGTTTTTGGAAATCGTATTTCTTCGCATCGTCCAAAAAACCCATGTCCGCGATCTTCTTCCACGTCCTGCACCAGCCCTTATTTCGAAGTGTTCCGCGGAACATCGTCGAAATTCCCTTGAGGCCGTAGATATCTATGTAGCCCAGAGAGTCGCGGTTGGGATAGGCCTCGAACTCGCCCAACCCCTCGACCGGGAGCTTCCAGTAGTGATCGAAAAGATCCTTGCCCGGGATATCGACTACTTTTCCGTCTTTCAAATATTTTGCGTTGTTTCTTCCCGCGAGAACTACTCCGCGCGGGCTCCACGAGAATTTGTAGCCGTAGGGGTTCGTATTGGCCTCGGGTGCGGGAAGCCCTCCGCAATATGAATAGAAGCTCTCGACCTTTCCGCCGCCATTTTGAACGTTGTGGATGATGCGCATGGCGGACATGTGATCGATCCCCGGATCCAGCCCGATCTCGTTGAGTATTATGATGCCGGATTTTTTAGCGGCGCCGTCAAGTGCGCGCATCGGTTCGCTGACGTAAGAGGTGGTCACCATGTGCTTTTTATATTCGATGCAAACGTTGGCAACCGTGACGTGATGCGTGTAGGGGACAAGGCTGACAGCCAGGTCACAATCCGGGATCAGGGTTGCCAGCGCCTTTGCGTCGGTGACGTCTAACCCGAGCGCCTTGCCCCGCGGATGACTGCCAACAAGCTCTTTTGCCTTCGCCGCGGTTCTAGAAGCGACGGTCACATTGAAGTCGTTCTGATCCAGAAGATATTGGACCAGAGGTTTTGCGACGAGGCCGGCACCCAGAACAAGCACGTTTTTCGACATATGGAATCTCCCCAGTTATTTTTTTAAAAATTTCTCCAAATATTCGTAATCCGGCGTCAATTTTCCGCGATAGACGATCACCGCCTTTTTGACCTCTGAAGGCAGCTCGAGTTTTTCAAAATCGGCGTCAAAGTCCGCCATGGCGATCGACGGTACGAACCTCTTCAGGACGTGCGAAAAGTCGTTTGACGATTCCCTGGGAAGCTCGCACGGGAGGTTGTCCACCGCCAAAACGACCGGCCCGTTACCGATGATCCCGTCCGCCGCTTTGCCGGTTAACGCGTCGAAGACAAAGACCGGCTCCGCGGGGTTCGTGGCTTTTACCGTGAATTCGATCCCGCCGTCGATATCGCACGAAATATCGCCCACAACCCGCAACCGCGGATGTTTTTGCGTTTCAAACAAAGTTTTCAATTCCGTCTTTGTGACGAGCCTGGGATATCTCTTGTCCCAGTAGATGCAGTTCACGAGAATCGAGAGATATGGGAGATAATTAAAAAACTTGGATTTGCAATTTTCAGGATGATCATAAAAATCGTTCAGATGAAACTTTGTGAGCTCCGAGACCGGCTCGACTGTATGTTCTTCGTGGAAGACGACTTTATACAAGGTTTTGCGGTTGGCTTTTTTCTTTTTGTCAAAGAGGGCTTCCAGCTCGTCTGGTGCGATCTCTGTCACCGGTAGATAAGTGAGAATCTTCTGCGCGCCGCGGGAGACATTTCCGTAACCGGTAACGCCTATGACCAGAGGCGCAAGCGAGCTTTCGATCCCTTTGGTTTCTATCTTTTCGCCGACGTTGGAGATCGCCTCTTCAGCTGCGTCCAGATCATCGTATCTATATGCCTGAACGATTTCGGAAAACGGGTTCTTGATCTTTTCGTGTTCGAGCCTCTGGCCGAAGGCCCAAAGTGAATCTATCATGCCGGCAAGCCCCGCGTGTTCTCCGAAAAAGATGAGGCGCCTGTTATGTTCGTCCACGATGCGTTCGTAATCGATCAGTGTGGAACCCGTCTCCATTATCTTTTGGAGCATCGGCATATTGTGCGTCTGCCCCTTGATCGTGTGGGAGAAGAAGACGTACGTCTTATCCCTCATTATGAAATGAAGCGGAATCTCTTTGATCGCGAAGATGAGCCCGCATTTTGAAAGATCTTCCTCCGCCTTTGCGCCGACCTCGACGTACTCATGCTCCTTGAAGACGCGGATAGGGGAGGGTTGCACGGTGAATTTGAGCCCCTCATTTTTGATGAGCGCCCCCACGTCGTGGGGGGTCAGAGGGGTCCTGCGCTCCCATTCGTTTTTGTCTTCGCGTCTGATGCCGATGCAGGTTTTCGTCATGTTATTTCTTTTTATCTTCGCCCACGCGGTACGCCTCAAAGCCCGTTATATCCGCGCCGATGATGAGCGTGTGCATGTCGTGCGTTCCTTCATATGTGTAGACGCTTTCGATATTCATCATGTGGCGCATGATGGGGTAGTCGCCGGTGATGCCCATGCCGCCGAGGACCTGACGGGCCTCTCTGGCTACCT
>JBGSNL010000038.1:0-14768 GCA_041739675.1 bacterium
CTCACCCGCCATGAAGAGGCAAGAGGCAAAAAACCAGCAAAAGGAGGAAATATGAATCACCAGAGGCTAAGATGTTATGAAGTGCTACAAGGTGTCGCAAAAAGGTTGCCAGGCATATTCAATAAAATGCCCAGAGGGCACAGCTATCTTATAGATCAGCTGTACAGGGCATTGACCAGTGGCATACTTAATCTGTCTGAGGGAAACGGGAGGACATCTCCAAAAGAGAGGGCCAGATTCTTTGATATCAGCCTTGCATCTATCTCTGAATCGCATTCTGCAATAGATATCATGGAGTCGTTCAGATTGATATCCCATGAGACTGGCTATGAGCTTAAATCAAGCCTGCAGCTTTCATACGCCATGATCAGAAAGCTCAGGAAATTTTCGGTCTAGATTCTGGAATCTTAATCTAGGTCTAGATCTTAATCTTAATCTGGCTATCCTGACTGCTCTTGCCTTTTCTTTCGCATTCGTGTTAGCGCTCTGGCCATGGCCTCCGATTCCATGACCCCCATGGTGAAACAGTATCTGCGCATCAAAGATATATATAATGATGCGATTCTCATGTACCGGGTGGGGGATTTTTATGAAATGTTCTTTGAGGATGCGGAGATTGCATCGAAACTTTTAGACATCACTTTAACTTCAAGGAATAAAAACGAGGAAAATCCGATTCCTTTGTGCGGAGTTCCATACCATTCCGTAGAACCATACATAGCTAAACTCCTGTCTTTGGGCAGAAAAGTGGCAATCTGCGATCAGGTGGAAGATCCCATGACCGCCGTAGGCGTGGTCAAAAGAGAGGTCACGCGGGTCGTCACGCCGGGGATCATTCTGGGTGGAGAGGGAATAGAGGCGGGGAGCCATAATTTTCTGGCGGCGATTACCGCCGATCTACCTCCCCCGACCCCTCCTTACAAAGGAGGGAGGCACTTCGGTCTGGCCATTGCCGACGTTTCCACGGGCCACTTCAGCGTAGCCGAATTCGACACACTTGAACTTCTGGCCGAAGAGATTGCTCGTCTCGAACCGAAAGAGATCCTTCTGCCTAAACGGCTTACAAACGATGAAAACCTTTTATCCAAAATTTCACGCCCCGGCTTCGAGCCGTTATTCACATCACTAGACGAAAGCCGCTTCGCGCCCCAATCGATAGAGGGTCTGGATGGGGCCGCCCAAATTGTCGCAACGCTTCCGGCAGCCGCGCGTGCGGCCGGCGCGATCTGGTTCTATATCAAAGATACTCAAAAAAGTGAGCCGCGGCACATAAAGCGAATCGAATCATTTCTCGCGGCTAAAACGATGCGTCTTGATGACGCCACGAAACGCAATCTTGAACTCTTCCGCCAGATGATTGATGGCTCGCCCAAGAAGACGCTTATCGATCTTATGGACCGCACATCGACGGCGATGGGAGGAAGGAAACTCAAAGAGTTCATGCTCTATCCGCTCATGGATGCGGGCCAGATCGCAAAGCGGCTTGATGCGGTTGAAGCCATCCTTCAAAGCGGACTCATCTCCGACCTTCCACCGCATCTTTCAAAGGTCTACGACCTGGAGCGGATAGCATCCCGCATCGCAATGGGAACGGCATCGGCAAGAGACATGGTGGGGCTCAAAGATTCGATAAATGAGATTCCGGAGATAAAATCGGTCATAGAAGTCTCAGGTCTCAAGTCTCAGGTCTCAGGTCTCGATCCGTTAACTGACATCTCCGCAAGAATCGAAAAGGTGATAGTGGACGAGCCGCCTTTGAGTTTACGCGATGGCCGCATAATCAAGAACGGAGTCAGCCCCGAACTGGACGGGCTGCGGGACGTATCCACAGGCGGTAAAGATTCGATCGCAAGGATAGAAGCGCGCGAACGGGAGAGGACAGGCATCGGTTCGCTCAAGGTGAAGTACAATAAGATATTCGGATACTACATCGAGATAACGCATACCCACAAAGACAAGGTGCCCCCGGATTACATACGCAAGCAGACGCTTGTGAACGCGGAGCGATACATCACGCCGGAGCTCAAGGATTTTGAGGACAAAGTGCTCTCCGCAGACGACAGGATCCGCACTCTGGAGTACGACATCTTTTCAAAATTGCGCGAGGAGATAGCGGGGGAGGTAGAAAGGATCGGCAAGGCGGCCGATGTGCTTGCAACAATAGACGTCCTCACTTCCTTCGCCATCGCGGCAAGCGAATATAAATATACTAGGCCGGTCGTGAACGACGGCGCCGAGATAAGAATAATCGAGGGGCGCCATCCAATTGTAGAGCGCATAAATCCCATCGAGCGCTTCGTGCCGAACGACGTACACCTTGACGGAGAGGCAAACCGCCTGATCATCATCACTGGCCCCAACATGGCGGGCAAATCGACGGTCATGCGCCAGACCGCGCTCATCGTCCTCATGGCGCAGATGGGTTCGTTCGTCCCGGCAAAAGAGGCGGTGATAGGCGTGGTGGACAGGATATTCACGCGCATCGGCGCGTCGGATGCCCTCTCTTTGGGGCAGTCGACCTTCATGGTTGAGATGCGCGAGGCGGCGACGATCCTCAATGAAGCAACTCCAAGAAGCCTTATCGTAATCGACGAAATAGGGAGGGGGACCTCGACCTTCGACGGACTTTCCATCGCGTGGGCAATCGCCGAAGATCTGCACGACCGCGTGAAGGCAAGGACCCTCTTTGCCACGCATTACCATGAGCTGACCGAGCTTGCGCTGACGAAAGAGGGGATAAAAAACTTCAACATCGCAGTGAAGGAATGGAACGGACAGATAATTTTCTTAAGAAAGCTGGTGCCCGGCGGAACGTCGAGAAGCTACGGCATACAGGTGGCGAGTCTCGCGGGTCTGCCGGAAGCGGTAATCGCCCGCTCCCATGAGGTCCTCAAAAACCTTGAGGCGGGGGAATTGGACGAAATAGGCAAACCGCGCCTCGCCTCGCACGCGGGGACAACCGCCTTAAACGCCGCCCAGCTCAATCTGTTCTGCAAACCGCCAAGCTCCGAGATCACCGAAAAACTTCACACCATTGACACCTCAACACTCACACCCATCGAAGCGCTGAATATACTTCATGAACTAAAACAGAAAATTTGACTGTGGCATGTGGCTTCCCTTGCGTGAGGCCTAGGCCCTTCGCCTTCGCCGCCAACGCTCATGCTGGCGGTTAATCGCCAAGCTTCCGGGCGCCCATCCGAAGTAGCATCATCTCCGTATTATTATCTGGCGAGCCGGCGATGAGATATCAGCCAGTATGGCGATTGGCGGCTCGTCTTTCGGGCATGTCCTCACGCAAGAGAAGCCCCATGCCACATGAGAACGGGAAATCCGTGTCAAGAGAAGGCGGAGTGCGGGGGTGTTTTTGAGCGGCGTCGAGGACGCTGGATACCATAGCCTAAAAAACCCAGCGCCCGCAGGCGCAGGCGGCGAGCCGGCGTATGAGGCGAGGCCGCCGTAAGCGAGAAAACTCCCCCGCGCGACACCTTCTCTTGACTGCCCCGAAAGACTCCGAGTTTTGCCAATGCTTGCCTCGCGGATTTACTCATGTTATTATGCCGCGATATGAAACGAACCATTCCTATTCTTATTTTAATTTTAATCAGTTGCACCGCATGGGCGGGGCCTGCCTCCGATGCCTACGACAAGGCCCAGCTCTGCTACAAGGACCTTAGGTCCAGCCCCAAACTCGCACGGGATTCCAAAAACTGGGTGAGCTGCATCGCCGAGTTCAAGGCGGTCGCGGAACAGTATCCTAAGGATCCCAAGGCGCCCGAGGCCATTTACAGTGCGGCCCGCTTGAACCGCGAGCTGGCGGCCCAAACAGGCAGCACCGCCTACGTTGATGAGGCGATCCACAGTTATAATGCCGTCGTCAAAGAGTATCCCGACAGCTCGCTCGCCGACGATGCGCTCTATCAGATAGGCCTCTTGCGCCGCGAACCCTTGAAGGACGACGAGCGCGCGGCAAAGGCATTTGAGGCCTTGATAGCGCGTTATCCGAAGGGCGACATGGCGCCCAAGGCGAAAGAGCAGCTTGCTGCCATGGGCGTTACAAGCGCCCCGATGGAACCCGCGGTTGTGGAAAAAGACGTCAAGGATACCGCCGAGCCAAAGGCGGCTGAAACGAAAACGGGTGCAGCCGCAAAAACGGAGGCCGCCGCAAAAGAGGAGCCCGACAAGGACGACAGGTTCAGAATAGCAAAACTTCTGGGCATGAACGTGGACGTGGGAAAAACGCAGACGGTCGTCACGCTTGACCTGGACCGTCACTCGCCGTTCACGCTGAAATTCGTCGAGTACGGCCGCCGCACGAAAACACCGGCGAGACTCACGCTTGAATTCCCAAAGACGAAATTGATCGACGGAGTAGCAAAAGAACAAAAAATCACGTCGCCCCACATCAACTTCATCCGCCTCAAGGAAGGGGTCTTCACGGGCGAGCTCATTTTGCGTTTCGATATGCGGGAGCGCACGGCCTACGACATCATACAGAAGAGCAAGCAGACGATAATCCGCTTTTTCCCGGAGGGAAATAAACCTGCAATTCCGGGAGAAGAGAAACCCAAAAAAGAAGGCAAGAAGGACATGGCCTCAAAACCGCTCCGCATAGTGATAGATCCCGGCCACGGCGGAGCCGACACAGGAGCCATCGGTCCCAACGGCGTCATGGAAAAAACAGTGACGCTGGCGCTTTCAAAAAAACTGGCGGCGGAACTTGAAGAGAAGACAGGAGCCTCGGTTTACCTCACGCGCACGAAAGACATCGATGTGCCGCTGGAAAAAAGGAACGCCTTTGCAAACACAAAGAAGGCCGATCTTTTTATTTCCGTCCACGCCAACGCCAACAAGAACAAAAAAGTCTCGGGGATCGAGACCTACTATCTCAATAATGCAACGGACGAAGCCGCAAAAAGACTTGCCCTGCGTGAAAACAAGTCGGCGGCAAAACCTCAAGGCGAAGTGGACAGAATACTTCTGACCCTGTTCCAGAATTACAACACAGAGGAGTCGAAGATATTTGCCGACGATGTTCACAAGACAATGATCAAGAGTCTCACCAAGCGTTACAAAGACCTCAAGGATCACGACGTCAAATCTGCTCTCTTCTACGTGCTGGTAGGCGCGAAGTGTCCGGGTATTCTGGTTGAGACCTCCTTCATCTCTAACCCGGTTGAAGAGAAAAGGCTCACGAATCCTACCTATCAGGAAAACATTGCGAACGCGATAGCCGCGGGAGTGGAACGCTACATAAAAATCAACAAGGACCGTGTCGCAACTCTATGATTTCAAGAAGCCTTGTACCCCTGCCGCAAATTCCCGTAGTCTCGGAATCCGCTTTGAGTAAAGACCCCAATGCCGGCGTGAAGCGGGTTATGGAGGAGGGGCGCAAGTGGTTTCGAACCGCGCATGACCTCCAGTGCGACGCGCTACAGATCAACAAGGGGCGCTCGCAGATGATAGACGAGGTCATCCGTTCCCTTTTTTCCATCGCGGAGAAACGTTTTTTTTCAAATCACCCTGAGAATCAGCGGCGTGTGGCGATCTTTGCGCTGGGCGGATACGGCAGGGAGGAGATGGGGCTCTCCTCGGACATCGATCTTCTTTTTCTCTACGACGGGGGAACTGACGCATACATACGCGAGGTGACCGACTCGATTCTCTATCCGCTATGGGATAACAAGGTTGACATCACAGGAGCGACACGTACGCTGGCAGAGTGCATATCCGTGGGAGGGAAGGAGCTTCGCGCACAGACCGCAATGCTCGACGCGAGGTTCGTAGCCGGCGACGCGCTTGAGGCAAGCAAGCTCTTTTCATTTCTCAAAAATCAGTTTTCCTCAAAGAGCAATCGCCGCCGCTTCATAAATGCAAAGCTCGCCGAGCAGACGCTGCGCCTCAAGCGGTTCGGCGAATCGGTCTATCTTCTGGAACCCAACGTCAAGGAGAGCGAGGGCGGGCTCCGCGATTACCACACGCTTTTGTGGATCGCAAAGGCAAGTTTGGGGGACACTTCTCATTTTCACGTGGGGACCATGCAAACAGGAGAAGTGTCCCCTCAGTTTCTTTCCGAGGAAGGCTCGCGTGAGTTGATGGAGGGAGTCCGCTTCCTCTGGAGGGTCAGAAATGCGTTGCATCTTCTGGATGAAAAAAACGACAGGCTGGGGGTGTTGCAGCAGGGGCCGATCGCTAAATCTCTGGGGTACGAGGACGGAAGATTCTCGGCCGCGGCTGAGCAGTTCATGCAGGCATATTACAGACACGCATCGTCCGTGCATCTTAAATGTCAGCGCGCGATAGAACAGATCGTGGAGACCGCACTACCGAAGCCGACAATCGTCAGCTTGTTCACGCAAAGAAAACTCTCGCTCGGCGTCTCACGGACCGGCCGGAAGTTATCCGCAACGTCGGACATTGTGGGCCAGGGCCCCGAGGCCGTCTTGAGACTTTTCGCGCTCGCCAATAAGAAAGCCCTCTCGCTTGACGCCAAAACAAAAGAGCTCATCATGCAGAATTCGGACGCGATCGCCCAGGGTGAACTCGCCGGCGAGAAGACAAACGCGCTGTGGAAAGAAATGCTTTCCACACCCTCGTCGCTCCATTTAACTCTCGCCGACATGCACGAATGCAGACTCCTGGCCCTCTGGTTCCCGGAGATGGAACCCCTGATTCACCGGATCCAACACGACGGGTTCCATTTTTACACGGCGGACGAGCATTCGCTCCACGCCGTGCGCGAGATGGCCTCCCTCATGACGAAAAAAGGGCAAAAATCATTTCCCATCCCGGCTTACGCAATGAAGAAGGTGAAGCGCCTCCACGTCCTGATGCTCGCGACTCTTTTTCACGATATCGGCAAGGGAAGGGGCGGGTCCCACGCGGAGGTCGGCGCCGATCTTGGAAAAAATATCGCGCGGCGTCTTGGATGGTCCAAGGAAGATCAGGATACCGTGGCATTTTTGATCCGCTCGCATCTTCTTGTCCCGACGCTCGCCTACAGGCGCGACGTGAAGGACCCCCATTTGGCCGAAAGACTTGCGCGCACCGCTGAGACCTCTGAAATTCTGGCGATGTTATATCTGCTTGCGTTCGCGGACGTCCGCGCCATGGGCCCGCATATCTGGAGCGACTGGAAGGGCGGCCTTCTCGCCGAACTATATCTCAACACTTTATCGCAACTTGAAGGCGCTGGGGAGGCCGCGAAGAGGCAGCGCATCCTTCTTAAAAAACTGGAAGGCGTTCATGAACTATTGGGCGGAAAGATTTCACGCGAAGATTTGCGGAGCTATTTTTCATCCATGCCCGACCGTTATCTTGTTCAGTCCAAGCCGGAATCGATCGCTTCGCACCTCAAGATGACCGGCAAACTCGCCGGCTCCATCGTCGTCACGGAGGTGAACCAGCTGCCGGACCGGGGGCTCTCCGAGCTTGCCATAGTGACGCGCGACGCTCCGGGCCTTTTTGCAAGGATCGCCGGTGTTCTTTCGATCAACGGCGTCAACATCATCGACGCGCAGCTCTATACGCTGCCCGACGGGACGGTTCTGGATCTTTTGTGGGCAACCGATCTCTCGGAGAAACCGATACACGATCAGATGATGTGGAACCAGATCGGAAAGGAAATGGAGGAGGCAATAGCAGGCGGCATGGACGTGCACGAGCAGGTCCGCCGGCAGAGCAAGAAAAGGCTCCTGAGCAGAACCAGAAAGCCGGGTGACACGCAGATCGAAATCGACAACGACGTAGCGGCCGGCGAGACAGTCGTCGATATCATGACGCCCGACAGACCGGGCCTTCTCTACGATGTCGCGCACACTTTTTTCGAGCTTGGCTGCACGATCGACCGCGCCAAGATCACGACTTACGCCGACCGCGTGATAGACGTCTTCTACATAAGAGACGCCGGCGGCGGGAAGATCACCGAAAAAGAGAGATTGAAACAGATCCACGACGCGATAACAAACGCGGTGAGTTGAATTTGGAGGAGGTTAATATGATCTGGTACTGGATCGCAGGTTCGCTCACCGTATTGGCGCTTGCGCTTCTCATCTTCAATTACATACGCGAGCGAAAATACCTGAAGAAAAAAACCTCCGAGGCGATGAGCAGCGAGCTCCGCGAGGAGATCGAGCAGGAGAGAGAGGAAGCGCTGAAGCGGAAAAGGGAGTTTGACGAAGCTTTGAAAGATGCAAAGAAGGGAATTTCTTGACTAGCGCGTCATTGTTACGTATCAAAACTATATGGGCCGCATCAAAATCTGTAAAGAAGAGGGTTGCCACAACGCCGCTACGACCGCGGGTTTCTGCCGTCTTCATTACCTGAAAAACTGGAAGAGAATAAAAAGCACCGAGAGAAGAAAAGCGGCCAAGAACCTGAACTCCTACATCGAGAGCGTGGTAAAGAGACACCCAGACCGCTACATGGAGGTGATAAAGAAGGAAATACGCTCGCCGCATTTTGAAAAATATGTCGAAGAGACGTTCGGCTATGAAGACGAGGCGGAAGACATCTTCGACGAGCCTTCCTACGAAGAAGAGATCGAAAAACTCATCCGCGAACTAAAACTCGAAAAAGAGTTTTAGGCCTTTGCCTTCTTCAACGGCAACCCGATCAGAGCAATACCGACAACAGCAAACACTATGATGGACAGCCAACCGCCGAAGGTGGATAGCATCGCGAGCTCTTCCTGACCGGTGATCCACTGAGTCAGCGAAGGAACTCCCAGGAGCACAAGTGCGGCAAGAAGCACGCCGGTGATCGCCTCGCCGGCAATGAAGCCTGAAGCGAGCAGGATACCCTTGTTCTCTCCAGCCTCGCGCTCCTTTGCATCCCAACTTCGGCGCTCGACTATTTTATCGAATACCCATTTGAAAACGCCGCCGACGAAAATCGCGAACGTCGTTTCAAACGGCAGATACATTCCAACCGCGATAAGCATGGGAGATGGGGCCTTCACAAGTATCAAAGCAAGCGTGAAGCACATGCCCATTACAATCAAACCCCACGGCATCTGGCCGCCGACGATTCCGGAGGCAAGCGACGCCATGAGACCGGCCTGAGGCGCCGGAAGTTTTGCGTCGCCGATTCCTATTCCCCCCGCCATGATGTTGCCCTCGTGCAAAATCACGAGCGGGAAGACGAGAACAAACGCCATGACGACAACCGAGAGGATACCGGCAAGCTCCATCTTCCATGGAGTACCGCCTATCAGCTGTCCGACTTTGAGGTCCTGAATGATATCGCCCGACATCGACGCCGCAGCGCAGACAACCGCCGCGATTCCCAGCACCGCACCGACGCCTGCAACTCCCTTGAGCCCCATGATCAGCATGAGAAGCGCCGAGATGATGAGCGCTGCCAACGTGATTCCGGAGAGGGGCTGGTTCGAATTTCCGACGATGCCAACGAGCCATCCGCCCACCGCCGCGAACAGAAAGCCGATGATGCCCAGAATGATCGCGGAGGCGATCGCCCCGACGACGCTGTGACAGAAGTGATAATAAATAAAACCCATCGGGATCAAAAGACCCGCCGCTACAAACATGATGGCCTTGGGATTTAAGTCCCGCTCAAGGCGACCGGCCTGACCCGCCGCATGTTGATGTTTTGAAAAAATACCTTTTATCGATGCGCCCAGCGAATCACGCATCCCGTATAATGTGTAAAATGCGGCCAGAAGCATCGCGCCCACCGCAAACGGGCGCACTTCATTGTACCAGCATGAATATGCGAGATCCTGCCATGACGGCGTGATTCCCGCGCCCGAGAGCTCCGCCATGAGATTAGGATTCAAAAAGAGTGCAAGCGGGATGAAGACCAGCCACGCGAGCACGCCGCCGGCAAAGTTGATAGATGAGTATTTCGGCCCGATGATGTAGCCCACGCTCATGAGCGCGGGAGAGGCCAGCGGCGTCACGAACGCCACACCGCCTTCATGTGTGATATCGCCAAGAGGCTTTTTCGACATATCGAAATGATGCACGACCGACTGCGGAAGTTTGAAGAAAAATTCTTTGCATTCCTGAAAAATTGTGAAGCCGCTCGAGTTTTTCAAAATCTCTATCAGAACTCCCAGACCCATTGCGCCGAATACAAGCTTGGCTCCCGATTGCCCTTTCTGTCCGGCCTTCACAATCTCGAAGCAGGCAAAGCCTTCGGGGAAGGGCAGCCCCGCATCGACGCAGAGAGTACGCCTCAGCAATATAATGAAGATAATTCCAAGCACGCCGCCGATGAGCATGATGAGAGAAGTGGCCCAGTAGTGAAAAGTCGTCCAGAGTCTCTCGCCGCCGATGTTGACGATGACGAACGCCGGTATAATGAAAATTGCGGCCGCCGCCATTGCCTCGCCCACCGCCGCGGTGGTACGCGTGATATTCTGCTCAAGGACGCTCCCCCTAAAAAAAGGGAGACGAAACGCCGCGATGGCAATGACCGCTGCGGGGAAGGAGGCGGAGATCGTCATGCCCGCCTTGAGACCCAGATAGGCATTGGCCGCGCCAAGCAGCACCGCGAGCAGCAGCCCCAAAAAGACCGCCTTGAATGTGAACTCGCGCATCGATGTTTCGGCCGGAACATACGGCTGCATCTGAAGTTTATCTACCTCTGGTCTGTCCATGAAATCCCCCTTTGCCTGTCATTCTGAGCGAAGCGAAGAATCCCATGGTCTCCGCGGGATCCTTCGTCCGCCAAAAATCATTGGCGGACTCAGGATGACATTTTCAGAGGTTTCTATAAATTGAAACCTCTGAAAATGTCAATTATTCCCTTGCCTTTTAGAGGGGGCCTTTCTATACAAAAATATCTTTTTTGAAAGGGGGCCGATATGGCAGGCCAAGATTTGAAGGGCGTGAAGGAAGTGATCGACCGATACCTCGAGTCCTATGTGCGGCGCGACATAGAGACAATGGCTACAACTCTCGCGCAGGACAACGACACGCTGGGAATCGGAACGGACGAAGGGGAATACTGGAAGGGCTGGCCGACGATCAGAAACGTCGTCGAAAAGCAGTTCGGCGCAATCGTCGAGTGCCACTGGAAACGCACCGCCCCGACGGTAAATTTTTCCCGCGACGGAAACACATCATGGTACGCAGAAGATCTGACCGGCGATTTTCTTTCCGGCAGCAAGAAGACAACTTGCAACATCCGCCTCACGGCAGTCCTTGAAAAGCGTGCGAACAATTGGGTTATCGTCCAGTTCCACCGCTCGGTGCCTGTGAAGGGCTATGCGGTTCCGTATCTTGAAACGCACGGTGTGCGTTTTGACTGATTCTTTTAATGAAAGGGGGAAGACGAAATGGAAAAGGTGAAGCACGTCCCATATGTCCCGGAAAAGACCGACCTTCGTGAGTTCACGCTCAGAGCGCTGATTTTAGGCATCATCATGTCGGTCGTTTTGGGCGCGGCCAATGCATACCTGGGCCTCAAGGCCGGCATGACCATCGCCGCAACCTATCCCGCGGCCGTCATCGGTATGGCGGTTCTGCGCCTCTTCAAGGGATCGATTCTTGAAGAGAACATCGCTCGTACCACCGGTTCGGTGGGCGAATCAATCGCGGCGGGAGCAATCTTCACTCTTCCGGCGTTTATTCTCTCCGGCACGTGGACGGAATTCGGCGGCTGGACGCACTATTTCATCGCAACTTCAGTGATGCTCGTCGGCGGTATTCTGGGCATCTTTTTCATCACACTTATTCGCCGCGTAATGGTTGAGGACTCGGAGCTTCCGTATCCCGAATCTGTTGCAGCGGGTGAAATCCACAAGGCCGGCCGCGCGGGCGGAACGGGCGCAAAATATCTGTTCGGCGCAATCATATTCGGCGCGCTCGTTCAGTTCCTCTCCGCAATCAAGCTTTTTGCCCCCACGTGGGAACGTTTTGTCGTGTTCGCAAAGACCGGCGTGAATCTTCTCTCCGGAAAGGGCGAGCTCTACACTCGTGTGACCACGGGAGGCGGAGCGCTAATCACAACACCGGCAGTGAGCCCCGCATACATCGGCGTCGGCTACATTATCGGGCCGAGACTTGCGGCGCTCAACTTCTCGGGCGGCCTTTTGGCTTGGGGCTTGTTTGTCCCGCTGCTTTTGTATTTTATGGGGCCATCACTTGAACCGCTCGTCGCCGCACAGGGCGAGCCGGTCTCATGGACGGCGCTTGCTTATGCAGTGTGGAAATTCGTCGTTCGCCCGATAGCGATCGGCGGCATGTTGGTTTCCGCAGGCTTCACTCTCTACCGCATGCGCAAGAACCTCTTCAGCGGTCTGTCCCATTCGATCAAGGATCTCAAGAAGGCCGCAGTGGCGGGAGAAGAGAAGAGCCGTCTGGAAAAAGATATGAGCTTCAAGTTCGTGTTGGTCGGCATCATCGTCATGGCGATTATCATGGGGTTTCTCTATAACTATATCTGCGGTAACTGGATGGCTGCCATCGTCGCCGCAGTCGTCATGTTCGTTGCAGGCTTCTTCTTCTCGGCTGTTTCGGGTTACCTCGTCGGCATGATCGGGTCGTCGAACAACCCGGTCAGCGGACTCACAATCTCTACGCTGCTCATCGCCGCGGTTCTCATGGTCATATTAGGCGCCAAGGGAATCGAGGGCGTATCGGCGGTTTTGGGAGTTGCAGCGGTTGTCTGCGTGACGGCGGCTGTCGCCGGTGAAATGATCCAGGATCTCAAGGTCGGATATATCCTGGGCGGCACACCGTGGAAGATGCAGACCTCCAACCTCATCAGCGTTCTGTTTGCAGCACTCGTCATGTTCTTCCCGCTCCTCATCCTCCATCAGGGCGATATCAACATGGGAGGACAGGGGTTCGGCGGCAAGGCGCTTCCGGCACCGCAGGCCGGTCTCATGGCGATGCTTGCAAAGGGAATCGTCGGCGGCCAGATGGCATGGCCGCTCATCATTGTCGGCATGTTGATGGCAGTCGGAATGATCTGCATGCAGGTGAAGAGCTCGATGCTCGTATCGGTCGGCATGTATCTCCCCTTTGAAACATCCTCCACGATCTTCGTGGGCGGCCTCATCAAGGGAATCGTCGATATGTTGAGCAAGGCGAAAAAACACAACGATGCGCAGAGGATCAGGGTGGAAAATAACGGCGTGCTGATTGCCGCCGGACTCATAGCAGGCGAAGCACTTCTGGGTCTGGTTCTGGCGTCGCTGGCCTTCTTCAATATAATGTTGCCTTCCATATTTGAAGAGCCGACGTTCATCATCAGCCTTGTCGTTTTCGCATTGATAGCGTTTGTCCTTATAAGATACCCGTTGAAGAACGCAGGGAGAGCGGATGAGCCAGCACCACCAAGCGCAATGGTCTAATATCGTAGTCGAACGAAAAGTGGGATGGGAGGACGGCCAGAATGACATGGCCGTCCTTCTTATCCCGAAATTTCGGAAATGGCCGCTGGCCAAGTGGTTGCAGCCACGCCTCAAAAAACCTCACATCCGAGTGAAGTTGGACGAAATCGGAAGCTTTGTCTGGAAACAGCTTGATGGCCGGAAGACCTTTGCCCTCATAGCACAGGCGATGCGCGAACATTTCGGCGAAAAGGCCGAACCCGCGGAAGATCGCCTCAAGAAATTCCTCTTAACGCTCAGGAACAACAAGTTCGTGGAGCTCTATCAGCCCGCTCCGGAAGCCTCCTCCTGACCCTTGACGCTTAAACGGACGTTGTGATACTCGTCCGCGGATGTCTTCAGATCCGCAAAAAACCTGCTTTATCCGCACGTTCGGCTGCCAGATGAACGAGCACGATTCGGGAAAGATGCGCCTCCTTCTGGCACCTCTTGGCTATACGTTTGTGGATGATCCTTCGGGTGCCGATCTTGTCATCTTCAACACATGCACGATCCGCGAAAAAGCCTACCACAAAGCAATAAGCGAAATAGGGCGATCCAGGTTTTTCAAGAGACGCAAAAAAAATCAGATTGTCTGTGTGTGCGGATGCGTGGCGCAGCAGGAGGGCAAGACACTCGCCGAACGTTTCGGCCACGTCGACATCGTCTTCGGTCCCGACCGGATAGCCCGGCTGCCGCAATTGCTTGAAGAACTCAAAGATCAAAGACCGCAGACGGCCCTGGATCTCGTCAACACGCTCCCTGATTACGATTTCATAGATAGTGTTCCCAATAAAGTCGAATCCGGACACGCTTTCGTCACCGTGACAAAAGGCTGCAATTGCTCTTGCACATATTGCATCGTACCTTCGGTGCGCGGCCGCGAAGTGTGTCGTACGGCGGCCGACGTCATAAACGAGGTCGGCAGTCTTGTCAGAGCCGGCGTTAAGGAAGTCACGCTCCTGGGGCAAAACGTGACATCGTACAGGTCCGAGGGCGACACACTTGCGTCTCTTATCCGCCGCCTCTCCAATGAAACCGGCATCATGCGCATCCGTTTCACGAGCCCCAACCCCAAAGATGTCACAGACGAGCTGATAGATGAATACGCCCGCAATTTGAAACTCTGTCCGCATCTTCATCTGCCGGCGCAGTCAGGCAGCAACACGATGCTCAAGAGAATGCGCCGCGGCTACACGCGGGAAAGATATCTGGAAATTGTTAGATCCTTGAGGCGGGCACGAACGGGAATCTCCATCACGTCGGACTTCATCGCGGGATTCTCCGGCGAAACTGAAAACGAATTTGAAGAGACCGTGAACCTCATCAAAGAAGTCGAGTTCGAATCGATCTTCGCCTTCAAGTATTCGGTCCGGCCGGGAACCCTTGCTGCAAAAGAGCTTGCCGACGATGTACCAAAGGAAGT
>JBGSNL010000063.1:0-11494 GCA_041739675.1 bacterium
AGGAGGTATTCCATGAATCATCAGAAGCTGAGATGCTATGAGGTCTTACTAGGTACCGCAAAAAGGTTGCCGGGCATCGTGGCTAGAATGCCAAGAGGACATAATTATATAGTAGATCAGCTGAGAAGGGCTCTATCCAGTGGGATACTTAATCTATCTGAGGGAAATGGGAGAACGTCGGCAAAAGAGAGGGCAAGGTTTTTTGACATATCGCTGGCATCCATCGCCGAATCCTCATCGGCTATTGATGTCATGCAGGCGTTTAACTTGATCTCAAGACAGACAGGCGATGAATTCAAATCCCAGCTGAGAATCGCCTATGCCATGATCGTCAATCTCAAGAAATCTGGATTCTGAGATCTTAATCCAGGTCCAGATCTTGATCTATTATCTAGATTCCAGCTCATTATTTGTACTATTGATCAAACCGCCGGCATGCGCTAGATTCGCTCTATGCACGAAGCAATGCTATGCAACGCAGAAGGTGACAAGATCCGGTGCAGACTGTGCCGTCATAACTGTCTTATCGCCGACGGTAAACCCGGCATCTGCAACGTGCGCGTGAATAAGGGCGGGACACTAAATACCCTATTCTACGGCAAACCGATAGCGATGTCGGTCGATCCCATCGAGAAGAAACCGCTCTTCCATTATTATCCCGGTTCCAAAGCCTTCTCCATCGCAACGCCCGGCTGCAACTTCCAGTGCCCCTTCTGCCAGAATTGGGACATCTCGCAGTACGGAAGAACGGACGGTGTTCGCGAACCGGACAAGACAGTTTCCCCTGACAGGATCGTCGCTCAGGCCAAAGCCAATCGCTGCAAAAGCATCTCGTACACATACACCGAGCCCACAATTTTTTTTGAATACGCCTACGACTGCGCAAAGCTCGCAAAAAAAGAAGGGATCGGGAACAGTTTTGTCACGAACGGTTACATGACGCGCGAGGCGATCGATACGATAAAACCCTATCTCGACGCCGCAAACATCGATCTCAAGGCGTTCCGCAAGGACACATACCGCAAAGTGATGAAGGCCCAATTGGACGGCGTCTGTGACTCGATAAAATATATGAAGGAAATGGGGATATGGGTCGAGGTGACAACACTCATAGTTCCCAAGATGAACGACGACCCTGCGGAGCTCAAAGACATAGCAACTTTCCTGGTCGAAATCGGCCGCGATATCCCGTGGCACATCAGCCGCTTCTATCCGCATTATGAGTACGACACCATGGAACCGACTCCCGTCTCAACTTTGAAGGCGGCCTATGAGATAGGCAAAAAGGCGGGGCTCAGATACATCTATATGGGAAACGTCGCCGCAGATCCCTCGGAAAACACGTACTGCTACCAGTGCGGGGAGAAGATCATTTCGCGAAGCGGATTTTTTGTGGAAGAAAATCTCGTTACAGAAAAATCCGCATGTCCGAAATGTTCTGCTGAAATTGACGGGATTGGTTTGGGAACGAAATTCTAGGAGCTCACTCCGCCTGCCGCTGCCGCTCCGGCCGCCGCGTTGATGCCGACATTGGCCAGTTTCTGATTCAAATCCGCAAGTCTCTCTTCCGAACGATGAACCTGCTCCTGAAGAGACTGTCTGCTTAGCTCATACTGATGCTGACGATTCGCCTCTTCGCGGTTAATCTGTCCGAGGGCGGAGCCGTTCTGGGCGTCCTGCGCGTTTATCGCGGTTCTCTGTTCTTTCTCTGCACCCTGCAGATCGTTCAAAGAGCCTTTTTCCTGTTGCAGGAGGCCATCCGTAGGCTGGGCGGGCGCCATAGCTCTCGAGGAAGGCGCGCTGGGCAGGATACCCTGTCCGCCGTTCCCCGTTATCGCCCGTGCCATATCGTTCATCGACTTGATGATCATAAATATAACTTCATCCCAACTCTTCTGCAGCTCCGCAAGCACGTCATTCTTTGATAGCCAAGTCCAGTTGGCAATATCATTCGCATATCTCGCGGCCAACGAATCGCATTCGTCTTTCTTCCCGGCGATTCTATTCTGAAGATCGATGAGCTTCTGTTTTGAATATTCAAGCTGCTGGATCGAGGATGCGATTTTCTCCCTCTCAGCCGCTATCTGCCGCGCTTCCGCTTCGTGATTTTTGCCCGCCTCGGTCAGCTTTGCCCTGAGCTCCGAAATCTGCGATTCGATCCCGCTTATCTGTTCGTTGATTGAATATTTTCTATCCGCGGCCTCTTCGGCATGATGCTCCGCCATGCCACCATCCTGCGGCTGGCCGTTCGCACCTTGAGCAGTTGCCGGAGCGCTGCCGCTAAGACCACGACGATGTCGGTCCGGTCGAACAGGAGGATTATCTCCCGGAGGCGGTGGATCTGCAGGCGGCGGATCCTGTTGTGTCTGCTCACTTTGCAGTATATCTCCAGCCTTGGCAAAAATTGCCTCAGTCTTCTCTTGACCGAGCCGGTCCACCAGCGCATTAACTACTACGTCCTCGCCATATATCCGAACGGCACTCAATAGCTTATGAGCTTGATCTGGCGTGACAGAAAGAGTTGATGCGTAGCCATAGGTGAAAGCAATGAATATGCTGTTGAGATACTCGTAGACATCCTGCGCCGGAGCACCACCGCCGCCAGCTGGCGGCGTTGTCGCCGGAGGTGTTGTCGCAGCAGGTTCTGGCATTCCACCACTCCACATAAGGACACTTCCTCTCACTATTATTATCGGCAGGCCCTACCCTAAAGTTGTCCAGAAAATGGCGTCTTTTCATTTTCTGGGCAATCCTGAGCGGAGCGAAGGATCCCCTTGATTTCATTGGGATTCTTCGCCTCCGGCTCAGAATGACACCCCGCTCTTACAGCTCCAGCATCCTCTGAAGGGCCACCTTTGCCTCATCTATTATATATGCCGCAACCTCGATTTCGTTCACCTCAGGCAAATTTTCGAGGACATAGCAAAGATCGGCAAGCGAGGTTTTGAACATATTGGGGCACAAAGACCGGGCCAGGGGAACTATATTTTTTGTGGGATTTTCACGCGCCAAACGATGAACCAGATTTATCTCGGTTCCAATCACAACTGTGGAACCCGCCTTGGCCTCCTCCGCAAATTTCTTCAGAAAAGAGGTGGAGCCGCTGGCGTCGGAGGCCTTCACTACCTCTTCGCTGCACTCAGGATGAACGACGACCTTGCAGCCCGGATATTTTTCGCGCGCATGTTTCACGTGCTCCAAATTGAAATATGTGTGTACGTGGCAATGACCCTTCCATAAAATGATCTTCGCTTCCGCCAATGCCTTGGGGTTCACGCCGCCATTTTCCTCCAAAGGATCCCAGAGAACCATCTCATTTTTCTTGAACCCTTTCACATTCGCCGTGTTTCTGCCGAGATGTTCGTCGGGGAAAAAGAATATCTTTTTCTTTTTTGAAAGCGCCCAGTCAAACGCATTCGCCGCATTTGAAGACGTGCAGACGATTCCGCCGTTTTTCCCGCAAAATGCTTTTAGCTCCGCGGATGAATTGATGTAAGTTATAGGTACGATATCTTTTGCCGCGCCCGCTTTTTCAAGGGCCGCCCACGCATCTTCAACCTGTTCAATATTCGCCATATCCGCCAGCGGGCATCCGGCATCGGGATCGGGCATGAATACGCGCTGGCCCTTCCTTGCAAGTATGACAGAGGATTCCGCCATGAAATGAACGCCGCAGAATATAATGTATTCCGCGTCTTTGTTTGCAGCGCCGGCCTTTGCAAGCGCAAAGCTGTCCCCCTGATGATCGGAGAATTCTATCACCTCATCCTGCTGATAATAGTGGCCGAGGATCAAAAGACGCTTGCCATATTCCCTCTTCACGTTGGCTACGCGCCTCTTCAGCTCTTCCCTGTCCATCGACTGATACGATTCCAGCTTCATTTTCCCGCCATTTTTAAAAATTCTTTCTCTGTAATGATCTTCGTCTTTCCGCCATCTGCGATTATCTTTTCGACCTTGGCGAGCTTCGATCCCGCGCCGCCGCCGCCGCCCACCACAAGATAATCAAGCTCGCGCGAAACACCATCGGCCGCCTCTCCGCCCGCCTTTTCAACCAGCTCCTGCGCAGCCTTTCGCTCCATTGCGAGCAACGCGCCAGTGAAAAGAACTTTCTTTCCGGCGAACACCCCCTCAACCTTAACCTTAGCCTTAACTTTTTCTATTCTCACCTGCTTCAACAACTTTTCAATCAGCGCCCTCTTCTCCTTCAGCCCTTCCACAACTTCACGCGCGATGACCGGGCCTATCGTATGGATTGCCGAGAGCTCATCCTCCGTGAGGGCCATCACCTTTTTTATGTCGCCGTATTCGCCCAGAATTTTTGATACGTGCCTGCCGACCTCTCTGATACCCAGCGAGCGCAGGAACGCCTCAAGCGTGAGCTCTCGCTTTTCATTGATATTTGAAATGAGCTTTGTGGCCAGGACATCGCCCATGCGTTCAAGCTGGAGGAGATCGTCTTTGGTGAGCGTGTAAAATTCAGCGGGATCGGTCACGAACCCGTTCTCATAAAGTTTTGCGATGAGTTTTTCGCCGAACCCGTCGCAGCCTATCTCCTTTATGAAATGCTCAAGCTCGGCGATCTTTGAAGCGATACAGCTTTTGGGATTCGTGCAGTAGAGAAAATCGTCTTTTAGCTCCGTGGCCGCGCCGCATGACGGGCATTTTTTTGGAACGTCCACAACCTTTCCCGCACTTTCAACCACCGATTCCACATTGGGGATAACACCTCCACGCCTCATCATCAGTACCTTGGCGCCCTTTGAAACACCCAGCTTTTTTAAAATACCCACATTATGCAGCGACGCATGCGTGACCGTGACTCCTGAAAGCTCCACCGGCTCCACGACCGCCACCGGCGTTATGACGCCCGTGCGCGCCACACCCCACTCCACATCAATGAGTTTCGTTACTCCCGATTCGCCCTGAAATTTATACGCGATTGCATAGCGCGGATGATGCGCAGTGAGCCCCAAACGCTCCTGCTCTGAAACGAGGTTTGCCTTGTAAACGACACCGTCCGTTTCAAAATCGTATTTATCACGTTGTTTTAAAAAATGCTCAAATTCTTCCTGAATTTTACTCTTCGGAACACACACCCAGTCCACAACTGGGAATCCGAATCTCTTCAATACCCGCCTTTTGAAATCCTCGGTCTCTTCTTCATCACCTCCATACAGCCACTTATGGAGAGCAGGCAATTTCCTCAAATCCCCCAAAAGATCGTATGCCAAAAAAGAAAGCCTGTACTCCGCGGTTTTTCGCGGGTCCTTTTGCTTTATCGCACCTGCTGCAAGGTTTCTGGGATTTGCAAACTCCTTTGAGTATCTCTTGAAAATGGAAAGCGGCATGTATATCTCGCCGCGAACCTCCACATCTTTAAGATGAATCTGCTGCGGAATATCCTTCACCGTCCGTACGTTCCTTGTGATCTCCTCACCTTCGACGCCGTCGCCGCGGGTTGCGGCCTGCACCAAACGGCCGTCTTTTCCGTATCTCAGCGATACCGCGCAGCCGTCGATCTTCGGCGAGGCCACGATATCGCCCTCGAATTTTGACGCCCAATCTTTGATCTCACTCTCGGCGTAGCACTTATCAAGCGAGAGCATGGGAATTTTGTGGATGACCTTCGCGCCGGTGGGCGTGGCATCGGAAACCAGTTCGGCCAGAGCCTTTGAATCGGGTTTGCGGCGCCTGAGCTCTTCCACCAACTGATCGAATTCGTAATCGGATATGACGGGCTTGTGCTCCACGAAGTAGAGGCGGTTGTGTTTTCTCACCTCCGCTTCAAGTTCCGAAACCGACATTTTTTCCCAGTCCGACTTTTTCATTCTACTGTCCGTCTTTCGTATCGCGCCCGAGCCCGTTCATGGGATTATACCAGACCATCCTCATTCCGAAGGCGGGATGTTCCCTCACAAGAACCATTGCCCCGTTGTCCATCGAAAAGGATTTGAACATTTCAATCGGCCAGTTGAGGGCGGCGGTGACCGCAAGTTTTATTGTGTCTGCATGCGAGACAATTGCGATCCTTCCACTGGAATAGCGCTTCTTCAGATTCGAAAGCGCATTCAGGGCACGGTCACGCACGGTGACAAGACTCTCGCCTCCGGGAATCGTCACGGCCTTTGGATCGGAATGATAGCTCGGCCACACGTCCGGATAACGCGTCACAATTTCAGTGATTGTGAGGCCCACCCACTCTCCATAATCGATCTCGGAAAAACTTTCGTCCAAGATAAGTTCAAGTCCAGGCCTGCCTTCGACGATTGCTTCTGCCGTCTGCCTCGCCCTCAAGACCGGGCTCGAAATAACGGCATTGAGCTCGATCTTCTTAAGACACTCCGAAATTTCTTTGGCCTGGCGGCGGCCCACCTCGTTCAACTCAACCGGCTGCCTGCCCATAACACGCTGGGCGACGTTGTAGTCTGTCTGTCCGTGACGGATGAAGATGATCTCAAGCATTTTCGCCTTTCCTTCCTTTCAAATTCCTAATAAAATCGCCCGGACGTTAACGAAATTCACGCGTTAAATCAAGGAGATATATGACAGTCAAAACGTTCACTCTGGATAACGGAATGACGCTTCTGCTTGAGGAAAACCGCGCGGCCCCCGTGATATCTTTCAACGCGCTGGTCAAAGTGGGCTCCGCCTTTGAAACCGACGCCGAGGCGGGCATGTGCCACGTCATCGAACACATGCTTTTCAAGGGAACCCCCACGCGCCCCGTCGGCGCAATTGCGCGCGATATAGAGGCGGCGGGCGGCGAGATAAACGCCTACACGTCGTTTGACCAGACCGTTTACTACATCAACATGGCAACGCGCTTTGCGGACAAAGGGCTTGCGATCTTGGCCGATGCGCTCCAGCATCCCCTCTTTGACGAAGACGAGCTCGCCCGCGAAAAGGAAGTGATCCTCGAAGAGATAAGGCGTGAAAAAGACAACCCGGGCCGAATGGTGGGAGAGCTCCTTTTCAAACACTCATATGCGCGCCATCCCTACGGCCGCCCGATCATCGGTTTTCCAGAAACCGTCAATTCATTCACGCGGAAAACCCTTCTGGATTTTTTCCGCCGCTGGTACGTGCCCAAAAATATCGCGTTCATAGTCGTCGGCGACTTCGATACGGAAACCATGCTGGAGCAGCTCCGCCGCACGTTCGCCCACTTCGAGGGACCGCCCCCTCCGCAGCCGGAAGTCGAGACGATAGTGGAGCCGCCGCAGAAAGAACTTCGTGTGATCGTGGAGCACATGAATATCCAGAGCACATATCTTGCGATCGCGTATCACATACCGGCGATAGTCCATCCCGATGTTCCCGCGCTTGACGCGATGTCGCACATACTTGGCGGCACAGAATCTTCAAGGCTGGAGCAGATCGTCAAAGAGAAAAAACATCTCGTCCATCAGATAGGCGCCGCATCCTACACGCCAAAAGATCCCGGTCTCATGACGATCAGCGCGGTCTTGAACGACGGCAACGTGGGAAAGGCCCTTGAAGCGATCCGCACCGAGATCGAACGCATGCACAAAGAGCCGGTCCTCGTCTCCGAGCTTTCGCGCGCAAAACTCAATATCAGATCGGTTGAGGTCTATGAGAAAGAAACGGTGGGCGGACAGGCCGGAAAGCTCGCGTCGTTTCTCGCGGCAGCCGGCTCGCACGAGTTTGAAAGCCGGTATTATCAAATGCTGATGGACGTGCGCGCGGAAACTATCCGCCAGGTGACGAGGCGCTATCTCACTCCGGAGAACTGCACGCTCGCGATTCTCACGCCGCACGGCTCCGAATGGGCAAAAAAACGCAAACAGCTGACATCCGCCATGGGATATGAGGCGGCGGGAAAACCCGCGAAGAAAACGCCGAAGGAAACTTTGGCGCCCATCAAGGAATTCAAACTTAAAGGGGGGCTTAGGCTCGTCGTGCGCGAGAACCATAATCTGCCGCTGGTGGCGATCAGCGCCGCGTGGCTTGGCGGAACGCGCTTCGAAACGCCGGCCAACAACGGAATCAGCGAACTGGGCGCGCGCCTTCTCACAAAGGGAACAAAGACACGCGACGCGGTCACGATCGCAAAAGAGATCGAAAGACTGGCCGGCCATCTTGACGGCTTCAGCGGAAGAAACACGATTGGGCTGCGCTGCCAATTCATAAGCGATTATATAAATGACGGTGTGGAGCTCTTCACGGACGTGCTCACGCACCCGGCATTTGCCCCTCACGAAGTGGCGCACGAAAAAAGGCTCATCTTGCAGGCGATTAAGGATCAGGAGGACGCGCTCGCCTCCATTGCATTCATACAATTTTTGAAAAAACTCTTTCCCAAGCATCCGTACGGTCTGCGTGTGCTGGGAACGGCAAAGTCTGTCAGCCCTCTGACCCCTTCCCTCATCAAGCGCCATTACGAGAAGATGCTCAAGAGCGAAGGGATCGTGATCTCGGTAGTGGGCGACGTGAGCCCCAAAGAGATCACTGAGATGCTCGAATACTATTTGGCCGACCTTCCGCGCGGGCATGTGAGATACCCACGCATTCAGATCGATCCCAAACCCGCACGGCCGGAGATCGTCGAGACCAAAAAGAAGGAAAAACAGCAGGCCCACATCGTGATGGGATTTCAGGGAACCAGTTTCAACAGCCACGACCGCTACGCGATGTCTGTTCTCAACAACATACTTGCGGGCCAGGGCGGAAGGCTATTCCTTGAGCTTAGGGACCGCATGGGGCTTGCCTATGCGGTGAGCTCGGTCAACGCCGAGGGGATCGAGCCGGGATATTTTGCGGTCTACATCGGCACCGAACCCGGCAAGGTGGATACGGCAATAGGCGGCATCAAGAACGAACTCACTAAGATCATAACCGAGCCCGTCAGCTCCGATGAGCTTTCGCGTTCGCAGCAATATCTTGTCGGCACATACGAACTTGAATCGCAGCGTCTCATGGCACTCGCTTCATCTTATACCTTCAATACTCTTTACGGATTGGGGATCGCAGAGGTGGAGCGCTATCCCGGAAAGATTCTCGCCGTCACGCGCGAAGATGTCTCCCGCGTCGCCGCGAAATATATCAAACCTGATGCGTATGTGTTGTCGATTATAAGACCGGAGTAAACTTGGCCGAATATTCTTTAAGGCGCTCTCACAATCGCGGGGCGCGCAGTGACGGCGGGGGCAATTACGCGGACGCCGCTTCGGACTGCGGTCTGAGCGGTTCTGCGGGCCGATCTTGGGGCCCTTCTTTGCCTTTGCGGATTACGGGTAGCTCTTGAAGATATATTGGAATTGTCCCCTCCCGACGTTTCCCCCGCATCCACAACACCGGTCACGCTACGTCGCGATCGTTTTTCGGATCCGTCAACGTCAATCTCCCCCATTGCGAGCCGCATTATGTAACCGCCGATGAGTTCTTTCCCCTCAATATAGAGCTGCTCAATTCTTCTCATCATGCGGATTCCAAAGTCGGTTACGTCCGGACTCATTTTCCAAGGCGCAACGGCGCCGTTACTGGTGTCTGAAAAGTTATATGCCCCGAGATCGATCGAGTTCCTGTATTTTCTTCGCAACGGCGTTCCCGGAAAAGGCATCAGAGGGCTCAGGACCACGCTGATTCTCACGCCTTCATCGTTCATCTCAAGAAGATGAGACACATCATCAGTCATAGCCATGAAGGAATCCATGGTCTCAAACGGAGTGACAATGTATGATATGACGATATCTGTCCGGATTCTCGTATCCCCTCTTTTATGGCTCCCTTTTATTTGATAAATGAATTCCTCCAACGCCATGTGCTCCTCGTCCAACTGGCGCTGCGACTTGGGCCTGCGGTTATCGTTACTGCCGATCTTGGCGGCGATGCCGGCTACTGCCGTGTCGCGTCCCACAAAAAACCGATGCCCCGGCCCGGGGAAAAAAGTCCCAAATATTTTATCTTGATGATCCGCATCAAGGAGGAGAATGGGGTTGAGATAGGGCGACATGTAAAGAGGCGTCCTGTTTCTCAGCGAGCCGAAAATGTGCCTGTAATAATCGATGTCCCGTTCCGTGAACGGATCGGAGTCTACTATCATCAAGGCGTAGGTCTTGTTTGCGGCAAAAAAGCGGTTAAGACTTTCTATAGCCATGTCCGCTGGAAATGGTGAAACCGCACCCAGCCGCGCACAGCAGTATGCACAGCCGTGGACGCAGGCGTTCTTAAATAGGGTGCTGACGACCGCATGCTCCCTATCATAATCGATGGGAAGAAACTGAAGTTCGGGATATCGCCCGACGCCGGAGCCGACCACCCTTCCTGATGCGTGGTCAATTCTGTAAAAACCCGGCCCTTCGGCTCTTTCCATATCTCCATTGTATTTCGTAACAAAATCTATGAACGCCTGCGCGTGCCCCACTTGAACGGCATCTGCTAGCCCCTCCTCAAGCGCGACCTCCAAAGTGTCCGGCACACCTTCAATCCTGTCCCTGAAAAAATGGGCGCCCCCTGCTATCAATAAAGCATCCGGGAAAACCTCTCTTAGCAGGCGCGCAAGCGGTTCAAATTTAAAGTATTCGCTTGTCGTCGTGGATATGCCTATTACGGCTCCTCTTTCTGCCGCTCCCATTCTTGTAAATTGATCGATGATGGCACGCCGATCTATTTCTACGTCAAGTACTGCATCCGGCCGGGACTGGAATATGGAAACGTTGCCGAATCCTCTCTCGGCCAGGCCCTGCTTTATTGTCAGCAGTCCCAGCCTGCCGCGTTCGTGCAGATCGTAGATCGGCCTGGATTCCAATTTGAACTGACCGGACGAGACGAGGATCACATTGCTCACACCCGTGGGCACAATTATGCGCGGAGACGCTATGTCGACTCTTTTGGGACCCATTTTTCACCTTTTCGACCAGACGCCCAAAAAGTTGCGTAATTTCGTGGGCAAATTTTCGTAGGGGGATGAGGGGGTGCAAAGCATAAGCCCCTGGCAACACTTGCAAAAACTCGTCGGCGCAGGAGTTCGTGGGGTTCGGGGGCGTCCCGGAAGCAGCCGCATCCATGGATATAACGCGGCTGCTGAGGGACGAGGTGCGCCCCAATCCCCGTAAGGTTGGGGCGACGCCGTACCCCGAACCCCACAACTCCGAAAGCCGACGAGTTTTACCAGTTCAACCCATTGAGCGGACATTCTTTGCAGCGCGGATTTTTTGCGAGGCAGAAGTGTTTGGCGCATTTGACGATGAGGGCGTGGTATTCGTTATAGAGCTTCGTTTTGCGCGGGAGATTATCCATGAAGAGTTCCTGCATCTCTTCGTAGGTCGTCTCTTCGGGAATGAGATAATGGCGGGACAAAATTCTCTTCGTGTACGCGTCGATCACGAAAACAGGCTTTTCAAGGGCGTAAAGGAGGATCGAATCTGCGGATCAGGCCATCCAAATGCTGCGCGTTGACGTAGATGCGCTCCAGGTCTTCTTGCCGGTTGCCGTTCGGCGCCGTTTCGGGCTGCGTTTCGCGCAACAGCAG
>JBGSNL010000041.1:0-64169 GCA_041739675.1 bacterium
CCCGAAAACGACGCCGTACCCACAATACCCTCGGCCCGAGAGCCGAATCGCCATAGCGCTTCCAAGATATTCTCAGTTTCCGAACTCGAAACGTATGAACGGTGCCCCCACGAGTATTATCTCAAGTACGTTCTAGGGCTGCCCGCAAACGACGTCTTCAAAGATGAGGGCAAAAAGCTACCGGCGAACGTGCGCGGATCAATCGTCCACGGCGTCATCCAGAGATACGATCCGTCAAAAGACAAGACAATCGGCGATCTCATAAATTCCGAGTGCATAAATGCTGCAGTCTTTCCAGACAATGACATAGTGCGTGAGATAGAAAAACTTCTCGCGAGATTTGCAAAAAATCCCATAGCGAAGGAGATCGGAACGGGAAAACGCGAGCTCCGCTTCGATTGGAAACTTGAAAATTCGATCATCACCGGCTCGATCGACTGGCTTAAACCTAAAGGTGACGGCTTTGATATAGTGGATTTCAAGACTGACGCAATCGGAGCCGACGAAGTGGAAAAAAGAGCGGCTGAATACGATCTGCAGCTTGTGACGTACGCGCTTGCCGCGGCCGACGCGATGGGAGAAAAGATCAAAGAGACGGCTCTGTATTTTCTCGAGCCTGATGTGATATACACAAAACCCATGGACGAAAAACGGGCAGCAAACAGCCTCTCAAGAATCAAACAGATTATAGAATGCATAGGCAAAGGCGAGTTCAAGCTCGGTGAAAAGAGACCGCCCTGCTACAAATGTCCTTACAGCAGAAATAAAATGTGCAATGAGCGATCAGATAATTAAAACACGCTTTGACGAATCATACCTGGAAGCGAAAGGAAGAAAGTTTGACTGGTCGCCCTCTCCCGCGCGCCGCCTCATCTCCATTTTCGAAAACAGCACGGCGCTTTCCGAAAAACTTATAAGAAATCCGCTGTGGGCCGACGGGCTCGTCTCCGATCCGGCGTGGGACAGAAAAAAGACAAAAGAAGAACTCGCCCATGAGTTCGCACGCGCCGTTGAAAATGAGAAACCTTCCGATATCGGCGGCTGGCAAAGGCTTCTGCGCCATTTCAAATACCGGCAGATGATAAGAATCGTGGCGCGAGATCTTGATAGCTTCCCTCCCGTTCAGGAGATCGTATCCGAATGGAGCGATGTCGCCGATCTCCTGATATCGGCCGCCTACGACGCCGCGTACGACATATACGCAAGGCAGTTCGGCGCGCCCGACAACTGCGTGGGAACCGTTATCGCACTCGGAAAACTCGGCGGCTCGGAGCTCAACATGAGCTCGGACGTCGATCTCTTGTGTCTCTACGCCACAGACGACGGCGGAAAAATATCCAACCACGAGTTCTACACAAAAGTGATCGCGCTCATGACGCGCCATCTATCCGCCGTCACCGAGGACGGCTTCGCCTTCAGATGCGACCACGACTTGAGACCCGAGGGCCCCAAGGGACCGCTTGTCAATTCGATCGACGCCGCGGAGAGATATTATGAAACCTTCGGCGCAGACTGGGAGCGGCAGGCACTCATCCGCGCGCGGCCGGTCGCCGGCGATCTGAAGCTTGGGAACCTCTTCATAGAATTCGTAACTCCCTTCGTCTATCGCAAATCTCTTTTCATCAGCGATCTTTCTCATCTCAGGGAGATGAAAAAGCTGATGGAGGCCAAGGCAAGGGATTCCGTCCAGGATATAAAACTCGGGCGCGGGGGAATCCGCGAGCTTGAGTTTCTGGTTCAGGCCTTTCAGCAGGTGTACGGCGGAAAGGTCAAGTCTGTCCGGCGCCCCAACACTTTCGACGCGATCGAAGCGCTTGAAAAAAACAGCCTCATACATCCGCACGGAGCTCTTGCCCTGAAAGACGCCTACGCGTTCCTCCGGCGCACGGAGAACATGCTGCAGATCGCGGGCGATCAGCAGACGCACGCGCTGCCCTCTGATCTCTCCGGGCTCGCGCGGTGCATGAAAACAGACGAGACCGCCATCCTTTCCGAATGGCGGCGTTATTCGCGCCTGATCCATCGTCTGTTCAAAGGGCTCTTCGAGGCCGATTACGAAAGACTGGAACTTGAAGAAGCGATCGCGGCGAACCTTGCGTCGTGCAAAACCGATGAGGAGTGCGCCGACTCCCTTCCGTGGTTCAAACATCAGGAGATAAAAAGGCTTTCGCACCTCGATCTCAACTCAAAAATCGCGCTGCCCCATCTTCTTAAGAGGCTGACTTTGGTTGCCGAGGTGGTTCTTCATACCGCATGGAGTTTGGCCCTGAAAACGCTCACGCGCCGCTACGGAGAACCCAGACTCGAAAATGGAGCGCGCGCCTCTTTTGCGATCGTCGGTTTCGGACGGTTGGGCAGCGGCGAGATCGACTACGGAAGCGATCTCGACCTCTGCTTTCTCTATTCGGGCAACGGCCAGACATCGGGGCCGGAGGTGATAGGAAACGCGGAATTTTTCACAAAGCTCTCGCAGAGGATCATCTCGCTCGTCTCACTGCATTCCCGGTACGGCCGCGCCTACCAGATCGATTCGGAACTCAGACCTTCGGGAAATCAGGGCTCCCTTGTGGCGACCCTGGATTCGTTCCGCGATTACCACACAAACGCCGCAAAGCTGTGGGAGCACCAGTCGCTTTCAAAGGCACGCGTCATAACCGGCGACAAGCCGTTCCTGAAGGAAGTGGGAATCACGCTGACCGGCATCGCTTATAAGGGGGAGCTCCCTGACGAAGATGATATGCGCCGCGAAATCGCCACCCTCCGCGACCGGTTCGAACAGGAGGCGTCGCAGGAAAAAGACGGAGTTTATAATCTGAAAATAGGCCGGGGCGGCACCGCCGACATCGAAGCCGTGACCCGTTTCCTGCAGCTTAAAAACGCCAAAAAATACCCTGAACTTTGGGTCCAAAACAGCTTCGATTTAATTAAAGCACTACATCATATAAACGCTATAAATGACGAATTACACGATGCTTTATT
Source organism: bacterium (assembly GCA_041739675.1). Classification (GTDB taxonomy): domain Bacteria; phylum UBA10199; class UBA10199; order 2-02-FULL-44-16; family DYJF01; genus DYJF01. Next base: position 2,980 of record JBGSNL010000041.1, read on the forward strand.
TGACTCATATCTTTTCTTCCGCCTGCTCATATCAAGGCTGAGACTCTTCACGTTGAGCGCCACCGACCTTCTTGATTTCCATGCGCCGTACATAGGATCTCTCTCAGAGACCCTGGGATTTGACTCGCCTGACATGTTGAGAAGCGAGGTGGAAAAACACCGCACTAGAACAAGGCTGGTATACGGAAGTTTCTTCGGGCAATAAAAAAGCCCGCCTGAAATTTTCTCAAGCGGGCCTAAAAATCCCCCATCGACGAAATTATTCCGCGTAGCCCTTCTCGATCTTTTCCAGCTCTTCTTTGCACTTGATGCACATCTCCGCCACGGGCCGGGCCTCAAGTCTCTTTACCGATATTTCGTCCCCGCAACGTTCGCAGACACCAAATGTGCCCTTATCGATCTTTTCCAGGGCCTTGTTGATCTTTTTCCAGAGGACGAGTTCGCGGTCCCTGAGCCTTAAGTTCATGGCCTGACCCCACTCCGTGGCCGCCAGATCAACCTCATCCGGCAGATCGGCCTGCTCGAAACCCATCCCCTGCTCCTTCATGGATTCCGCCGCCTGCATCAGGGCCTTCCTCCGTTCAAGAAGGATCTGCTTGTAACGCTCCACCTCTTTTTTCTTCATATTGGTCCCCTTGTTAAAGACTTTAAATTATCTCCAATGGACGTCCAACTTGTCAACAGGAAACATATGTACTAGTGAAGAACGGACATGAGGAAAAAAGGTAAAAACTGGGTGTCGATGGGCGACGCTTTGAAAAGCGCCGTGAAGCGCATCGGAATCTCAAAAAAGATGCGCCGCTTCGAAGTCTGGAACATCTGGGAGAAGATCGCCGGGCCGGCAATAGCGGCCCACGCAAAGCCTCAGCGCTGGCAGGGAACGACACTCGTCGTCGGCGTCCCCCATGCATCGTGGATGCAGGAGCTCTCCTATTTAAAACCGGAAATTTTGAACAACATGCGCGAGGCAGTTCCCGGCATCGACATTTCTGACATACGATTCGAGATCGGAGCCGGCGCGGAAGATCAACCTCCACCGATCTTATCGGCCAATGATCCCGAAGTCCCGCTCTCGCCCGACGAGAAGGAGTTCATCGAACAGGCTGCGAAGGAGATCAAGAATGACGACGCCCGCGCCGCCCTGTGCCGCCTCATGACCCGCGACTTTAAGCAGAAAAAAAGAACGCGATGAGTTTCAACTGCATGTGGCAAGGGGTTTGCCTTGCGTGTGGCCTTGGCCCTTCGTCTTTAGGGCATGTCCTCACGCAAGGCAAACCCCTTGCCACATGCACAGAGATACGTATTAACATTCATAATAGTCCGATGGATCATCCGCTGCCATCATCATCGTGCGAAAAAAACTTGTTGTCGTACGGGCGCGCGCGTCTGGGGATACGCCGTGCGGGGGTGTTTTCGAGCGGCGTCGAGGACGCTGGATACCATAGCCATAAAAAGCCCAGCGCCCGCAGGCGCAGGCGGCGAGCCGGCGTATGAGGCGAGGCCGCCGTTAGCGAGAAAATTCCCCCGCACGACGTCTCCCCAGACATTGCAGCCCCGAAAGACAACAAGTTTTTTTATTAGGATCCTTGGAAACAGCGGATGACTTCGTCGGCGGGGATGCGCCCTTCGCGCACTATCCTCATCGTCTCTTCACCGACATCGACGACCGTCGAGCCGCGGGACGGCTCGCACTCTCCCCCGTCAACGATGCAGGGTATCTTGTCGCCGAAATATTTCTGGATATGCTTGACTGATAGCGAGGGCGGAAACCCCGAAAGATTGGCGCTCGTCGTCGTGATGGGCTTGCCGAATTTTTTTACGAGGGCTGCGGCCACCGGATGGGACGAAATTCTCATGCCAACGCGGCCCGTGTTTGTAACGAGCCCTTTTGGAATCTTGTCGCTTGCAGGAAAGAGGATGGTTAGCGCGCCCGGCCAGAATTTGCGCATCAGAGAGAGTGCCTGTTCGGGAACCTCCTTCACATATTCGCGCAACATCGCGACGTCGGCGACAAGGATGGATATGGGCAGTCCGTAATCGCGGGCCTTCAGGTCGTAAATCTTTTTGACGGCTTTTCTGGAAAGGACGTCGGCGCCCAGGCCGTAGATCGTCTCGGTCGGATAGGCGATCACCTCGCCCTTTTCTAAAAACTCCACCGCTCGGACGATGTCGCCCTCGTATGGTTCTTTGGGATCTATGCGAAGCACGACAGACATTATTTAAGCCCCTTGTCTTTTTCCTCAACGGCCTTTGCCATCTTCTTGCGCCATTCCCTTAAAGCATCTGCTATTTTTTCATTGGAGAGAGCAAGTATCTCGGCGGCAAGGATGCCCGCGTTCTTGGCGCCGGCCTTTCCTATCGCGACAGTGGCGACCGGAATTCCCGATGGCATCTGTACGGTGGAGAGAAGCGCATCGAGGCCTTGAAGCGATGATCCCTCGAGCGGCACGCCTATGACCGGAAGTATTGTCTGCGCGGCGACTGCACCGGCCAGATGCGCCGCGTATCCGGCACCCGCTATGATGACGCGGACCCCGTCCTTCTCGGCGTCCTTGATGAGAGAGACGACTTTTTGCGGCGTGCGGTGCGCCGACGCTATCGCCATACGCGCCTTCACGCCCACCTGCGCCAGCGCCTTCTTGGCCTCTTCCATAACCGACAGATCGGAATCCGAACCCATGACTATTAGAACCTTCGGGGCTTCGGTCATCTCTTTCTCCTTTCAACTCATTTCAATGCGCGGCGCCCAATGTCTTTTCTGTAATGCGCGCCTTCCCACGATATCTTTTCCGCCGCATCGTATGCATTTTTTATCGCCGACGCAATGTCTGTCCCAAGTGCGGTTACGCCAATCACCCTTCCGCCGTTCGTCAGATAATCGCCGTCTCTGAAAGTAGTGCCGGCATGGAACACTGTTACGTCCGGTTGCGATTCGGCATCTGCAAGGCCTCGGATGGGTTTTCCCTTTTCATAATCTCCGGGATATCCCCCCGACGCCATGACAACGCAGACGGAAGGACGTTTGTCCCACTCGGGTTTCACCTTACCCAGTGTTCCGTCGATCGCGGCTTCGATCAAATCTACAAGGTCCGTTTTCAGGCGCATCATTATAGGCTGCGTCTCCGGATCGCCGAAGCGGCAGTTGAACTCAAGCACATTGAAGCGGCCGTCTTTTATCATGAGGCCGGCATAAAGCACACCGGCGAAAGCTCTGCCCTCTGCCGCCATACCGCGCACGGCGGGTTTCATGACCTCGCTCATAACACGGTCGAAAATATCCTGGGTCACAACGTGCGCGGGCGAATATGCCCCCATGCCGCCAGTGTTGGGGCCGCGGTCGTCGTCGAAGACCCGTTTGTGATCCTGCGACGTTGCAAGCGGAATCACGTTTTCCCCGTCGGATATGGCAATGAACGACGCCTCCTCACCCTCCAGAAATTCCTCGATCACGACTTTTTCTCCGGCGTCGCCGAACGTGCGGTCCACCATGATGTCTTCGAGCGCTTCCGAGGCTTCAGATATGTTTTTGCAGATGATAACACCCTTGCCGGCCGCCAACCCGTCCACCTTGATGACAATGGGCATTTGCTGTTTTAAAAGATATGTTCCCGCTTCTTTGACGTCGGTGAATGTCGCGGATTTGGCCGTGGGAATATTGTAGCGCTGGCAAAACTCCTTTGCAAAGACCTTGGAGCCTTCAAGTACGGCCGCTTCCTTTGTGGGGCCGAAAATCTTGAGCCCGCCCCGGCGAAAGATATCGACGATCCCCATCGTGAGGGGAACTTCAGGGCCCACGATCGTAAGATCGATCGCCTCTTTTTTTGCAAAATTCAGGAGGCCGTCGATATCTTCCGCCTTGACCTGAACGCATGTCGCATCTTTCGCAATGCCGGCATTTCCCGGCGCACAAAAGATCTGTTTCACGCGGGGGGATTTGGCGAGTTTCCAGACCAATGCGTGTTCACGTCCGCCGCTGCCGACGACGAGGATCTTCATTTTTTTCCTCCCGAACAGGCGCCTGAATAGACTCATTGTGATGGCGCTCTATACCTTTCGCCCAACTCTCAAATCAAGGGAAATGCGTCAAGAATCCGGCCATTTTCGGCCGATTATCACTTTGGATGCCGGTTTGATCGACCTACTTGTTTGATATTAAAAGACGTTTATTCGAGTTAAAGTGGCACATAAATTGCTCATCTAATGCTTGGAATTTAAAGCATATTTCGGAGGTTATATGAAAAGAACAATATTTGGAATCATTTGCATCATCTTCTTCGCAGGTTTGGTTCAGAGTGCGCATGGTCAACCTTTTCGTTACAAACCGCCGGCACCGCCTTCGCAACCGCAAATCAGGACTCCTTTCACCTTGAGTCCGGATTCGGTCACAATCACGGTCACGAGGAGGGGCTCGACCGATGCCGTCGAAGGAGTCGCGGTGGCAATCAGCGGAGTGCCAGCAAGAAGCGGCACGACCGACAGATTGGGGCACGCCTACTTCAATATGCCGGACGGCAGTTATACTGTGCGTCTTTCAAAGACGGGATATGATCCTTCGACCCGTTCGCTCACAAAAAGGGGAATAACGAGCGTTGCGTACGAAATGGTGGCGACTTCAACTGTGGGAGCGGTTCCCGCAACTTCATCGCTTCTGGTCATAGTCAAGCAAATCACGCCATCAAGAACGGTTGAAATGTTACCCTGCGTCACGATCTCCCTTTTCACCCGTGATTGGCCGATTTCATTCGCAAGAAACGGCCAAACCGCCGGAACCGACACCGATGGAACAATATGCGGCCCGACACCGGAGGCGACAACGCTTGACCTTTCCACGGGGCAGGCAAGCTTTGACATACCCGACGGAGAATACGAAGTGCTGATTTACAAAGTCGGCTTCATTCCCATCAGACATTTTCTGACCAAACGCGGGGCAGGTTCACTGAACGGAACTCTCAGCGCAATGCAAACATTTGAAACAATTTGTCCGCCCGGCGCTTATTACAGCACGGAGACTCGGCCGTTATGTGAAGCACCGGAAGCGACACGGGTCTTCAATATCACAGACACCGCGAGCGGCAGGGCAATAGAAGGAGCCACTATTATTGCCTTCAACGAATATGAAGCTTCTTATCACATGACTTATAAATACGGCGTTATTGCTGAAACTGACAGCAGCGGCAACGCAACCGTATCCATAAGGCTGCCACCGACAGATGAATACTACTACTATCTCATTTTCAAGGACGGATATCTACCTACGTACAATTTCATTCGTGCAACCCCAGGCATCGAAACATTCATCTACACGGAGGGATTGACACCGCTTCCGTAGGACGCACTTTAGTGCGCACTTTCCTGGATTGATTCAACCGTGCCGTCATGGGAAATGACGGCGACTACGGTTAGAGCGGCGCCGCCCGTATCCACAACTTCAACGATGAGTTTGACGGGCCAGACGCCCAGTGCCTGCGCCGCCTCCCCTTTCGCCTGAAACTCGATTCCTTTTTGGTCCACCTTTTCTATCCAGTGATCCAGAGAACCGCCGTGCCTGGCAACTATGTGCGCCGTGATATTCATCGCGTCGCCGGCGGGATCCGCGAAACTGAATTTCGCCCGTCCGCGACCATCTTCAAACTTGATGTCGCTTATCGTCCCCTGTGGCGGCTCGTTCTCGTTCCAGTAGAAAAATCCCATCGCGCCTATTTTTGAAGCACCCTGATTGATATCAAAAGCCGCAAAGAGATCGGGACCGCCAAAACCTTTTCCGTGAAAAAAAGTCACCGCATGCGGGTTAACAAAAGACAGGGGAGCGCTTGGCAGAACATCGTCAAGGGTAGATTGAGGTTCCACAAGTTTTGCCATCTGCCCCGCTTTTCCCAATTGCGGATTTTCCGTTCCGTGTGTGAGCTCGAATATGGAGCCGTCGTTGGATACGAAAAGATCCGCATCGGTTCCGTATCCTTTCAGAATGGCCAGCGGTATTTTCATCTCCGCGGCGATGCTCCGCGTGCAGCCCCAGCCCCCGCCGTTTTCCCGGCAAAACGCAAGTGAGGTCTTTTCATCGATCGTTGCGACAACTCCGAAACCTTTTTTGCTCAAGGCAAACACGTCCGCGGAATCGATGGGAGCGGCTGCCTCCCAAAGCGGAATGAACAGATACTCGCTCACGCCCTCGGTCGCCGTTATGATATCCACGCCGAAACCGTATCTCGCCTTTTTGCCGGCGACGTTTGCGAGCGTGCAGACGACACCGCCGGCAATAGTATTTTTTTGGTCGCGCGCAGGCGCTATCGACGCAACTCTCTCCACCTTGCACGACTCGTTTGTCTCTCCCGCCGTGAGAGACCACGGCCGGCTATCGCCGGAGAGAAAGATGTCCGCGTTCAAATTACAACGGCCTTTGCCGGCCATGGAAAGCTGTGCTGAAATTTTGGGAAAGCGGTAATATCCCGCAGGCGATGACGCGAACATGTCCTCGCCGGACGTTACGGTGAGATTTTCAAGTTTGTCTCTTCTTTCAATCTGACAATGGCCGAACGCGATCTGCCCCTTTTCGAAGATCTTGCGCACGGGTATTGCGGCTATCCCCGCTGAATCGGAGTTGGCGCCCGAGACCAGAAGCCACGAATATTTGTGATCGCCCGGCGTGACCGAAGAGCTGTAAACCTCGGCCCACGGCAAAATCACGGCACGCGTTTTTTTGAATTCAAACAATCTTTCCAGTTTGGAGGCACCCTCTGTTGAGACTACGGCGATTCCTCCCCTGTCGCAATAATTGGGAATCAGGTCCGCGTCGTCGTCGGCGGCGTCCGAAGGATTAGCGGCGGCACAGCTCACCACGTTTGAGCCGGCAGGACACTGGAACGTTCCGGGGATGATACAGGTTCCAACAGTGACCGGGCACGCCTGGCCCAGTTTTGCGACGTCGTCGACGACACCGTTGCAGTCGTCGTCCGAACCCATGTTTTCACAGGATTCGATGGACGGTTGTTTTGGAACGCAGCTCTGACTTTTTCCGCCGGCGCAATTTGCTATCGTGACCTCGCAGGCGCCGATGCCGCAGACGGCCTCGCCCAGATCCTCGTCGACCTCGCCGTCGCAATCGTCGTCAAGATTGTTGCAAGTCTCTTCTTTTGCAAAGACGGTCTCGACGCACGCAAGATCGCCCTCCGGCATGCAGCGGTACTCGCCCTTTGCGCAAATTCCCGAAAGGGAAGAGAGGCTGCACGGCGTGCCCGCTACCGCCGCCAGGACATCGCAACTGCCGCATTCATTTTTGAGGCCGCCGCCGATCGGTTCGTGCGTGCAGCCGATGATAGTATCACATTCGTCCGTGGTGCATGAATTTCCGTCGTTGCAGGCGAGAACCGCCCCTCCCTTGCAGGAGCCTTCGAGACACAGGTCCGCGGCCGTGCACGCATTGCCGTCATCACAACTCGTCCCTTCGGGAACGGCATCGTGCGAGCAGACCCCCGATTTGCAAAAATCTTTCGTGCAGGAATTTCCGTCGTCGGTGCATCTTGTGTTTTCCGAAAGATCGAACCGCGGGCTGCAGATCAAGGCCCCCACTCTATCGGGATCGCATTGCCAGACACCGGCGCCGCATACATCCGCTCCGGAAACGCGGCATCTGTCGCCTACTTTGGCCGGCAGATCGCCGCAGCCGCCGCAGACGTTTTTGACGCCTTCGTCTATCCCGCCGTCGCAGTCATTGTCGAGATTGTCGCACTTCTCGGGTTTCGGATCCATCCTCGGCGCCGAACAGACGACCGCGCCCTTCTTCGCATCGCAGACCGTCGTCCCTTTGCGGAGACACTCCCCCGTCTGCCCGTTGTCGCAGAGCTCCGCCAAACCCGCCGCGTCGTCGACTATTCCGTTGCAGTCGTCGTCTACACGGTTGCCGCAGATCTCCTGTTTGCCCGCGCCCGGAACCGCGTTGCATTTCAGAGACAGCTTATCCTCCGAACAGACAAAGACGCCGGCCCGCTCGCAAAATCCCACGCCATTCTTGCAGGGCTTTGCCAGATTTTCAAAACCTTCGTCCACCCTGCCGTCACAGTCATTGTCTATATTTTCGCCGCAGAGCTCGGCCACGGGCTTTAGAGGAACGCATTTGTTCGCCTTACCGGAAAGGCAGGCCGGAACCGTCTGTCTGCACGCGCCTATTCCGCATGTCGTGTCGCCAAGACCGTTATCGATGACACCGTCGCAATCGTTGTCGCTCCCGTCGCAGATCTCCGCTTTTGACGCGCCGGCGACCGCGTCGCAGATAACTCCCGACTGATCCGGCGAGCAGCGCCTTTTTCCTTTCCCGACACACTGGCCGCGTCCGACAAAACAGGCGGAACCGATATCGAAACCGTCGTCCTCAATTCCATTGCAATCGCTGTCTATGCCGTCGCACTTTTCAACCGCATCGGGATGAATGGCAGCATTCTTGTCGTCGCAATCCCCGCCGCAGGTCGTGTATCCGTCCTTGTCCTTGTCGAAACCCTCGTCTTTTTCGCCGTCGCAGTCGTCGTCCTCACCGTTGCAGAGTTCCACACGTTCGCCCGGCTTTATCATAACCTCGCAGACCACCTGCCCGGAGGTGCAGTTCGTGAGGCCCCGCCCGCACGCACCTTTCAAACCGGTGTCGCAAGGTTTCACGCAGGAAACACATTTACCCAGCTTGGCATCCCACAGAAAACCCGGCAGACACGTATCTTTAGACTGTGAATGGAGATCCGCAGCGGAGAGAAAAAATCCGGCGATCACAAAAAAAATAAGAGAGGTTCGTCTGATAGACATTCCGAACCTCTCTTATCATTGTATATATAAACTTGTAAACCCCGTCACGATCAACCTGGCATTTTCAATGTTTGAAATGTCTCACACCGGTGAAGACCATCGCCATGTCGTGCTCGTCGGCCGCCTTTATTACTTCGTCGTCGCGGATCGAACCTCCCGGCTGGATCGCAGCGGTGGCGCCTGCCGCAGCAGCCGCATCGACACCGTCGCGGAATGGGAAAAATGCGTCGGACGCGATAACCGATCCCTTGAGGGGTGACTGAGCTTTCATCACGGCAATTTTTGACGAATCGACGCGGCTCATCTGGCCGGCGCCTATTCCCAGAGTCCGGTCACTTGAAGTGTATACGATGGCGTTGGATTTGACGTGCTTGGCCACGCGCCATGCGAAGGCGAGAGCCTCCCACTCTTCATCGGTCGGCTTTCGTTTTGTCACAATTTTGGATTTTCTGACGTCCTCGCGGGAGGTATCTCTATCCTGCAGGAGAACTCCGCCTACGACTCTCCTGAGCCCAAAGCCCTTAGGCGTATAGGAGCTCCCCAGACCCTTTACCTCAAGCAACCTGATATTTTTTTTCTGCTTTAAAATCTCGAGCGCACCGGCGTCATAACTTGGTGCAGCGATCACTTCAAAGAAAGTTTCGGATATCGCCTTCGCGGTGGTTTCGTCGAGCGGGCGCGAAAGCCCTATGATGCCGCCGAAAGCCGACACGGGGTCGCACGCCATCGCCTTTGCAAAGGCGTCGGCAAGAGATGTCTTTGAAATTGCAACTCCGCACGGGTTAGCGTGTTTCACGATCACCGCCGCAAATTTCTGTTCGGCGAATTCGCCCACCATCTCGATCGTGGCGTCGGAATCCATTATATTATTGTAGGAGAGCTCCTTGCCGTGAAGCTGCACCGCATTCGCAACACAGGGCTCGTCTGTTCCAGCCGCATCCTTGTAAAAGGCAGCCTTCTGATGGGGATTCTCGCCGTAGCGCAGATCCTGGAGTTTTTCAAAAGTGAAACCGACGACCGAGGGAACCTCCAAAACTTTTCCCGCATCGTCGTACCGGCTCAAATGCGTGATGATCGCCGAATCGTAGCGGGCCGTGTGAGCAAAGACTTTTTTTGCAAGGCGGAATTTCGTCTCGGATGAAAGCGCGCCATTAATCTTCCTGATCTCGTCTAAAATGGGCTGATAGTCGGCGGGATCGCAGACGACCGCGACGTCGTGATGGTTCTTGGCCGCGGCCCTGAGCATCGTCGGCCCGCCGATGTCGATGTTTTCGATCGCGTCTTCAAATGTGCAACCGGGTTTGGCAACTGTCGCCTCAAAAGGATAAAGGTTGACGACCACGAGGTCTATCGGCTCCACACCGTTTTTCTTCATCTCATCCGCGTGTTTTTTATTGTCGCGGATTCCCAGTATTCCACCGTGGATCTTGGGATGGAGAGTCTTGAGGCGGCCGTCTAAAATTTCCGGAAAACCCGTGTAATCAGAAATTTCCGTCACGGGGATTTTCGCGTCGCGCAGCGCCTTGGCGCTCCCGCCCGTGGAGATGAGCTCTATCCCCAGCGCCGCAAGCTCCCTTGCGAATTGGGCTACGCCGCTCTTGTCGGATACACTTATCAACGCTCTCTTGATCTTATTCATGACCTTTCCCTTGGTTTGGAATCACTTCAGAACCGTTTTGCTTCCCATAGAAAACATACTCTTTATATCGTCGTCAACAAGGCGGAAACCTGCTCCGAAAAAATAATCGACCGGCTGAGCAGGGTTGATGAAGTCGTCCGCGCCGCCCATCACGTAGAAATTCTTCGTGAGATTTAAGTCCGCGTGCGCCTTGAGATGCGGCCTCTGCCCGAACTGCGTCGTGAAGTTGAACGCCTCGAACGTCACGCCCAGGGGGCCTCTGCCGTAGTCCGCGCCCACCCCGCCCGTCGACTCTATGATGCCGCCCCTAAGTTGGAAGTCGTAAAATTTCTTAGCGACCTGCGCGGAGAATCTGAGCGCATTCTTGTCGATCGTTGCGGTAGTTGTCTTGACGCTCGTCGTGGCCCCGTTAACCGTGACGTCGGTCGTGCGGTCGACGTAGCGCGGCGGCGGATCCGTATCGGAGACAATATCGAACATGAAGGCCTTGTCAGGCGCCGGCCTCAGAGCGAGAGAGACATAGTTTTTGAAATCGCTCGACCTGACCATGTACTCCGTATGGTATCCGATCTCCGTCTCAAGCTTCTTGAAACCGCCCAGCGTTTCGTTCAGGTTGTCCAGCGCGCCGTTCAGCTTCTCGACCGTCTCTTCGTCGTTGACGAGCGCTCCGACAGTTCCCTTACCCTCGTCTATCTTGCGAGTGATGGATGCGATCCTGTCTATCGACTCCTGAACGTTTGAGCGTCCCTGGTTCAACATGTCTTTGAGCTGTGTGGTGAAGTCGGCAAGGTTCGAAGCTATCCGGTCCACGTTGTTCTGATTACTAAGCGCCATGGCCTTGATCGACTCGGTGAATGTATCAAGATTGTTCACAATGCGGTTGATGGGGGCAGTCTCGTCGTTTCCGACCATCGTCTTGAGCGATGAAGTGACAGCCTTGATGTCGCCTGCGATATCGTTGAACTGATTGATGAGCGTGTTCATATCGCCCGACGTCTGTGTGTCGGCGATCTCGCCCCCCGAGGATAAAACCGCGCCTTCCGGTGACCCGGGGATAAGCTCGACGTATGTCTCGCCCAGAAAACCGCGCGTGCGAAGCGAGGCCCGGCTGTCGGCGGAGAGTTTGACCTGGCGGTTCAGAAGAAGAGTGACCTTTGCGTTTCTCGAATCGAAAAGCTCGATGTTTCTCACAACGCCCACCTGAACTCCGGCGAGCTCCACGGGCGCCTTGATCTTTAGCCCGGTGGCCTTCTCGAAGACAGCGGTCAGCTCATAGCCGCGGCCGGCTGTGACGGCGCGCTCCGAGACCTTGACAGTTAGGATCGCGGCCACAAGGATAAGCGACGCGGCAAAGAGCCCGACCTTCATCTCTGTGGTCAGATTTTTCAACTATCCCCCTTCGAGACCGCAGCGCCGGCTGCAGAAAGAAAAGCACGCACGGTTGGATTTTGCGACTGGTGAAACGCCTTCGGCTCCCCGCACTCGATGATTTTTCCCTTGTCTATCATCGCGATCTGATCGGCAACGCGGAGGGCCGACTCTATGTCGTGACTTATCACCACCGACGTGATTTTAAGCGCTTGTTGCATGGACAGAATCAGATTGTCAATAGCAACGGACATTATTGGATCGAGCCCGGTCACCGGCTCGTCGTAGAGCAGGATCTGGGGGGTCAGGACGATCGCGCGCGCAAGCCCCACGCGCTTTTTCATGCCGCCTGAAAGCTCCGATGGCATCTTCTCCTCCGCACCCTCCAGGCCGACGAGCTTGAGTTTTTCACGCACAAGGGACGCAATCTTGTCCTCATCCTTCAAAAGTTTGTGCTCGCGAAGCGGGAAGGCAACGTTTTCAAAAACGGTGAGAGAATCGAAGAGCGCCGCGCTTTGAAAGAGCATGCCGAACCTTTTCCTGAATTCATTGAGTTCAAGGCGGCCGAGCCTTGAAAGATCGGTACCGTCCACGACCACCTTTCCGCGATCCGGTTTCAAGAGCCCTATGATATGGCGGAGAAGCACCGTCTTGCCGCAACCGGAGGGTCCAATGATCACCGTGATCTTGCCACGCGGGATCGTAAGATTCACGCCGCGAAGAATGGGCTGACCGTTGAAAGATTTGTAGAGTTCCGTGATTTCTATCATCTGATAAAGTATTCAAGTATCCAGCTTGTTAAGAAGTAATCCATCACAAGCACGCAAACCGACGAGATGACCACGGCGCGGGTAGTTTTTCGCCCCACTCCTTCCGCGCCTCCCGTCGTCGTGAAACCCTCGTAGCAACTGATAAGCGAGATGAAAAATCCGAAAATCGCAGCCTTCACGAGCCCGCTTATGAAGTCGTCCCCATCCACGTAGTAGTAGAGTTTTGTCATGAAGGGGCCTTCGGGTATGTGAAGGACGTAGATGCCGACGAAATACGCGCCGATAATGCCCACAAAGTTGTAGAGCACGGTGAGAAGCGGGAGCATGAAAACGGACGCCCACAGGCGCGGCACGACCAGAAACTGGATGGGATCGACGGCCATCGTTTCAAGCGCGTCTATCTGCTCGGTGACACGCATCGTGCCGATCTCGGCCGCCATCGACGAACAGACGCGCGCGATCACCATGAGTGCGGCGAAGACCGGGCCTATCTCGCGCGTGAGCGAGAGGCCAACCGTGGCGCCGACCATTATCTCCATGTTGAAGAGACCGTAGACCTTGCCTATCTGGAGGGCGAAGACAGCACCCGAGAAAAAGGCCGTGAGGGCTATGATGCCCGTGGATCTCACTCCCACAAATTCCATCTGGCGGAAGAGCTGCGCGGTGCGGAACGGGGGCCTGAACGTCCAGGCAATCGCCTCGCCGCAAAAGACAACCCAGTGGCCGAGCGACCTTGTCTTCTCGATGATGAAGGCACCGAATGGGGTAAATATCGGAGAGATTAGGTTTAAGACACGGTCCATTGGCTTAAAGTCATTCTTTATATATTCTGGGCATTCTCTTTGAAATACCACAGAATATTTCGTATGCAATCGTTTCGCACTTCTTTGCCAGCTCGTCCACGCCGACGACCTGACTGCCTTGCCCGCCCATCAAAATAACCTCGTCGCCCACCGACACCTTTGGAAGATCGGTCACGTCCACCATGATCATATCCATCGTCACCCTTCCGACGACCGGCACGCGCCTTCCTCCGATTATAACCTCCGCATTGTTTGAAAGAGCCAGGGGATAACCGTCGGCGTAACCGATCGGGACGATCGCGATATAGGAGGGCTTTTTTGCAACGAACGTGCAGCCGTAGCTCACCGGCGTGCCCTCGGGGATGTGCTTCAAGAGAGCGATTCTGCTCTCTAAGCCCATCACGGCCTTGAGAGAGACACCCTTCGGAGGCAAAACGCCGTTCGTACCGCCGTAGAGCGCGATGCCGGGGCGTACCCACGCTTTTTTTGCGCCGGGGATAACGATCGACTCACCTTTCAAAATGGCGGCGCTGTTCGCTATATGCCACAGATCGATCGGCCCCAGCTTTTCCTCGATCAACTTTTTTGATTCGATGAATAGTCTGGTCTGTACAGACGTGAAATCATGCTCGGCCGCGTTTGCAAGGTGGGTCATCACCCCCTCGACATAGATCCACTTGCACTGCGAAAGACGCTCCAAAATTTTAGGCAGTGCCTCGGGCCTTGCGCCCAGGCGGCTCATGCCCGTGTCCACCTTGAGATGCACGGCAAGTTTCTTCTTTGCAGCTTGAGCAACTGTTTCAAGGGCATCGATAACTTCGGCAGAATGTACGACCGGCGTCAAATCCGCTCCCACCATCATGCCGGACGCTGGCGAGCCCATGCCCATGAGCCCCCCCATCACGACTATTTGCTTTTTGATCCCGGCGTTTCGGAGCTCCAACCCCTCTTCGATAGTTGCAACACCGAGCGCCACGGCTCCGCATTCGACAAGTTTCTTGGAAACTGGCACAGCGCCGTGGCCGTAACCGTCCGCCTTGACCATCGCGAGTATCCCGACATCTTTCGGCACTATTTTTTTTATGGTCTCAAAGTTTGACGCGAGCGCGGACAGATTTACCGTCGCGCACGTGGGCCGGAAGAAAGGTGTAGGAACGGGGTTTTGCATAAATATGCTGCGGGCTTTAACAAGGGGGTGAGGGCTTGTCAAAAACAAAAGGCGAAGGGGGTGCCTTCGCCTTTTCAAATCTATTGAAGTTTCAACTACTCCATGCCCGATATTTTCGCCAGCAACTCAAGGGTCTTTGTTTCGTTCATAAAGATGCCGAACAGTGACCGTGTGACACCGTCCAGATCGGGATACCTTACCGAGATCGTGCCGTCTTCGTTCTCAACCGCATGAGCCGAAGTTCCGATGAGGTAATGATCAGTCGTTGCAGATGAACACAGCGCAACATCGTCTGAATCGCTGTAACCCTCGATCATCGTAAAGAGATCCGTATTCGGACCTTCACCGTCAAATATCGGTTGCAGCTTTGCAATCGAATTCAGCGTCTTCTGCAACATCACGGTCTCGATTTTTTCGATGAGGACTGCAGCTTGATCTTCAGTCATATATGAAAAGCCGAGTTCATCATTCGTAAATTCTTCCAGAATTTCCGCCACAGGCGTTCCGGATTCGAGCTCTTCCATTATGATATCTCTCCTGCCCTCTTCCTCCTCGCTGAACACGACCTTTCTCGAAAGGCCGGACATGAAATTCTCCATCTTCGAAAGGACCGTGTTTATGAAGAGGGCCGGCTCGTCTGCGATTCCTTCTGCCTCCGCTTGGGCGGAGTACTGAAGCATCTTTATCTGAAGAACGCCCATGAGCTGCTCTCTTGCCTTGAGCGCGTCTTCCGCGATCACACTGTCCACATACGCCCTTGCCGCATATATCTCCTCTGTCGATGCGCTTGTATCAGAATCAATCACTGTGGCGGGATCGATCTGTGCCGACCATGCCGCCTGTTCCATTTCGGAATTGCCGTTTAAGTGCGCGCGATAGACACCAACCGCCCACGCATCCTTCATGAGCTGGGGAAGATCAGGGCTGTCCATCTCTATCATCGATTTCACAGTCTTCAAGCTCTGCAATCCAAAAAGGGCCCAACCTGCCACTGGAATCGCTGTTTCGGACGCAACAGTCAAAGAGCTAAGTGCGGCGCGCGTGAGTAAACCGGCTGATCCGGCGGCTACACGATCCATAAACATTTTGGTCAGCGATTTCGCCGCGGCGCGGCCAAGCTGCGGCATTGCCCATCCGCCCACCGCGAAGCGTGTTCCGCCGAATCTCGCTAAATCACCGACATAACCGCCGCCGTTCTCGCCGAACAGCGAATGGACAACACGATCATATATATCCATACCGACGATTGCCGTCGGCAGGCCGCGGACCAATGACATCCATGACTCTCCGCCCACCGTTCTTTCAATAAAGTCGGTGAACGTCCTGGCGCCCACGTTAGCAGCGGCCGTCGTCGTAACATGCATGCCGCCTAAAACCGTCGCCATCGACGCGATCGGGCCCATGTGAGTTGCCTGTGCAATCGCTCCAAAGACCTCGCCTGCTGCGAAGCCAAGTCCTATGCCGCCCAAGTTCTGCCCAAATCCTTTTGCAAACTCGCCGACGGCGCTTACTGCGCGACGGCCCACGTTGGCAATGCTCCGACCGATATCGGTCGTCTCGAAGAAATCCACCCAGCTCGCCGCAAGTTCCGCAGCGGGAGGAAGACCGGAAAAATTCCTGCTGAATACTCCAGCATCTATAGCTCGACCAAAAGCCCGCTGAGTTACAGTATCGGCATGTCTCCTGACTCTCGCAAAGTCTGTACGACTCCTGAGACGCTTCGCCTCGTCCACAATCTGTTTGAGTTCATGCTCAATCCTATTTATATTTCTCCAATGTTCACCAATCCACTTATCCCCGTGCACATCTATATCCGTTAACTGGGGGCTCAATTCCGCCTGTTCAATCATTTTTTTCAGCCGCTCAATTTCTTCATATTCTTGAGTTAATTGATCCCCTAACCGTGTGACCTCTGCCAACGTTGCATCGAGAGTTGCCCTTGTCTGCCTATCTTCGGGGGTGTCAACCCTGCCGTAAACCGTGCTGGGGTTTTGGGGTCCCGCAGGCGGCGTGCCGCCGGTGGCGCCGTTGCCATGAGTTCCGCCGAACGGGCGGTCGATGGTCTGCCCTTTCTTTATTTCGCTCTCTAAGACACCTTCCAACCGATCATCTACAAAAGGCCAAGAGTAAGTATCGTTCAGTGTATTTCGAATTATGCTTGCGACTTCTGCCCTTTCACCATTGCTTAAAGAGGAAGCATGCAAACTTAATGCTATGCGTTCAAGTCGTGCTGCGCTCTCTTCAGTACGCGGATGCCGATCAGAACTACAAAGCATGCCATTGTCGTGCTCTTGCCAAATATAGGTACGACTCGCCGGCAATCTAGAGCCAAGCTGTTCCCTTATTTCATTTATCTCCTCTAACAGCTGGGTGAAGGTGGGTCCCATGGTTTGTCTCTCATCAGGATTATCAACCCTGCCGTAAACTGTGCTGGGGTTTTGGGGCCCCGCAGGCGGTGTGCCGCCGGTGGCGCCGTTGCCGTGGCTCCCGCCGAACGGGCGGTCGATAACAGTCGTCTGCGCGCCTGCAGCAGGCTGCGTGATAGCCCCTTCAACTTTCGCCTTGAGTTGCTCCAAATACTCGCCGGTCAGGCCGGAGCTTTCCCCTATTGAAATCACGGCCCGAAGTTCGCTTATCGTGCGCCCGACTGCTGACTGGCCGGCATACACCGCGTCCTCACGAAACATCCGCACATTGGAGTTGGCGGTTTCCCGTGCCGCCTCTTTTTCAACGAACGCAAGATGTTCACGCATTGTAACGAGAACTCCGCCCAGTCTTTCAACCTCCATCGACAGATCGGTAAGAGTGCTGGTATTGTCAATCGTCTGCGCAATCTTCGTTTGTAATCGGTCCACCTGATCGCCGGTCAGACCGGCCGTTTTCCCTATTTTGAGCACATCTTGAATTTTGTAGATGGTGTCGCGAACTCCATCTTCAGCGTGTTGCATATCTTCTTCATTAGGCATTCCCTCACCAGAGTTGCCCGTCGTTCCCTGCGCTATATAACGTTCCCACCTAGCCTGAATTTTGCGCTTGTCTACGAGAACTTTGCCCAGTGTTTCAACCTCCGCTGACAATATGTCAAACGCTTGGTCAGAGAGAATCCGTTCGAACGCTATCAGAGGAAGAGCATTCGGTTGACCAATTACCCTAAGCGTTGGATGTGAAGCGGCATCCCTCACAAGTTCAGCCGTCCCATCGACAACCATGCTCGGATCTTTTACAAGTTTCTTCGCAACCTTAGCGGCATTGGGCGCTATACGCGGATCTGTCACTATAGTGACACGCACCCCTCTGGAAAGCGCCTCACCTATCTCTGAAGCTGAAACAGCCCCGCCTTTATAATAGATCATCTCGCCATGCGTATCTTCGGCGATCTTCACCATCAACGAGCGCCCGCCCTCTATGACTTCCCAGCTATCGACAGACGTGTCGACAAAGACCACTAAATCCTGCTTTGCAATTCCCCACTCTGCGGCATTTCTGGAGACTATACCGGCGGTCTTCACATTGGTAAATCCAAGCTCCCTTGCGATCTGGGGTATCCACTCATACGCCGCGCCGATTCCATCGGACGTTCCGCCGATGACGTACATCGTGTTATTGCCGTCCGCCGCTATCTGCGCCCTGAGATAGGCCTTCACCACCTCCGGATTTTCATAGCCGAGCCCTGAATATCCACCGAGAACGCGAACTTTGTATCCCGAAGCGTTGTAGACCAGTTCATCATATGTAACCACTCTTGTGCCGGTGCCCTGAAGCTTCCCTAGATATGCTGTGAACATGGCGTCACGCGCCACCCTGCGCTCATCCATAGGAGTACTACCGCCGCCTCCACCTGCAAAATATGGATGACTAAGGTGAGAGCCACCAGAAATATCCCACGGACTATCATCCACCCTGCAAACCTCAAGGGCAGAGCCCGACGCTTGGTCGGCTGCCTCCCACGGTAAATGATAATAGTCTGCAGGTCTATTCGGATTGACAGTTCTTGCTCCTGCGAACATATTTGCTCCCTTCGTTTTAAGATGTCCCCCGTACCCGCCCCCGCGGATACTCAACCTAATTATCGTCACATATCAAAAAAAGTTGCGGCTTATTTTTTTTTTTTGAATTTGATAACTTCTTGAATTATATGGCGTTTTTATCAATGTGCAGGGTGGGCAATGGCGGCGGACTTGGCTTCGTGGTCGTCGATACGGGCCCCGATAGCGTCGATTTTTTCGGAAAGCCGGGATTCAGTCTCTTCAATTCGTTTCTCCAACTTGCAGATATCCCCTTTGAGCTCGTACTTCAAGTCTTGCATATCATTCTTGAGTCCCTTGCCTAGATCCTGCATTTCCTCTCGGAGACCGGTTGCTGCAGCCTTTGCCGATGATTCGACGAGATCTTTGAGATTCTCGAACTGAATCTCAAGCAGGGATTCAAGTCTGCCACTAGTGAGAATTTCGTCTTTTCTGGATGCGCTCTGTTTCATAATATCAACGGCTAGAATGCCGTCGCCTCCCTTGTCGTTTCCTCTCTAATCTCCGCCATTTTCTTGAGTATGAGGTCCAATCCTGCGCTTATCTCTTCAAGAAGGCGTGTGTTATGCTGCTTAATTGTCTCTCCCTTCCTGAGGTCGTTGAGATCGGTTCTGACCATCGCTTTTTTCGTTTTTTTCAGCATGCGCGCCTCCTTATCATGGCAAAAATCTCGCTGGCAAGATTAATGTCACGACAAACTGATTTTCTTCATAGCAATGAACATGCCAATATCCATTACGTTGCAGCACATTGATATTTAAGGATTTCCGTTTTTGAATAAAAATCAAAATTGCATGAAATTCGTACAGTGTGACCGGAAATGCTGCAAGTGCGGGGGACACTTCTCGTGTTCACGAGGAGCCCACGCGAAAATGAGAAGTGTCCCCACCTCTTCAAATATCACTCAATTATGATCTCGTCGCCGTGGGGGACGATGTGGATGCGGTCTTTGAGGTCGGGGCGGTCCTCAAGTATCTTATTCAACCTCTCGATCGGCTGACCCATGGGTTCAAGCGAGAGGGAGAACGATCCCCAGTGGATGGGGATCATGTGGCGCGCATTCAGATCTTCAAAAGCCTGCACCGCTTCCGAGACGGTCATGTGGCGGCCGCGCATGAACCAGCGGGGCGAATAGCCTGCTATCGGAATAAGCGCCACATCGATCCTCGCCGTTTGTGCGATTTCCGCAAAATGAGAACCGTAACCGGAGTCACACGCAAAATAGACAGTGCTGTCGTCTTTTTGGATAAGATAGCCGCACGCGCCGGTAAAGCGAAGCTGCGTGTATCTTCCGCCACCGTGTTTTGTGGGGACGGCCGTGATCTTCGTTCCGTCCGGCAGCTCATGCGATGCGAAAAGCGAGAGCTCGATTATCGGGTTTTCGACAAATTTGGATATCGCGCCGCCCACCCCTTCAGGCACAATTACCGGTACATTTTTCGGGATATATTTGAAACTTCCGATATTCAGATGATCGAAATGCGCGTGACTGATCAAAATTGCAGCAAGAGGAGGCAACTTCGAAGCGTCATATGTCAGAGGCGTATATCTCTTGAAGAAGAGTGTGTGCTTCCCGAAATGGGGATCGGTCAAAAAATTCGCGCCGCCCACGTTCACGAGAGTCGTTGCGTGTCCGATGTATCTGCATGTGATTTTATGTTTCATGGCGCCTAAATACAGAATCCACAAAAATTTGCAAATTTTTTAGCTGGCGCGCTTGAAAACCGCCACCGATTTTGCGATGAGCCAGACGGCGAGCACGAAAAGGGCGGCGGAGACGACAGCCAGCTGATAATGGCCCGCGGAGATATCCTTTACAAAGATGGCGACGAGGGCCGACAAAGTTATCGCGAACATTATGATCATCGGGATCTTGAGAAATCCATATTTCATCGCTTTGGCTTTTATCCAGAGGGCGACCGCCATCAGCGCCAGAGCTGCGAGAAGCTGGTTGGCACTCCCGAAGATCGGCCATATCGCCTTCCATCCGCCGGAAAAGGCAAGAAACGCCGATGCCGTAACGGTAACTGCGGTGCCGATGTAGCGGTTAGTGTTCAAAACCGACGCCGGCCTTCCCTCCTTCGGCGCGAAAAATTCCTGAAACGCGAATCTTGCAAGGCGGGTCGCGGTATCGAGCGTCGTTAGGACGAACGCGGAAACCGCAAGTGCAGCAAAATCGGTTCCGCGCGCGGCATCGATTCCTACCTTTGAAAAGAAGGCCCCGAGATTTTGGGCGAAGAGCGCAACCGGCCCCACAGTTCCCATCGAAGAAACGTAATCGGTGCGCACAAGCGACATTGCGACAATGATAGCAAGTACGGAGACAAGCGATTCGACGAGCATCGCGCCGTAGCCGATGGGTCTTGCGTCCGCCTCCCTGTTCAGCTGCTTAGCCGTCGTGCCGCCCGATACGACTGAGTGAAAACCGGAGATCGCGCCGCACGCAACAGTCACGAAGAGAATCGGGAAGAGCGGGCCGAGTTCGGGATCGATCCATGCGACGAACGCCGGAAGCTTCACGTCCGGGCGGGCGGCAAAAATCCCGATGAATGCCATGATGAGAAGCGCATAGAGGAGAAACGAGTTGAGGTAATCGCGCGGCTGCAGAAGTATCCACACCGGTGCGACCGAAGCCACAAAGATATAAGCAAGAAGAATCCATATCCATGCGTTAACAGAAAGAGAGATCGGCGCGTACCAGCCGATGACCATGCAGACGGCAAGAAAGATGACGCCGAAGACGGTGGAAATGCCGACCGGAAAGTTCGACCTGTAGATCGCAAAACCGAAGACGACCGCAAGCGGGATGAAGAGCATCGACGAAGTTGCGGCTTCCGGCTCCGCCTTGAATGTTATGGCGACGACGTTGAGATACGATCCGATGAGAAGAACCAGTGTTGCCCAGAGGAAAAAGAGAAAAAGCATTTTGCCTGCGCGCCCCATGTATGCGCCCATGACCTCGCCCATCGAGCGCCCGCTGTGGCGGATCGAGGCGATGAGGGCCGCAAAATCGTGCACTGCCCCCAAAAAAATCCCGCCGAAGATGACCCACAAGATCACCGGCAGCCAGCCGTAAGTTATGGCGATGATGGGACCGACGATCGGCGCCGCGCCCGCAATCGATGCAAAGTGGTGGCCGAACAGGACCGGCATTTTCGCCGGATAATAATCGATGCCGTCTTTCATTGTATGCGCGGGAGTAGGCCTCGCCGGCTCCATCCCCAACCTTTTTGCGATGTATGGGCTGTAAAATCTGTACGCGAGCGCGAAGCACACAAGGCTGACAATTAAGATGACAACGCTTTCCATGAGCTCCTCCAATAAAGCGAGAACCATTTATAAGAGCAGCGATGCATTATTGCAACATTTCCAAAAGTCGGATGCGTGGGGGCTGTGGGGTTTGGGGGCGTCCCGGAAGCAGCCGCATCCATGGATATGATAACGCGGCTGCTGAGGGACGAGGTGCGCCCCAATCCCCGTAAGGTTGGGGCGACACCGTACCCCGAACCCCACACTCCCTACGCATTCGAGTTTTGAATGATTGACTTCATCAATGTTGCTCTGATACATGGACGAGCAGTCGCTAGGGGTGCGGCGCTGAGACCTTGCCGGAAGGCAAGGAACCCTGGAACCTGATCCGGATAATTCCGGCGTAGGGAAGCGAAAAAGAGATGAACCGCACCGCTCTTGCGTGCGGTTTTTTTATTTGGAGCGTCTATGAAAAAAATCACGATCAACGGACAGGCGGCGGACACGACAAGTGAAACGATTGCGGCTCTCATAAGGGAGCTCGGCATTGCTCCGGCCGGCGTCGCGGTCGCGGTGAACGAGGAGATCGTCCCCCGCACAGAACATGGCAATCGCATATTAAATGAAGGCGACGTCGTTGAAATCATAAAACCGATAGGCGGTGGATAATATGAATAAACTGATAATCGCAGGAAAAGAGTTCGGCTCAAGGCTCCTTCTGGGGACGGGGAAATTCTCCTCCCACGAAGTCATGCGCGACGCGATCAAGTCCTCCGGCTCCGAAATTGTGACCGTCGCTCTGAGGCGCGTCGATCTGGCGGCACCGGAGAACGACATCTTGTCTTTCATCGACCGTTCAAAATATCTCCTGCTTCCAAATACCTCCGGTAGCAGAAACGCGAAAGAGGCGGTGATGCAGGCAAGGCTCTCGCGCGAGGCGGGCTTGGGAAACTGGGTAAAACTGGAAGTCGTTCCGGAACCGAATTATCTCCTGCCCGATCCGGTTGAGACGCTCGAGGCCGCGAAAATTTTAGTCAAAGAGGGATTTGTCGTCCTTCCTTATATAAATGCCGATCCGATCCTCGCCAAAAAACTCGAAGACGCGGGCACGGCGACGGTGATGCCACTGGGCTCTCCCATCGGTTCGAACCGCGGGCTCAAGACCCGCGACTCGATAAGAATAATAATCGAGCAGTCGAACGTGCCGGTCGTGGTCGATGCCGGCCTTGGCGCTCCTTCTCATGCCGCGGAATCGATGGAGCTCGGGGCGGACGCCGTGCTCGTCAACACGGCGATCGCAACAGCTGCCGACCCCGCCCAAATGGCCGCGGCTTTCAGACAGGGGGTCGAAGCGGGCAGGCGCGCCTTTCTCGCGGGATGCGCGCCCAAGAAAGAAAAGGCGGAGGCGTCGAGCCCGCTCACCGGATTTATAAGATAATGAACGAACATCTTTCAATTGAAGAGGTGAGCCGGCTCATCTTCGAGGAGATGGATGGTAGGCGCCTGGAAACTCTGGCAAGGGCGGCGCACGACCTCACCGTTCAGCGTTTCGGAAAGACGATAAAACTCTACGCACCGGTCTATCTTTCAAACAGCTGCATCAACGCGTGCAAATATTGCGGCTTCAACAGGGCCGCAAAGATAAGCAGGGTCACACTGTCAGCGGACGAGGCAATTAAGGAAGCGGATTTTCTAATTGCGCAAGGTCATCGCCATATCCTGCTCGTCGCCGGCGAAGATCCGAACTCCGTTCCCCTCTCTTATCTTGAAAATGTCGCAAGAGAACTTAGGGGACGCGTCGCAAAACTTTCAATCGAAACGCAGCCTTTTGACGAGATCTCCTACAGGCGGCTCTTCGAAGCGGGCGTCGACGGCGTCACGCTTTATCAGGAGACATACGATCCGGAAACGTACGGGCTCATGCATCCATCGGGGCCAAAGTCGAACTTCGCTTCGCGGCTTGAAGCCGTCGAAAATGCCGGCAAGGCAGGAATGCGATTTCTGGGAATCGGCGCGCTGCTTGGCCTTCACGATTGGCGAAGCGAGGCAGTATCTCTTGTGCGCCACGCGCGCAATCTCAAGAAAAAATTCTGGCAGGCGGCCGTCGCGGTGAGTTTCCCAAGGATCAGAGACTGCGCCTCGGATTTTCACATGCCCTCGCCCATTTCCGACAGGGAGCTGGTGCAGATGATCGTGGTATTGAGACTCGCCCTTCCCGACGCCGATCTCGTACTTTCGACGCGCGAACCCGCTGAACTCCGCAACCGTTTGATACCGATCGGCATCACGCAGATGAGCGCGGGTTCGGTCACGTCACCAGGTGGCTACACGGATAAAAAACAAGATGAGGGCCCGCCCGCCACGCGAGCCTCGCGGCATCGCGAGGCGAGGCGGGCGGGCGAGCAATTCCACATCGAAGATTCAAGATCTCCGGCAAAGGTTGCCGAGACGATTTCTCAAACAGGCTATCAACCGGTATGGAAGGATTGGATATGACACAATTACAAAGTGCCCGGAAAGGTGAGATCACGCCTCAAATGCTCTATGTGGCGCGTGACGAGGGGTTGGAGACCGAATTCGTGAGAAAGGAAATTGCCGCGGGGCGGCTCATCATCCCTGCGAACATCAATCACAAGAATCTGAAACCCATAGGCATCGGCATCGCTACGCGCTGCAAGATAAACGCGAACATCGGCAATTCAGCCGTCTCGTCCGACGAAGGCTGCGAGCTAAAAAAACTCAAGACTGCGCTCGAGTGCGGCGCCGATGCGGTGATGGATCTCTCAACGGGAAAAGAGATAGATTCCATCAGGCAAAAAATCGTTGCCGCGTCGGACCGCCCTGTCGGCACGGTTCCCATGTATGAAGCGGCGGAGATGGTCGAAAATATCGAAGATCTCTCGGTGGATCAGCTCATGGGCGTTATCGAAAGACACGCGGCGGAAGGAGTGGATTTCATCACTGTCCACTGCGGGCTCTTGAGAAAACACATCCCCCTCATCGAAAAACGCGTGACGGGAATCGTCTCCCGCGGCGGTGCCCTGCTCGCCCAATGGATGAAAAAACGTGGGGAAGAAAACCCTCTTTTCACCCACTTCGACCGCCTCCTTGAAATCTGCCAAAAATACGACCTGTCGTTGAGCTTAGGCGACGGGCTCAGGCCCGGCTGCCTCGCCGACGCTTCGGATGACGCCCAGTTCGCCGAGCTTAAAACCCTTGGCGAATTGACCCGAAAATCATGGGAAAAAGACGTTCAAGTGATGGTTGAGGGTCCTGGGCATATCCCCTTTAATCAAATAGAGTTTAATATAAAAAAACAGATCGAGCTCTGCGATGGCGCCCCCTTCTATGTCCTGGGCCCTCTGGTCACCGATATCGCCGCCGGCTACGACCATATCACCTCAGCCATCGGGGGGACTATGGCGGCATATGCCGGCGCCTCGATGCTCTGCTACGTCACTCCCAAGGAGCATCTGGGACTTCCCGGGGAGGAAGACGTCCGTCAGGGGGTGATAGCGCACAAGATCGCCGCGCACGCCGCGGACATCGCACGCGGACGAAAAGGCGCCAGAGATCGCGACGACAATCTCTCCCGCGCCCGCTTCGCGCTCGACTGGGAAAAACAATTTGAGCTGCTGCTCGACCCGAAACGCGCAAGGGAATATTGGGAATCCTCAAGGTCTCAGGTCTCAGGTCTCAAGTCTGAGGTTTGCAGCATGTGCGGCCCGAAATTCTGCGCGATGAGGTTATCGCAGGAGTTAATAAAACCGTAGACATTATAATTTCTTTTGCTAGCATTCGCCGCTATGAAAGAAGCCGGCCTCACAAAACAGGAACGAAGTTTTCTGGCGCTCATGCGCATATTGATGATCCTCTTTTTTCTTGCGACGCTGCTTTTCATCTTCCTGCCCGACTGGACCCTCAACTACCTGACCGCCATAGGACGCGGCATCTTCGGCTGGCAGGAGCCGGTGATCGCCCTTGGTGCCGAACGCTTCTGGTGCGTTTTGGCAATCGCGCTCCTTGCATGCCTCACCTTCATAGCCTTCGAGGCCCAGCGCGATTTTTTGCGCAACATAGACTACGCGCGCCCCATCATCGTGGCCAAACTCGTATCCACGGTCGGTTTTGTGGTCTGCCTTCTGTGGTACGAATACCGCTTCTTCTATCTGGTCGGCGCTATTGTTGACGGCATAATCTTCGCCACAACTTGGTATTACTACAACGCGGCGATCAAGAGCCGCTCCAGGTGAAAAAGTGAACCCCAGAGAGACTACCCCCTGGATCTCCCGCGAAGTTCTGGAATTTGCATGGGGTGTCATGAAGCAGTGGCTCCCCAAAGAAGCGCTCACGGCAATCGCAAGATCGATACAAAAACTCGATTGCGTGCTGAAACCCGGGCCCGTCGACGAGTTCGGCATGGATCCGAATCTTGTTTGGTACTTAAGACCCTTTTTCGAATTTCTCTATTACCATTATTTCCGCGTCAGCACGGTTGGGGTCTCCAACATCCCAGCTGAAAAACCGGCCATCATCGTTTCCAACCATGCGGGCTCGCTGCCCTACGACGGCGTGATGATCAATCTTGCCGTCTTCAACGAGCACAAGAAAAAGCGACCGGTCAGATTTTTGGTCCACGATTTCGCCTTCCGCCTCCCCTTTCTCGGTTCGTTCATAGAGCGCGCGGGCGGAGTGCGCGCCTCCCCTGAAAACGCCCAGCGCCTTCTGGCTCACAATCAGCTGATTTTGGCATTCCCCGAAGGGATCAAAGGCATCGGCAAGCCGTATGATTTGCGCTACAAGCTGCAGAAGTTCGGGCGGGGCGGCTTTGTGAGGCTCGCCATCAGAACACGGACACCGGTTATCCCCACGGCAGTGATCGGCTCCGAGGAGATTCATCCCATCGTCTATTCGTCGGACGAACTGGCAAAACCTTTGGGTGTTCCCTTTTTTCCGCTCACACCCACGTTCCCGTGGCTGGGCCCGCTGGGCCTCGTGCCTCTTCCCACAAAGTGGAAGATCATTTTCGGAAAACCCATAAGCTTCAACCGCTACAAAAAGGCCGACGCCAACAATGATAAACTTGTCTTGAAGCTGGCGGAAGAAGTGCGGAAGAAAATTCAAGCTATGGTGAAGACGGCGCTCGCAAAGAGAAAATCGATCTGGTTTTAAATCCCGGCAATTATTTATTCAGCAGGATTTCCTTCGTGAGCTTCTTGCCCAGATCCACACCCGGCTGGTCGAAGGGGTTAATACCCGCAAGCGCGCCGGTGAAGACCGTGTAAATTTCATAGTACATGAAAAGTTCGCCAAGCGTGCGCGGCTCAACTCTGGGAAGCGTTATCGTGACTGTCGGCCTGTGGTTCGCGACCAGCGCCCGCGTCGAACCCTTTTGCGAGGCGATGATAATTTCATCCAGCGTGTGCCCCTTCAGATATTCAAATGTCTCCACCACCTGTGTTACGGGAACCGTTTTCTGAAACTCCTCAACGCCTAAAACCGTGATGATCTTGTCGTTGGGCCCGTCGATGAAGAGCTGCATTTGCGAATGCTGATCGGTGGATCCTACCGCCTTGATGGGCGTTAGGCCCTGGCCGCTTTTTCCCAGACTCTCGGCGACAAGCTGGACGTACCAGTCCGCAAAGAGTGAGAGATGGTCGCAGTACGGCATGAGAACGGAAATTCTCTTTCCCTTCCTTGCGTTCAAAAGCTCGTTTATCGCCGCATTCTTGTAAGATGGGTTGGATTCGAGATCAGTGTCGGTTGAAATCCTTGCCATCGCGCGCGCGCCGTCCAAAATTCCCTCTATGTCTATGCCGAGACAGGCCGCCGGAAAGAGACCCACTGCGGAGAGAACGGAGTAGCGCCCGCCGAATTTGGAGGGAAGATCAAACGAGGGCAGATCCTCCTCCCTCACCAGTCTTCTTAACGGACCGGCTTCCGGATCGGTCGTGACATAGACATGCTCTTTCCATTTTCTTCCGAGACGCGCCTTGAGCATAGGAAGCGCCACAAAGAGCTGCGCCATCGTCTCCGTAGTCGTGCCCGATTTCGAGATCACGTTGAAACATGTCTCTTTGAGATCCACGTATTCAAGAAGATTGCCGAAGGTGTCGGGGTCGATATTGTCGCAGACGAAAAGGCGCGGTGCATTGTTCCTCTTTCTCCGCTCCATGAGATTTGCGTTAGGGGGAAGAAGCGCGTTCGCGATGCAGCGCAGGCCCAGAGCCGAGCCGCCGATTCCCAGAACGACGAGGTTCTCGAATTTCTCCTGAACCTCGCCGGCGGACTTTCTGAATCTTGAGGCAAGGCCCGCTTCGAAAGGATAGTCGATGAAGATCGCGTCCTTCGAGGTGCGCCACCTTTGAAGCTGATCGTGCGCCGCAATGACGCGGGGCCGGATCGATACAAGTTCGTCGGGCGTCAGCCCGTTTTCCGCGCCCACCGCGTCGGCCATGCAGTTTGAAAAATCGAAGCGTAGCATAAGACCTCGGATTAAGATTGAGATGTGGTTATGGATTTATGGCGGATATTTGTCAAGATTAGAGGGCGCTTAGAAACTTAACTCGCCCTTCATCACGACCACGACGCTGGCGTTCGACAAAAACTGGTCGAAGAGATCGTTGCCGGAGGGCTTGTCGGAGAGCGTCGCTTCCAGATGCATCGTGATCTGGCCCTGGCTCAAGGGTTCTATTGTATCGATCTCGAGACCCGGGACTTCGAAATCTATCATCGAGGCCATGCCGGGCGTGACATCGGCCGCGGTCGCCTCGCCAAGCACGAAGCGGATGCGGAAGACGACGTCTTTCATCGTAATGCGGCTGCCGTCAAAAGTTCCGGTCGCCGTCTTTCCTACCCCGCCGCTGATGACAAGCGTTCCGGTAACTCCCTGCGGCATCTGAGGGATCTCGCTGCTTTTGAGGACCATGAGCGCCGCCGGAAAATCGTCCATCCTCATCGTCGCCTCGCCGCCGCTCAACTGAAACTTTATCGCGCCTGTGAGCGCCAGCTCTCTCGCCCCGTCTGAATAAAGCTGCGGGATGTCGATGGCAAAGCCGCCCGTGTAGCAGACAACACCGTCTCCCGGTGTGCATTCGCCCGGCTTGCCTCCCGCCTCTATCTCGCCGTTGGGGCCGGCAACCGCCTCTCCCACAAGCTCGATCTGGATGATGCCGGGTCTCGGATAATCATATGAAGCCTGAAGAATCGCCCTGTGTATTGCGTGGCCGTCGTCTTCCTCAGGAGGGTCATTCGCGTCGTGGGTTATGAAGCGGTCGGGCTTGCCGGTCTCCCACCCGCCGTAGTCGGCGTATGGCGTCTCAAGATTCAAAGGCGCGTATGTGACCGTGAACACAACGGCGCCGCCGGGCGGAACAACGATATCTTTCGTTCCCACCGTCTGCTCGCCCACCTTGACCGAGTCCAGGCGAAAATGGCCGGCCGAGTTGCTTCCCTTGTCAAAACCTATCGCGCGGACATGCTGCTCGTCCGACGTGTCGTTGTTTGCGACGTATATCTGTTTCTGCGTGCTCATGCTGACGGGGGTAGTCTCAAAGGATTCCACCTGATAGGCGGAAAACTGGTTGCCGCTGCATGCAGCAAAAAACAGAAGACAGAATACAAAATACTTCATAATTGCATTCTTATTACACAATGGGCGACCCCTTCAAAAGGTGCGGTGCGTAATCGTTCCAAACACCCACTTATCGCCCGGCTGTCAAAAATGTTGCGTGCAATCTGAGATTCATATAATGAAGGAGACGTTGGGGCCTTGACCGCTTTAAATTGTGCAGGGAGACAGAAATATGAAAATCAAAAACACCTTTGTTATCGCCATGTTATTCGCTATTGTCGCGTGTTCGGCGTGTGGCGGCATGGGCACCGGCGGCGGCACATCGGTCTATCCTGTCAGGTACACGGACGCGAGCGGAGCCGTGATCGCGCCCCAGGCGACAGACGTCCCCGTCGACACGCTCTTCACGGCCACGTTGTCGGTTCCGCTTGACGGCATCACGTTCGATGGAAATTTCTTCATCGTTGCCGGCACAAAAGATCTCCCGCACGACAGCGGCTGGGACGGCGACATCTGCAACAAGGGTAACGCCATTCCTTCCGAGCTTACAAACTGCGACGCCGAACTCTTATACAGCTGCACTCTCACGCCGACAGATCCGCTTGCCGGAAACACCGCCTACAGCCTGTGCATAAGCACGGACGCAAAGTACCCCTACAACGGCAGGAGCTATGAGGGTTCCACTCTGAGCTTTACGACCGCGGCCTCAATCTGATTTTTTGAAATGAAGGGCAAATTCGGTGAAGGCGTCGATGCTTGAGCGCGAAGGCGTGAAAAGCTCCCGTTTCATCTTCGAGTTATCAACGATCCACGGATAGCGCATGAAATAGAGCTGTCCGGGGGGCGACGAGATGAGCCGGCAATTCCACAAAAGCGACGTTACCAAATAGAGAAGCCAGAAAGGCAGAGCGATTTTCCTTTTGCCCGCGATCCTCGCCAGGTCCGAAAACTTTAGCGTTCCGTCTCCGGCCACGTTGAAAATTCCGCGCACGTCCTTCTCTATGGATGCGACAAGGCAGTCCGCCATATCGTCTTCGTGTATGAACTGAAAATCGATGTCGCGGATGCCGTCCCGATCGAAGATCTGGGGCAAGACGGGAAAACCAAGCACCTCGAAAAAGCTGTTGTCGGTGTTGGGACCGACGAAGAGACAAGGGCGAAGTATGGTGAAGGCGCACCCGGCGTGCTCGCCCATATATTTTTGCGCCATGCGGTCGGTTATCTCTTTCAGGCGCGAGTAACTATAGGAGGCGTTCCCTCTTATGCCCCACGACTCGTCCATGGGCATTTTGCCGTCCGGATGGGCGCCGTAAGCCGCGGCGCTCGACATGAAAACCACTTTCGGAACTTTGTGGAGGGCGCAATTCTTCAAAAAAAACTCCGTGCCTTTTACATCGATCTCTTCTTCTCTCTTTTCATTGTGAAGCGAGTTGACGACAAAGGCCAGATGAACCGCCACGTCGGGTTTGGCCGCCTCGAAGATCTTTTGCATCGCGGCTTCGTCGGTGACGGAACCCTTCACGAAACATTTGTAGTCATCCGGATCTTCGGGCATCCTGATATCGATGCCGAAAATATCGTGGCCTTTTTCTTTGAGGATTGAAACCGCCTTGGAACCCAGGTACCCCGCAGAACCTGTGATGAGAATGCGCATATTTACTTTTTTGTGAGTTTCATGATTTCGGGGGCATCATCCACATCGACGGGATAGTCCCCCGTGAAACACGCGTCGCAGAACCACTCATTGCCATTTACCTTTTCGAACCAGTAGAGCGCCTCTTTTGAAAGATAGCCCAGCGAATCCGCCCCGATGTATTTTCTTATCTCTTCAATTGTGTGGGAGCTTGCGATCAGCTCTTCTCTCGTCGGCGTGTCGATGCCGTAAAAGCAGGGCCATGAAGTCGGCGGAGAGGAGATGCGCATGTGCACCTCTTTCGCTCCCGCATCTTTGAGCATCTTGACGATCTTGAGCGATGTCGTGCCGCGGACGATCGAATCGTCGATGCAGACGACCCTCTTCCCCTTCAAAAGTTCGCGGATGGGGTTGAGCTTGACCTTGACGCCGAAATGCCTGATCTCTTTTTTGGGCTCGATGAACGTTCTTCCTACGTAATGATTTCTGATGAGCGCCATCTGGAAAGGGATTCCCGATTCCTCGGAATATCCTATCGCCGCGGGGACCCCGGAATCCGGAACCGGCACCACCATGTCCGCTTCGACCGGATGCTCGCGCGCGAGCTGTCTGCCGAAACCGGTTCTGATCGTGTAGACGTCTCTGCCGAAGATGTTCGAATCGGGACGCGCAAAATAAATATATTCAAAAATGCACTGCGCCCTCTTGGTCTCCTTCTCGAAGGGCTTGATGGAACGCATCCCGCACGAATCGAAGATGAGAATCTCACCGGGCTCCACCTCTCTTATGAACTTGGCGCCTAAGAGATCCAGCGCACATGTCTCGGAGACGACTACGTGGGCCATGCCGCCGCCGTTGACCTGCAGTTCGCCCAAGGCAAGCGGACGGATCCCCTTGGGATCCCGGGCGGCGATCATTTTGTCTTCGGAGATGAAGACAAAACAGTACGAACCCTTGATCTTTTTGAGAGCGCCTATCAATTTATCTTCAAGCGTGCCTTCACGGCTTTTCGCGACGAGATGCATTACGACTTCAGAATCGACGGAGGCGTTGAAGATGGAGCCCTCTTTTTCGAGCTCCTTCCTGAGCTTCCTGTAGTTAGTAAGATTGCCGTTGTGCGACACGGCCAGCCATCCACCCGAATAGTTCACAACGAAGGGGTACGCGTTCTTGAGCGTCGATGCGCCGGACGTGGAATATCTCACGTGGCCTATCGCATTGTGGCCGGGAAGCTTAGCGATCACGTCACGGGTGAAAATATCTGAGATGTGGCCCATCGCGCGGTGCTGATACAACGTTGTGCCGTCAGATGAAACTATACCGCCGCTCTCCTGCCCGCGGTGCTGCTGGGCGTAAAGGCAGAGGTAGGCCAGGTTCGAAGCTTCAGGATGATTTGCAATTCCCACTATTCCGCACATTTTATTTACTCTCCCAACATTTTAGGCAACGCACGGCTCCACTTCCCGTGGAGGTCCGCGCAATCGACGCACAGTATATTGTTCACGGCGAGCATTCTTCCGCCGACGCGGCCGATCACCTTCGCCGGCGCGCCCTCTTCTTTCGCGATTGTCAGCATCATGTCGGCGTTTTCAGGTGAGACCGAAATCAATATGCGCGATGCGCTCTCGCCGAAAAGGAGGCAATCCGGGCGCATGTCTTCTTCAAGAGTGATTGTCGCGCCCAATAGCCCGCCCGGCCTTGTGATGGAACATTCCATCAGCGCCACGGCAAGCCCGCCCTCGGAAACATCATGGGCGGATTTGACAAATCCCCGTGAGATTCCGGTGCGGCAGACTTTCTGCACCGCCTTCTCGCGTTTGAAATCAAGTTTGGGCGGCATGCCCACCGTCTTTTTGTGAACGACTGAGAGATACTCGCTGCCGCCGATCTCGGCTTCGTTCTTGCCGAGCAGTATGATCACGTCTTTGTCGTCTTTCCACCATGACGTGCAGCGGCGATCGACATCATCGATCACGCCCACCATCGCCACGACCGGGGTGGGATAAATAGCGCTCCCCTTCGTTTCGTTGTAAAAGCTCACGTTGCCGGAAACTATGGGCGTTTGGAATTGTCTGCAGGCCTCCGCCAATCCTTCGACGGCGCGCGCGAATTGCCACATGATCTCCGGTTTTTCCGGATTGCCGAAATTTAAGCAGTCGGTGACGCCCACGGGTGTGGCGCCGGTGCACGAGAGATTTCTGGCTGCTTCCGCAACGGCCAGCGCCGCGCCCGTCCACGGATCGAGATAACAGAACCGGCTGTTGCAATCCGACGCAAGCGCCAATCCCTTTTTGATATGCTTTGTCTTCGCCTCTTCTTCGGTCGTGATTTTAGGAATGAACGGCTTGATACGGATCACGGCTGCGTCTCCGCCTGGCAGCACCACTGTGTTGGTCATGACCATGTGGTCGTACTGCTCCCAGACCCACCTCTTGCGCGCAAGATTGGGAGAGGTCATGAGGCGGATGAGCACATCGTTCATATCGCCGGGGATAGGCACGGACTTGAGATCGAGCTTCTGGACCTCGCGCTGCCATGAGGGCTCTTTCGTCGGCCGCTCGTAGAGCGGGGCATCATGGACGACGGGGCCAACCGGGAGATCGACAACCTTCTTTCCCTGATAATTTATTCTCACGCGCCCATCGTCCGTGACACGGCCGACGATCGCGCAATCAAGATCCCACTTTTCAAAAATATCCATCACATCTTTTTCGCGCCCTTTTTTCGCGACGAGCAGCATGCGCTCCTGCGACTCGGAGAGCATGATCTCGTATGGGGTCATCTCAGTTGCGCGTAGCGGAACCTTTTCAAGATCCACTTCCATCCCGCTTCTTGCGCGCGACGCCATTTCGAACGTGGAACACGTGAGCCCGGCCGCGCCCATGTCCTGAATGCCGACGATCGCGTCGGTGCCCATGAGCTCAAGGCAGGCCTCCATCAAAAGTTTTTCCGTGAAGGGATCGCCCACCTGAACAGTTGGGCGTTTCTCCTCTGATGATTCGTCGAATTCGTCGGAGGCCATCGTGGCGCCGTGGATGCCGTCGCGCCCCGTTTTGGAGCCGACGTAGATCACCGGGTTCCCGATGCCAACCGCTTTGCCAAGGTAGATCCTCTTCGCGTCCATGATTCCTAAAGTGAACGCGTTGACTAGAATGTTTCCGTTGTAGCATTCGTCGAAAAAGGTTTCGCCGCCAACGGTGGGGATTCCCATCGTGTTGCCGTAGCCGCCTATGCCGCCCACCACACCTTTGACAAGATACGGCATCCTCGGCGCGTCGATTGCGCCGAAACGGAGCGAATTCAAATTTGCGATCGGGCGCGCTCCCATCGTGAAGATGTCGCGCATGATGCCGCCAACGCCTGTTGCCGCCCCCTGATATGGCTCGATGAACGAGGGATGGTTGTGCGATTCCATCTTGAAGGCTATCGCCAGCCCGTCGCCAATGTCTATGATACCGGCGTTCTCGCCCGGCCCCTGCAACACGTTCGGCCCCTCCGTGGGGAACTCCTTGAAATGGACTCGCGAGCTTTTGTAGGAGCAATGCTCGGACCACATCACGGAAAAAATTCCCAGCTCCGTAATGTTTGGCTCACGGCCGATCGCGTCCACGACGCTCTTATATTCCTCCGGCGTGAGACCGTGGTCCTCGACTATCTGCGGTGTAACTTTTGTATCCTGGTTCATTTGTTTTTCGCCCACCATGAAATTATGGATTCAAATATCTTGATTCCTTCTCTGTTGCCCAAAATCGTCTCGGAGCATCTTTCTGGATGCGGCATCAGGCCGCAAACGTTGCCCTTCTCGTTTGTCACGCCCGCCACGAACTCCATTGAACCGTTGGGGTTGGAATCTTCGCCCAGATCGCCGCTCTCATCGCAATAGCGGAAGAGGACCTGATTTTGCCCGGTGATCTTGGTGAGCGCTTTCTTCTCCATGAAGAAGTTGCCGTCCATGTGCGCGATGGGGATTTTCAGCGTCTGTCCCTGGCGGCACTCGGACGTGAAAGGGCTCGCCGTATGCACCACTTTTATGAAAACTTCCTTGCAGATGAACTTGAGCGATGAGTTCCGCATCAGTGCGCCGGGGAGTAGGCCCGCCTCCTGCAAAATTTGAAACCCGTTGCAGATGCCCAGAACCAGGCCGCCCTTCTCCGCAAAATCCTTGATGGAGGTCATCACCGGCGAACGCGCGGCCATGGCGCCGGAGCGGAGATAATCGCCGTATGAGAATCCGCCCGGGAGAACAAGGCAGTCCGCGCCCTTGAGGTCGGTGTCCTTGTGCCAGATGAAAAAAGCCTCATGGCCCAAAACGTCGCCCAACACGTGGCGGCAATCGTCGTCGCAGTTGCTTCCGGGAAATACTATTATTCCAAATTTCATAATTATGCCGTTATCTCGAATTTGTAGCTTTCAATGACCGTGTTCGCCAAAAGTTTTTCGCACACTTCCTTCACCGTCGTTTCCGCATCCGCCTGCGGGACATCGTCAAGCTTGAGTTCGATGTACTTGCCGATGCGCACGCCGTCGATGTGGCGGTAGCCCATCGACCCCAATGTGTGGCGCACCGCCTCGCCCTGCGGATCATGCACGCCCTTCTTCAACGTCACATAAACTTTTGCCAGCATAGATTCTCCTAACGAAAGACTCGTTTGAAAATTTCGTCCACATGGACGAAATGTCGGTTCATATCGAAAAGTTTATCCAGCTCTTCCTGCTGCAGATGTTTTTTCACCTGCGGATCCTTTGAAATCAGCGATGCGAAATCCTCGCCTTTTTCCCACGCCTGCATAGCGGCCGATTGAACGATCTTGTACGCATCTTCGCGGCTTAAGCCCGCCTGCGTCAGCGCGAGCAGAACGTCCTGCGACGCGTAAAGGCCGCGGGAGCGCGCCATATTTTCCTTCATGCGCTCCGGAAAAACGTCAAGACGCTCGATGACTCCTGCAAGGCGCGTCAGCATGAAATCGACAAGGATCGTGGAATCGGGCGCGATGACGCGCTCGACGGACGAATGGGAAATATCGCGCTCGTGCCAGAGGGCCACGTTTTCAAATGCGGCCAAAGCGTTCGCGCGAACGATTCTTGCAAGCCCCGTGATATTTTCGCACAGGATGGGATTTCTTTTGTGAGGCATGGCCGACGAACCTTTTTGCCCCTTGCCGAAAGGTTCAGCCGCCTCGAAGACCTCCGTGCGCTGAAGATGTCTTATCTCCACCGCCACCTTCTCGATTGAAGATGCGATCCCCGCCAGAACCGCAAAATAGTGGGCGTGCCGGTCGCGCTGGACGATCTGGTTCGAGACGGGATCGGGCTTCAAGCCCAGATTCTTGCAGACATAGGCTTCGACCGACGGCGGGATGTGAGCAAAAGTTCCGACGGCGCCGGAGATCTTGCCGACCGCGATATCATTTATAGCATGACTGAGGCGATCGAGATGTCTTTCAAATTCGCCGTGCCATATCGCGAGCTTGAGGCCGAAAGTGATGGGCTCGGCATGAACGCCGTGGGTGCGCCCGATCATCGGCGTCATCTTATATTTTACCGCCTGCGATTTCAGGATGCGGCACATCTCTTTCAAATCTTCCGCGATGATTTTGCCTGCGGCTGCGAGCTGGCAGGCGAATGCGGTATCTAAAAGATCAGACGATGTGAGGCCCTGATGGATATATCTTGAATCGGGGCCGACAGCTTCATTGATTGTGGTGAGAAACGCGATGACGTCGTGTTTGACTTCGGCTTCTATCTCGGCCATCCGCTTCAGATCGAATGCGGCCTTTTTCTTGATCGTATCCAGCGCGTCTTTCGGGATTTTGCCTTCTTTGGCCCAACCCTCGCACGCAAGAAGTTCGATCTTAAGCCACAGATCGCACTTATAGTTCTCTTCCCAGATTGATGACATTTCAGGGCGTGAATAACGCGGGATCATCTTTGACCTACTCCAAAGAAAACACCAATTGAATCAGCCGCGAACGCTGTGTTTCAACTAGCTGATATTATTCGGAAATCACCACCGCTTCGAAAGAGAGCCGGACTATATATGAGAGGGCTTGGATATTCAAGGGGTATTTTAGGGACAAAAGGTCTCCATGTATCTGCGTCAGAGCATTCTGTTCATGTGGCATTGGGCTTCCCTTGCGTGAGGACATGCCCGAAAGACGAGCCGCCAATCGCCATGCTGGCTGGTATCTCATCGCCGGCTCGCCAATTCACAATACGGAGATGATGCCACTTCTGGATGGGCGCCCGGAAGCTTGGCGATTAACCGCCAGCATGAGCGTTGGCGGCGAAGGCGAAGGGCCTAGTCCTCATGCAAGGGAAGCCCCATGACACATGGATAAATAGCGCTTGAATATTGGGCGGATTTCAATAGAATACCGCGAACCGAATATGAAATATCTGCTGTTCATTTCCCTGTTTGTCACTTCTTTGTCCTTCTATCTCCCGTCCCCCGCATATGCCCAGGGACAGGGGCAGGGACAGGGCAATCTCGGCGAGACCATTATGGAAGAGGGGCCGATCGCTCCGAGGCGCGAAGAAGCTCCGCCCGAATATGAAGGGGCGCCGATTCCGCCGGAAGATCTGGAAATGGAGCAGGAAGAGACCGGCGAGCCGGCGGCGGAAGGCCAGCCGCAACCCCCAAAACCTCCCGCCACGGCTGAAGGCGCGGCGCGCGAAGGCGAAGAGGCGCGCCAGATCGTGATCGACGCGCTCGTGAATTTGAATTACGTCTTCAACAACTCGCCCGACAGCTTCATGCTCAAGTATCACGTCCATCTTGAAGGCAGAGTCGCGGCCGCAACCGCCGTGCTCAAGGGCAACTCATCCATCAACACCGAGGTGACCGGATTTCTGGCAAAATGGCCCACGGGTGAATGCAAGCTCAACGTCACGGTGCCCGACAGCCCGTTTGAGATGACTTTCAGAAAAACGGCGGAAGACAGGGCGATGGTCGATCTCAAATTCCCGAATCCCATCTCGGAGAACTGGGATTCTCAATGCAGTTTCAAAGACGCACCGGACGCCAAATTCAACACGAAGGGAGATCCTGAAAAATGGCTAGCCAAGGCGTTTGAGAAGGCGCGCCCTCCCCTCACCCGTTTGACCGTGAATTTGAATCCCGAGGAATCAACCACAATGAAATTTGAGATTTCAAAACAAACTATCAAAGATCCGCCGCTCGGCAGCGCCGAAGTTGACGGCACCGGCGTAATCACAATAAATCCCGGCGCGGGCGGGTAACACAAAGGAGGCTGTATGAAGAAAAGTTCATGGCTCGTCACGCTCATCCTTGTTATCGCAGCATCTGTGCTGGCGGCAACGAGCATATACGGGTTCGACTGGTTCGGGATGAAAAAAGTCCAGCCTTCTGTAAAAATTCCCACTCCGGCTGAGGCAGGCATCAAGGCCGTTCAACCCGGCATGTCGCTCGATCCTCTGAAGATGGGCCACATGGCCTGCGCCGAAGCTTATAAAAAAATAAAAGACGGGCTTGCCGGCACGAAAAGCAGGCTCGACCCGTTCTGCCAATTCACAGCCTTGGGCGGACACGAAGGCGATTATTTCACGAGTACTGCATATTGTTTTGCAGCTTCAGCCGCGACGTCCGAACCGGCTTATCCTATATACCAGAGCATCCACGGCAGTCCGGCGCCGACCAGCCTGGACACATGTATGGAATCGGCTCGCCCGGCGGGATGGTCGCCCGCTTGCGTTAAGACAAGTGACATTGCTGGCATCTTACGTCCCATTTTGACAAATCTTACCGACGCCGGATGGACGTGGGAATGGCTGATGGGCGAGACGAGCGAAGTAAATAGGGAATCGAATAGTTTTTACGGCCCCTTTTTCGCGCCGCCCCGCGTTCCTTACTTTGAGCTGGCGCCTTCCAGCGGCATGCTGGGCGCCACCCGTCGCACGGAGATAATGGCCTTCCGCACCATGGCAGGATACGAATGCGCCCGCGATGCCTATCGGTTCTTGTCGGATGGCAAAGCCATCATCTGCGTCGACGAGAATATTCAGGAATACGAAAGCGGCTGCAGATAATTTTTATCGATCAAAAACCCCCGGCGAACCCGGGGGTTTTTACTAGAAGTTGGCACGGACGTTGCTGTATTTACCTATTAGTGAGTCAATCGCCGAAAGTGAGGTTTTTATGAAATCCATCGCATTGTTCGGCGTTCTGTTTGCGGCGCTGTCGATTTATGCATCAACGGCGGTTGGAGTTGAAAGAGCCGAGGTCAAAGTGAGTGGCCCCTCACGATGCGAAACTTCCGGCGGCGATCTGACGGAAGAACACGTAGCAATACCTCCCAATCTCATTCTTCCCGATGCCTATTGTTGTGAGGAAACGAGCGAGCGAGCCGCATGCCTCGAGAACAAAATTGAAACTATGAACAAGTTAATTTCGTTTCTGCGCGCCGATATCGTATTGAAACTGCACACCGTATACTTGCTGACATGTCCTACCGGAGGTCTGTTATCGATCGGCGGAGGATCATCATGTGAAAGCGGGGAACCCTGGTTGGAAACCGGCGCCGAAAAAATACGGCGTTTGGAAAACCAGTTGGCGTGTCTGATCACGAATTACGGTAAAAATATGGAAAAAGATTTTTCCTCCAGAATTGAAGAAATGGGGGCATGCCTTGACAGAAGAGAAGAATGTGAACGGGAGAAATTGCATATACGAGAAAGCTATATTGAAGATCTTATGGAACAGATGAGGGAAAGAATCACGTGCTATGATGAAAACGCCGCCCGAATGACTCAGTATACAAACGAACTCAACAATATCATCACCGGCCTCGCAGGCGGGCCGGCCAGCTGCCGTTTTTGGGACATCGCGTGTTTGTTACGGCGGTTGACGGTTTCAATACCTCCCCCGCCATCCCTTTCGGCATGTGAAGCACCTTATCCGCTTATGAATGGTGATCCCACCTGCTTTTAAAGGGGCTTTTCCAGGAAATTCGGCATGAAGGTCGCCTTTTGGCCTACGACCTTCAAAAAAACGCTTTTTGCCGATCGGCTGAAGAAATAAATTTTGTCTATCCTTTTCCCGGCTACAAGTTTTCTCAATCTGCTTTTATCAATATCTCTTGCCGTCAAAATCCTGTAGGCCTGCACCTGATTCAATCTTGCGCCCTGTTTTTTCAACCACGCCGGTAATATCTCACGGGCCTTTTGGGCGGATGGAAAAAGCACACGCTTGTCTTTGAAATCATATTTTTTCAGAACATCGACCAGTCCTTCCGCGCTATAATTTTCTTTTCGCGGGATGATCACCTTTTTGATCCCGTGTTTCCTGAGGGCGGAGGCTGTGGCAGGGCCGACGGCGGCGAATTTCGGCTTCGCCGGCGTATGACATATGGCATATGGCTTATGGCGCAGCCTGTGAAAGAACTTTTCCACTCCATTCTGACTTGTGAAAATTACCCAGTCGTATTTTTCGAGCTGCGATATTGCGCGGTCGAGCGATTTGAAATTGTCGGAGGGATCTGCAATCTCGATGAGAGGAATGTGGATGACCTTCGCGCCAGCCTTCCGCAATCTGGCTATCGTTTCTTTGGCCTGATTTTTGGGGCGCGTAACGAGGATGCGCTTACCTTTTAAATTTCTCATTTCTTTCCGTTAATCGTACCGCAAGTTTTCTTCCCAGTTCTTCGGCATCGGCGACCTTTCCCTCGATCAGATCAACCCGGCCGTGAAGAAATCCCGTCAGCTTCAATTTATCTCCACTCACGGTGGCATGCGCGGCGAGCGGCGTATAGCAATCGCCGCCGACAGCTTGCAAAAACGCGCGCTCAGCTCCCACCGCAATCCCGCTCTCTTCATGATGACAAGTCTTTTGCAACCTGGCTATCAGCTCTTTGTCATCTTTTCTCACTTCAATCGCCAGCGCGCCCTGCCCGACGGACGGGATCATCCGCTCAACCGGAAGATATTCGGCGATCTCATTTTGCATTCCAAGGCGGATGAGCCCTGCGGCCGCAAGAATTATCGCATCATATTGCCCCTCGTTTAATTTCCTTATTCTCGTGTCCACGTTTCCGCGAAGAGGTAAAAGTTCAAGATCGGGGCGGATACCTTGAAGCTCGGCCTGCCGCCTTGGGGATGAGGTCCCGACACGGGCCCCGGCGGGCAGATCGTCCAGCCTTGAATATTTCCTCGAGACAAAAACGTCGCGCGCATCTTCACGTTTTGGAATTGCGACGATTGAAAGTTCGTTGGGAATAATTCCGGGCACGTCCTTCATTGAATGAACGGCGAGATCGATCTCTCCTGCGGCAAGCGCCTCTTCTATCTCTTTGACGAAGAGCCCCTTGCCCCCTTCTGCGGCCAAAGGTTTGTCGGTCCTGTCCCCCGACGTTGTAATTGTTTTTATTTCGACGGCCTCGCCCGAGGCCCTTAGAATCGAAGCCACAAACTCCGCCTGAACAATGGCAAGCTTTGAACCGCGGGAACCGATTGTTATCATATTTCTTCCACTACACCGCGTAGCACCTTGACGAGTTTCGGCTGGATCTTCGCCATCGCGCGCAAGACTTCTTCGTGATGCATTTCGCCCTTGTGGATGTCGGCTGCCGAATTGGCGATGCAATTGAACGTGAGAATTTTCATCTTCAAAAAGTTGCAGGCGATCACCTCGAAAACCGTGGACATGCCGATGGCGTCCGCGCCCATCTGACGGTACGCCTTGATCTCAGCCTTCGTTTCATACGACGGCCCGGTGACCGCCATGTAGGTTCCAATCTTGAGATCGATCCCCTCTTTTCTTGCGACCTTGAAAGCTATCTCGCGAAGGCCCGGATCGTAGGCGTCGGTCATCCCCGTGAACTGATCGGTCTTGCACTGGACCGCGATTCCAATGAGAGGGTTCGTGCCCATCATATTTATATGATCTGAAACGACCATCATGTCGCCGGGTTTGAACGACGAATTGATCCCGCCTACCGCATTCGTCGTGACGACGGCTTTGACGCCGAGTTTTTCAAAGACGAAATACGGGAAGACGACAGCCTGCGGTGTGTGCCCTTCATAATAATGGTAGCGCCCCTGCATCACCGCGAGCGGAATGTCCTTCCACTTTCCGAAAACGATCCTCCCCGCATGGCCCTCTACGTGCGTTTTTGGAAAATGGGGGATCTCGCTCGACATGAAGGTGCGCGCACCTTCCAGCCCCTGCACGAATTCGTCAAGGCCGCCGGTGAGCACCGTGAGAATTTTCGGCTGAATTGAAATCTGCTGCTTTAAAAAAGCGGCCGCCTCGTCAACCTGCGGAAAAAAAGTGTCGTAATCCATTTATCCCCCTAACTTGCTATGGCGATTCCGGAGCTCGTGCCGATTCTTGAAGCGCCCGCCTCGATCATTGCAAGCGCCTGCTCTTTAGTTTTGATCCCACCGCTCGCCTTTATCTTGCAGCGGTTACCAACCGCGGCTCTGATAATTTTAACATCCTCAACCGTTGCGCCGCGGCTTCCGAAACCGGTAGAGGTTTTCACATATGTCGCTCCCGCATCGGCCGCGATGAGAGACGCCTTCGTGATCTCTTCGGGCGTGAGATAGCAAGTTTCGATTATCACCTTCACCGGCTTTCCCGCCGCCACGCGCACGACCTCTCTGATATCATCTTCCACGCGTTTGTAGTTGCCGCTCTTGAAAAAACCGATCGCCATCACCATGTCGATTTCGGTCGCGCCGTTTTTTATCGCCTCTTCAGTCTCTCTCACCTTGACCGCGATGGTCGTGGCGCCAAGCGGGAAGCCTACAACCGTGGCCAGCCCCACGCCGGACCCTTTCAAACGAGAGGCCGCTTGGGCCACAAAACATGGATTCACGCATACCGCAGCGAATTTATGCCTGGCCGCCTCGTCACACACTTTTTCAATATCGGAGAGCGCCGCATCCGCCTTGAGAATCGTATGGTCTATATATGATGCAAGGTCCATAAAAACCTCCTTATATTTCAAGAGCTTAGCCAATAAGAGACGGCCGACATTCATTCTTATTCCGCCCTGACGAAAAAGTGAACATTTTTTTCTTAGGGGACGCAACTTCGGGTATCGGCCCAACCGATAATTAAGATGAGAGGGACGACAGAATAGATTGATAGTTTAAAACAGTTTTCTTACCCCCCCTTTTTGGGCCCTTCCACAATAGTGTGGGAGGGTCTTTTTTTATGTATTGACCGCCTGAAAACCCTCCTTTATATCTACTGGCTACAATCGGAGGAGCAGACAAATGGACGAGAAAT
Organism: bacterium; assembly: GCA_041739675.1. GTDB lineage: Bacteria > UBA10199 > UBA10199 > 2-02-FULL-44-16 > DYJF01 > DYJF01. The sequence continues at coordinate 46,245 of JBGSNL010000041.1, forward strand.
CAGATAGCCTGGAATTCCCTATAAATCAGGAACTTTTGAGCGAGGCCACACACGTCAAGGAACAGTGGAAGCTCACGAAAGACCGCCTCCAGAAGATAGAAGAACACAGGGAAAAAGTGAGCCCGCCGGTCTATGACAGGGTCCTCTCTGACTACAGGGAAAAGCTGAAGGAAGTCACTGATGCGGTGCTGGAAAAAAAGCGCTCGATCGACCGCGAGCTCGTCTCCCTCTACGAAACGCAGAAAAAAATCGCCTCTCAGCTTGAAACTCACCGCCATGCGTTGGAAGAGATAAAGTTCAGAAACATCCTGGGCGAGTTCGCCGAAGAGGAATATCAGCGCAAGGCCAAAGAGGAGCAGGAAAAGATCAGCAAGTTTGAAACGGTATTGGCCGCGGTGAACACAAATATCAGCAGATATGAGGACCTCTTCCGCGAGGAAGTGGATCTTTTCGCGGCGGGCGAACGGGTTCTCGAAGGTGAAGAAGAGGAGATCAGGCCGCGCACCTCCCAGGTTCTTGAAACGACCTCCGAGGAATTTTTAGGCGAGCTTGAAGGGCCGGATTATTTTTCCGCCCCCACCTCCGAGACAACAACGCCGGGCGAGGAACATTTCGAGACGTCTAAAACGCTCAAGGGAAAACCGGGCCGCGCTTCGGCAGGCGCTTCCCACCGCGCGCGCATAGTGATCATCAGCGGCGATGACGCCGGCGCAACATATCCCATCAAGGAAACGGTCTCGTTCGGGAGGGCGGAGGTCAACACCGTCGTGCTCCGCGACGCCAAGGTTTCAAGGCAGCACGCGAAGATCATCCAGAAAGGCGAGGAGTTCGTCCTTCAGGATCTTCACAGCTCAAATGGAACCTACGTGAACGGCGAGCGCATCGACGAACACGTCCTGGCCAATAACGACGAGTTCCAGATCGGCGACACGGTCCTTCAATTCCAGGCGTAGGCCCGGGGCAATTTTTCTAGCAACAAATTTTACGGCTCACCGATAAAAGCCTCAAAAGGAGTCTTTTATGGATACATGCACGGTTCGCAGAATTGAAGGCAGCAACGGGGCTTATGATGTTCAAATCTGCCGTACGGACGATCTCCCGGTTCGGCAGAGCGAAAATGCCGACAGTTACACTTTGGCAGACAGCGGAGCGCCTCAGGGAGCGCAGCCGAGATTTATAAACCCCCTCGCCCCCGTCGACGAGTTTTCGGCCGACGCATATCTCTCAAGACTTGAAGAAGAGATGGAAAGCATCGATCAGGAAGAAAGAGAAACGTCGCTGCTGCAGTACGTGCAGTTTCTCGGAAATCTACCCTATGAAAAATCATTTGAGCGGCTGACAAACGTTGAGAGGCTCTTTCTCGATTCAAGCGATCAGGTCAGATTGAGCGCGGCGAGTTCGTTTATAACTTTTAACACTGAGACGGCGGAAACCCTTGAATTGAATCACGCGCAACTGCCGGAGCTTATTAAGCGTGTCGACGACCACCGCACCGCGAAGCTTCTTCAAACACTTGCCGAGAAAATAGGTCAATGCATCGAATCGCAAAACGACGAAGCCCCCGGGCAAATTGCAGCGGCCGATCTTGGACGGATGAGGCAACTCTTCGCCCATCCCGATCACTATGTCAGAGAGCTCGCCTTGCAGATGTATCTTGTGTCGGCGCAGTTCGCCGATCCGCAGGCGGGCGGTCAGGAGTTAAGGACGTTGCGCCGGGATTATATAGAAAGCACAAATCTTGAAATCCGCCGCGCGCAGGCCCACGCATATGGAGACGGCGCGGAGCTTCTTGATCTGAGGCAGACGTCCGAGGCGGAAGAGGCCTTCAGCGGGGACGAGTTTCCGATCGCGGCAAGGTTGAGCGCGGCCACGGCATATATAAGAATCTTCAGCCTTGCGGGCCGTCCGGCCGTTCGAGGTGAAAAGAGAGTTCTTCAAAACACGGCGCAGGATCTATCCGATCCCTCCGGCTTCGCGGCTTATGTCATCCTGAAACGACTCGATCTGCTACGATAAGTTTGACTAACCCCCACCGCGGGATTAGAGTTGGCCGGACAATTTCATAGGACTATGATGAGAAAAAAGAAGATCCTCCTGATTTCAGTGGCTCAAGGTTATACGAACGGACACAAAGCAAAGACAACGCCCTGCGCCGCTCTTGGAATTATCGCCGCCTACACCCCGTCACATTACGACGTGCAGCTCATAAACGAACAGAACAAAGAAAGCGTGTATCGTGAAGACGTCGACCTGGTCGGTTTTTCAGCCATGACCTGTCAGATAAAAAGGGCCATAGAAGTTGCAAAGTTCTACAGGGCACGGGGCGTTCCAACGGTAATAGGCGGCATTCACGCCACAGTGAGACCTGAGGATGTTTGCGATCATTTTGATGCCGCGGTGATAGGCGAAGGCGATCTGGTATGGAAAAATATTCTCGCCGATTTTGAAAAAGGGGAATTACAAAAGATCTACAAATCCGACGTGCTCGTCGATATGGAAAATGTGCCCGCCTTCCGTCACGACCTTCTTTACAGGAAGAAAACAACCCTTTCACATGCGATCGTCCAGACTTCAAGAGGTTGTCCGCACAATTGTGAATTCTGTTCCGTTACAAATCTCTTCGGCAACCATTACCGAACCAGGCCGGTTAAAAATGTCATAAAGGAAGTTGGCGGTCTTAAACAAAAATTCATCTTTTTCATTGATGACAACATCATGGGCAATCACGACTATGCCTATCCCCTGTTTGAACAATTAATACCGCTGAAAAAAGCGTGGGTGGGCCAGGCATCGCTTAATCTGTCGGTGAAAGATCTGCAGCTCTTGAAGCTGGCCAAGAAATCCGGCTGCCAGGGCCTTTTCATCGGCATTGAATCGGTGACCAAAGCAAATCCGTACTCAAAATTGGGCTCAGTCAATCTCAAGGAGATATCCAAGAAATTAAAAATCCTCCGCGATCACGGTCTTGTTGTAAATACATCCACCATATTCGGGTTCGATCACGATGATAAATACTGTTTTGAAAAGACAGTTGAATTCTTGCTGAAAAACCGCGTTGCCATAGGCAATTTTCCCAACCTCACCCCGTATCCGGGCTCGGCACTTTTTGCCCGTTTTGAAAAAGAAGGGCGAATGCTTCATTATGACTGGGAAAAATACAACAACCACCACCCGACCTTCAAATTGAAAAATCTCACTTCGGAAGAGCTTATAGCAGGCGGCTATTGGAGCTCTTATTATTTCTACAAAACCGGTAATATACTTAAACGTCTGCCCGCCAACCTGCGCAATATTTTCAAGTATTCTTATATGAATTACCAATACAATCGGATCTCCAGATTGCATAAGAACAAGGCCCACATCGTCAAAATGCCTCCCGCCATGCTAAAAAAATGGCTGAAACAGTTTTAGTCAGGAACAGTTTTAAATTCTCGGTCACAGAGCGTGAAACGGCAACCTGATGATCCTGCCGTCGACCGCGAAGACTCCCCTTCCCAGATGATGGATCGTTTTCGCGCGCTTCTTTGATGGCGCGATCCACGCGCGGAAAGGATTTTTTCTTCATGGCGGTCCCCTTCTTCATTTAACTTGGTTCAAGGCAACAGTTCGACCTTACCCGTATCGAGATCGTAATAGGCACCGATGACGGACAATTTTCCCTTCTTTACGAGATGCGAGAGGATGGGGTCCGAATCTTTGAGCGCTTTGACCGCCCGCTCGACGTTGATATGGGAGGCCCTCTCGACAAGGTCGCATCCCCTGCTGCACTTCCTGGCTTCCGCGACCGCGGGAGCAATTGCATCCACGATGCTCGCGATATGCCCCGGCGCCTCGCCTCCCTTTACAGCCTCGGTCACAGCGCCACAGCGCTTGTGGCCCATGACGACTACAAGCGGAACGTCAAAGTGCTCGGCGGCATATTCGACGGAACCGATATTCACGTCGTTCAAGACGTTTCCCGCCACGCGAACGACAAAGAGATCGCCCAGTCCCTGATCGAATATTATCTCGGGCGGGACGCGGGAGTCGGAACATGAAACTACGATCGCGCCCGGATGCTGCGACAAGGCGACGTCTTTCATGCGCTCCGCCCCCTGCCGCGGATGAGCCAGCTCTCCGCCCGTATATCGCGAATTGCCGGCCATGAGCGAGTCAAGGTTACGCTTCGCCTTCGCGTTCATATCCTTGGCGGAAGCCGTGAACGAAAACACAAGTAAACACGCGAGAGCGACTGTGAAAGTGCCGAAAGTTTTTTTCATTTTTTCCCCCATTTCTTTCTTCGCTTCTAGAAAATCGGGCAACTTAAATCAAGCTATTGATAAAAAACGGTTATGATTATGATTAAAATCGCCGCCCGCCCTGCACCCATTTTCCGCAAAGCGATTTAGTTGTAATAATCATAAATAGTAGTTGTAATATAGTTGTAATAATCATATAATAACGTTGTAATTAGGTTGTTATGGAATCACTTAAAACATTGATATTAAATGAGTTTAAGAAACGGAAACGGCTTAAAACGGCCGATTTGGCACGGGTGTATAATGTGACCTATCAAGCCATACAAAAGCATCTATCCGCTTTGGCAAAAGAAGGTCGAATTCTGAAATTGGGAAGCTCTAAAAGAAACACCTATTATGTCCTCAACACGTCGCGGGCTCTTGGCCAGATTTTTAAGGGCGCAAGAAAGTTTACGAAGAGCATCAAGGCGGATGGCGCAAACGAGAATGATTTGCTTCTGGAGTTGGCCATGCAAGCGGGGATTCTTAACGGACTGTCAAGAAACGCCAGAATAAATTTTGATTACGCGTTCACTGAAATGATCAACAATGCGATAGATCATTCCGGGACCCGCCTCATCGATGTTAACGTTGATATCAATGAAGGACTGGTTTCATTCTGTGTTTCAGATACGGGCGTGGGAATATTCCAAAACCTTTGTGAGAAGCGAAATCTAAAAACTGAAATGGAGGCAATTCAAGATCTTCTGAAGGGCAAACAGACAACAATGCCGGAAAGGCATACCGGTGAGGGTATATTCTTCACATCAAAAATAGCCGATCGTTTTGTCATCGAAAGTCATAACAAACGTTTGATAATAGATAACAGTATAAACGACATATTCATAGAGGACATTCGCTTTAATCAGGGAACATCTGTTTTTTTCGAAATGAGATCGGGTTCGACTAAACAATTGGGAGAGCTTTTCAGCCAATTTACAAAGGAGAATTTCAAATTTGACAAGAGCCAGGTCAAAGTAAAAATGTTTGCGACCGGCGAGTTGTATATTTCACGTTCGCAGGCAAAGCGGCTTGTTCATGCATTGGACCAGTTTGCCGAGATAGTGCTGGATTTCAAAGATATTGATACAATTGGGCAAGCGTTCGCAGATGAGGTATTCAGGATCTTTCAGGCGGATCATCCGAATATAAAAATCACACCGATCAACTGTAACGAGAACGTCGAATTCATGATCAAAAGAGCGAAATCCTGATCACTATATGCCGCCGAACACCCCAAAACGCCTGCCATGTCCGAATGTTCGCCCGCCCTGGCCCATCGCTAAATGGCTAAAATTGGAGAATTGTTCAGCCATTGCTACGTTAGCGGTGGTTTCGCTTCCGCGATCACTCGCCTTTCACGCCCTTGACGATGCGGCAGCCGGTCTCCTCATCGATGTTGCGCCAATATTCGAACGCGCGTTTCAGTACGGGCCCGGACACGCCGTTTTTCAAGTGCCCCACCACGTTTGAAACCAGCCGGCTGCGAGCCGCATCGTCCATGACCTTGCGCACGAGGGCGCCGGGTTGTCCGAAATCGTCGTCGTCTTTGCGCTTGGTGTAGGCAGCTCGGATGAAGTCGCCGCTGGCGTTCCAGATATCTGCCTGAGGATAGTGCTCCGAGTCGGGCTTGGGGCCGCCCTTTGAATTGGGCGCATAGACCGGATCGGAAGCGTGATCGATCCGCATCGTACCGCCCTTGCCATAGTTGTGCACCGGCACCTTCGGCCGGTTGACCGGGATCTGCTTGTAGTTGACCCCCAAGCGCGCACGGTGCGCGTCGGAGTAGGAAACAAGGCGGGCGAGCAGCATCTTGTCGGGGCTGGGACCGATCCCCGGCACTAGGTTATTCGGCTCGAATGCAGCCTGCTCGATCTCGCTGTGAAAATCGCTTGGATTACGGTTCAGGGTGAGCCGGCCCACTTCATGCGGAGGGTAGTCGCCGTGGGGCCAGACCTTGGTCAGATCAAAGGGGTTGAAGCGGTAGGTCCTGGCATCTTCAAACGGCATTATTTGGACTTCCAATGTCCAGCTGGGATAATCCTCCTGTTTGATCGCCTCGCAAAGATCGCGGCGGTGGTAATCGGCATCAACTCCGGCGATCCGGTCGGCCTCCTCCTGCGTAAGAAATTCTATGCCTTGGTTAGTCTTGAAGTGGTATTTCACCCAAAAGCGTTCGCCTTTGGCATTGATCCACATGTAAGTATGGCTAGTGTAGCCGTTCATGTGCCGATAGCTTTTGGGGACCCCGCGATCGCTCATCAGAATGGTGACTTGATGGGCCGTCTCGGGCGACAGGGTCCAGAAATCCCACTGCATGTCGTTGTCGCGAAGGCCGTTGTCCGCCCTGCGCTTCTGGGAGTGGATGAAGTGCTGAAACTTCATCGGATCGCGCACGAAAAAAACGGGCGTGTTATTTCCCACCATATCGTAGTTGCCTTCGGTGGTGTAGAACTTGAGTGCAAATCCGCGCACGTCACGCCATGTGTCGGGACTGCCGCCTTCACCGGCCACCGTGGAGAACCGGGCCAGCACATCGGTCTTCGTGCCCGGCTGGAACAGAGCCGCCTTGGTGTAGGCGCTGATGTTCTTGGTTACCTCGAAGTGGCCAAAGGCCCCGGAACCCTTTGCGTGGGGCTGGCGGTCGGGAATCATCTCTCTGTTGAAGTTGGCCATCTGCTCCAAGAGATAATGGTCGTGCAGCAGGATGGGGCCGTCGGGCCCGACGGTCAGCGAAAACTCATCGCTGGATACCGGGATCCCGGCATCGGTTGTCGTGAATTTGCGGTCGTCGTTTTTCATTGGGGTACCTCCTTTGAAAGCGATTGAAGCAGATTATCGGTCATGTTTACTCCTGTACGCACTCGATTGCAAGCGGAGGGAAAGTGGCATAAAGACAAGTGATGACGATGATTCAGCCATTGCTCCGTTACCCGCTAGTTCGGGGTTTACGCACCCATTTTTTCCGGTTGTTAAAAAATCATAAAATGTAGTAACGAAACGGGTGAACAACTTCCCGAGAAAAGACGGATTGATATGCTGAAAAGATGCTTCATTTTATTGGCGGCCGCGGGTCTCTTTTCTTTGAATGCCCATGTCGTTTGGGCTGGGCAATCCGCAAAAGAGATCGGAAAGGACGATATGAAAAAGATATTGTTTGTGGTCACAAGCCACGCCGAGATGGGCAACACAGGGCTAAAAACCGGTTTTTACGTCCCCGAGCTCGCGCACCCGTACAATGTGCTGAGCAAAAAAGGATTTGCAATCGATATAGCGAGCCCCAAAGGGGGCGAGGCTCCGATAGACGGCATGGACCAGGCCGATGAGGCCAGCCGCGCATTTCTGAAGGAACATTCAAGGGAAATCCAGAACACCAAGAAGCTGAGCGATGTAAAGGCGTCGGACTACTCGGCCGTCTTGCTGGTCGGCGGCCACGGCACGATGTGGGATTTTCCGGACAACTCAAGTCTGGCAGGACTGATACGCTCGATATATGAAAACGGCGGAGTCGTGGCGGCAGTCTGCCATGGCCCTTCAGGGCTCGTGAACGTAAAACTCGCTGATGGGAAATATCTTGTGTCCGGCAAAAACGTGACCGGTTTTACAAACGGAGAAGAGAAGGAAATCAAACTCGATTCCGTGGTCCCCTTCCTTTTGGAGTCAAAACTCACTCAAGACGGGGCAAAGTTTAAGGGAGCCCCGAACTGGCAGGTCAATGTCGTTGTCGACAGGCGACTGGTCACGGGCCAGAATCCGGCATCTGCAGAGGAAGTGGGAACCGAAGTCGCAAAGCTTCTCTCACGATAGGAAGGCCGATCATTTCGCCCGTCGCCGCCGAAGGGCCTAAACCTCCCCAAAACGCCCGCCGTGCCCCCACCGCTAAATGGCTAACATTAGAGAATTATTCAGCCATTGCTCCGTTACGGGTGGTTCTTTTTTGCGCACAAAATTGGGAACCGCGCTGCCATTCTCGCCGAAATAATATAGTTAGCTCAGTTTTGCTGCGCTACTGATGGTTGAAACGCCTATTCGCTGCAAAGTGACATTCAATAATTTCAACTACTTATCTATATGGGGACTGTCCCCTTTAAAGGGACCTGTCCCCGTGCTCCTCACTGGGCCGCGTGTGGCAGATACATTGAACTGAATCCCATCAGAGCAAACATCTGTAAACGGCCGGAAAAGTTTCCGTGGAGCAGCTATCATTATTATGCATCAGGCAAAGAAGATCCTTTGTTGCAACCGATCAAAGGAATGGCCGGCTGTGAAAAATGGGTGAAAGGCGTGGGAGCGCCTGATTATCGTAGTTTTATTCTGGAGGGGCTAAAAATGGACCAAAATGCCTTGAAACGCCTATTCTCTGCAAAGTGACATTCAATGATTTCAACTACTTATCTATACGGGGACTGTCCCCTTTATCAGTTTACCGCACGTCAAGCATGCGCCATAACGCATATAGTGAACTGTTGGCAGTAACAAGATCTATTCTCGTCCTCGCGGCACGTGGTTTCGGAGAGGCCGGGAGATAAACGGACATCTCACGGACTAAGGATGTTTTTGCTGGAACAATCTGGTCAATCAGAGAATCGTCTGCTCCAACGACGTGGCCAGCATCTTGCGCAGTGCTCGAGAGTATTGCCGAGACTGTCAACCATTCAGTCGTCGTATTATTTAGGGTTACCGAATATCTGACAAAATCCCCTTTGCGACCAACATACTCGAACTTCACGGGAAACTCACCCGGACCATAACTTTGACCGAGCAGCGAATTTGCAAATTTTTCAGCTCCCTGCCATCCATCGAGAGCCAGCAGATGGGCGCGATGCGCTCTCTCACCACTTATCATGTCCAACATCAATTCTGGGTGCCCCCCACTTGTAATAGTGTAGTAAAGTCCGTACAACGGAAATGCAAGAAAGACCAAAAGCGCTAGAATAATAACGGGCATCTGAGCTGGCGTTGGCGGAAGGTCTTCCGAACGTCTTTGGATCTTTCCTTTCGTCTCTCTTGAGATTAAGGAGACAATGTTATCGTTGTCAAAATCACCACCTTCAACAAGAACTACTGCATTCAGATCGTCAGTACCTGAGAGACGCTTAACTGTAAGAAGATTGTTGTCAACACTTAACTCAGGAATCGAACTCGCCAAGAGTGTGTATCTACGAGCAGGATCAAGCTCCAAAACTATATCTTTTTCCGATCTGACCCCACGATTGAAAATTGTTATTGTAACTGTCTTTCCGCTGTCAGACAATGTTGAATACTGCAAGTACTTCGTAACAACATACAATCGTCGATGAAACCAGTAGTAGCCAAACAGAGCAACAATACCTGTCGAAACAACACCAATGAGGATCTGAAAGATGATCGTCATCACTTGACTCCGAAACAGCCATTAAACAGCTTTTAACCTAGCAAAACCAGAATAACATTTGTGTTCCAATATCTACTCCCCTCCCCACCGCATTGCAAGATACTAGCTCAAAGCTCAAAGGTGAAAGGTCAAAGGAAGGCGGTGCGGGCCCGTGCGGGACGGGGCTGCCAGCAAGGCCGATTGGCGAGGGACGATTACGACTATCGATTAACGATTAGCGATTTGACGATTATCGGTAATCATTAATCAGTAATCGACAATCGTTAGTCGTAATCGATTATCGGTTAATCGGCTTTAGAAGCTACGGCAGCAACCTAATTTCGCTATAGCTATGCAACACCGCTTCCTTGAATTCCGCTATTTCCAGTGGTTTGAAGAGGGAGAAAGAAGAGCAGAGATCAAGACAGGCGGAGACTTCCGCTAGTGAGCCAAGGGAAATCTGGAAGAAGCGCTTGCGCTCGGGAGTGCTGCGTTTGGCATTACCTTCAGCCAGATTCAGCACCGCCGACGTGAGTGCGCGCCTGAGCTGATCGGCCAGATTGCCATATCCCCGCGGCCAGCGGATCATCAGCCGCGCAATGCGTTCAGTAATCCCGACTAGGCGGTTGTAGCAATTGAGCTTTTCGTGGTTCATTTTTGCCCTCCTTTGTTTTGGTTGCCGTTTTCCGTCCTCTCACCCAAGGGAGGAGGACGAAAACGGCGACCAAACATGTGGAGGGCAACAGTGGCCACGAAAAGCGAAATTGCCGACAAGCCGATTCGCGATGAACGATTACGACTATCGATGAACGATTGACGATTTGACGATCGATAATCGATGATCGGTAATCGCTAATCGTTAGTCGTAATCGATTATCGATCAATCGGCTTTTCGCTCGCTTTTGTCCGCTACCGCAAACCCAATCTCCCTTTTCTTCGTTTCCGGCGGAATCATCATTTGCCTGATCGCATCGAATAGCGAGCAGATCGCTTTATCGTGGGTCGACAGTCTTTGCTCCAATTCGATAAGCTTTTGGGCCAGTTCCTTATGGGTTGCGAGCAATTCGCGGAGTTTGACAAAGGCGCGGACGACAAAAACGCTGGCTTCCACAGCACGCTCACTATTCAGGACATTCGCCGCCATTATGGCACCATGTTCGGTGAAGGCATAGGGTAACCATGCGGAATACTTGATCTTTCTGAGGTGGTCACAATTTGTGACCACCTCGCCACGTTCACTCTCCGTCAGTTGAAACATAAAATCAGGGGGGAAACGGGCTATATTACGTCGAACAGCCTGATTCAGAGCCTTCGTTGTAACCCCATAGAGAGCAGCAAGGTCCGCATCGACGATAACCTTTTGTCCCCGAATCAGCAAAATGCAGCTTTCGGCTCTTTCAATGGGAATGAGAGATCTTTCTTCCATAAGAACTCCGATCTAAATCGAGTTTATGAACCGGTCACAATTTGTGACCACCTTGACAATAGCAAGCGCTATGCCAATTTGCGGAATGTATAATTTATTGATTATTGGTGAGAATTTTTTGGAGTGGGTTTTAGGTAGTGCACGATTTTCGTGCAAGCTGCATGAAAACGCTGCAATCGATAATCGTCAAATCGTTAATCATTAATCGTTAGTCGTAATCGATTATCGGTTAATCGGCTCTTAATGCGCTTCGGCCCAATTTGCGCCGATCCCGACATCGACGATGAGAGGAACATCGAGGGATACAACATTTTCCATCTTTGCTTTGACATATTCTCCAAGTTCTTTCGCCGCCTTTTCCGGAACTTCAAACAAAAGCTCATCGTGCACCTGCATTATCATCCTTGCATCCGGGAATTTCTTTGGCAGTTCATTATGTATCTCTACCATCGCCTTCTTTATGATGTCTGCGGCAGTTCCCTGGAATACCGCGTTGAAGGCCATCCGCTCCGTCATCTGCTTTACCATCGCATTCTGGCTCAGGATGTCTGGTACATATCGCCGCCTTCCGAAAAGCGTTTCGATGAAACCCTTTTTTCGCGCTTTCTCCAGAATTTGATCGCGATATTTCGCCACCGCCGGATATCGTTCGAAATAGGAGTCGATATATTTTGCCGCCACCCCGACTTCGATCTTTAGCTGCTTTGAAAGTCCGAATGCGGTCTGCCCGTAGATCGTGGCGAAGTTTACAGTTTTTCCGACTGCTCGCTGTTCGTCGGTTACGTTTTCAGGTTTTACCCCAAAAATTCCCGCCGCCGTGATCCGGTGAACATCGTCTCCTCGTTTGAAGGCCTCAAGTAACGCTTCGTCGCGCGACAGGTGGGCCAGAACCCTAAGCTCGATCTGCGAATAATCGCCTGAGATCAGAACATTTCCCTTTTCCGCTATAAAGGCCTCGCGGATCCTTCCTCCCTCTTTCGAACGGACGGGAATATTTTGCAAATTGGGATCTGAAGACGAGAGCCTGCCGGTGGACGCCACAGCCTGGTTCAAAGAGGTATGGATCCTTCCTGTTTTTTTGTCCACAATCTCCCTGAGCGCATCGATGAAAGTGGATTTGAGTTTTGACAGCGAACGATACTCAAGGATCAAGGCAGGCAAGTGATGCTTGAGCGAGAGATCCTCTAAAATCCCCACATCGGTGGAATAGCCGGTCTTCGTGCGTCTGGGAGTTCCGAGCTTCAATTTGTCGAAGAGAATGACTCCAAGCTGGCGCGGAGAGTTTATATTGAACTCCTCTTTTGCCTCGCTGTGGATCCTTTTTTCAAGCTCGCCCAGTTTTTCCTCATACTCTCTGGAGAGTAACGCGAGTTTTTTCGTGTCGATTTTCATCCCCGCCTGCTCCATATCGAGAAGGACGACAAGGAGCGGCATCTCAAGATTGAAAAAAAGATCGTCCAGTTTTTCTTCTTTGAGTTTCGGGACGAAGATATCGGCGAGCCTCAGCGCTACGTCGGCGTCTTCGCATGAATAATCGCGCGCGACGTCTATCGCCACCTCCGAAAAATTGAGCTGCTTCTTGCCCTTGCCCACGACTTCTTCGTACCTGATCGTCTTGTGGTCCAGATGCTGCTGCGCCAGCGCGTCCAGGCCGTGGCTGCCCGACGGGTTCAGAAGATAGGAGGCGATCATTGTGTCGCAGTAGAGGCCCGCCACATCGACGTCGTATCTTTTCAAAACCGCAAGATCGTATTTCAGATTCTGCCCGATTTTTTTGATCTTTGGATCCGCAAGGATCGGCTCCAGTTCCTCTATGACCTCTGTGAGCGGCAGCTGGCCCTTGGCTAGTTTCGTCTGCGTCCCGAAAAGGTCGGGCGCTGCCTGCCCCGTGACGTGGCCCACAGGGATATAGAAGGCGATGCCCGGGGCCGTGGCCACCGAGATTCCCACGATTTCGGCTACCATCACGTCTAGGGAGGTCGTTTCAAGATCGAAGGACACTTTTCCCGCGGATCTTATTTCGGCCGTCAGTTTTTTCAGCTCATCAAGGCTCTGGATGAGAAGATATTTCTCGCGCCCGAGGGTTTCCTTGGGCGATAGCTCGGAGAGGAGCCTGGTGAACTCGAACTCGCGGAAAAGATCGTGGAGTTTTTTGTCGTTTGGGGCCGTGACCGCAAAATCTTCAAAATTGTATTTGACCGGCACATCCGTCTTGATGGTCGCGAGCTCCCTTGAAAGCCGCGCCTTATCCACGTCCTTTTCGATCCTTTCGGCCAACCCCTTTGAGAGCTCTTTTGCGTGTTCGATGACGCCTTCAACGGAGCCGTACTGGGCGATGAGCTTGGAGGCGGTGACCATCCCGATGCCGGAAACGCCCGGGATATTGTCCGAGGCATCGCCGGCGAGACCCAGGACATCTATCACCTGCCTTGGTTTCACTCCGAACTGCGCCTCGACTTCTTTTTCGCCGATGCGGCGGTCCTTCATGGAGTCGAACATCTTCACGGAATCGCCCACGAGCTGCATGAGATCTTTGTCGCCCGAGACGATCACAACTTCAAGTTCGTCCGAGGCGAGTTTTTTTGCCAGCGTGCCGATGATGTCGTCGGCCTCGAAGCCCGGCAACTCAAGCACGAAAATGCTCAGCGCTTCGAGGATCGGTTTGAAATACGGGAACTGCTGGACGAGATCGTCAGGCGGCGCGGTGCGGTTGGCCTTGTAGTCTTCGTACATCTCGTCTCTGAAAGTGGGCTCCGCGGTGTCGAAGACAACCGCGAGATGGTCCGGCTTTTCGTCGCGCATGAGTTTTAAGATCATCTGCGTGAAGCCGTAGAGCGCGTTTGTGGGAAAGCCCTTGGAATTGGACAGCGAACGGATCGCGTAATAGGCGCGAAAGACGTAATTGGCCCCGTCGATAAGATAGAGGGTCTTCTTGGCCATAGTTATTTGAACGAGCGTGCGAAATCGCGCGCGAAATACGTGAGAATCAAGTCCGCGCCGGCGCGGCGAATGGAGGTGAGCGATTCCACCATCGCGCGCTTCTCGTCTATCCATCCCTTCTCTGCGGCCGCCTTGATCATCGAAAATTCACCCGACACCTGATAGGCCGCGATGGGGACGTCGAAGGCGTCCTTCGCCCTTGCGATGACGTCAAGATATGGAAGCGCCGGCTTCACCATCACCATGTCCGCCCCTTCGTCAATGTCCAGCGCAATTTCTTTCAGCGCCTCGCGGACGTTTGGCGGATCCATCTGATACGTCTTTCTGTCCCCCGACTGCGGCGCTGAATGGGCGGCGTCGCGGAAGGGGCCGTAGAAACATGAGGCGTACTTTGCCGAATAGGAAAGGATCGCGGTATCTTCAAAACCTTCCGCGTCAAGCGTTGTGCGGATGGCGGCCACGCGCCCGTCCATCATGTCGGATGGCGCAACAATATCGGCGCCCGCTCTTGCATGCGAGAGGGCCATCTTGGAAATAAGTTCGAGCGACGGATCGTTCAATATCCTTCCCTTCGAGTCGATGACACCGCAGTGGCCGTGAGATGTATAGGCGCAAAGGCAGACGTCGGTGATGATTAAAAGATCCGGGGCGGCGTTTTTTGCCTCTTTGATTGCGCGCTGAACGATGCCGTCGGGATCGTAGGCGGCTGACGCCTTTTCGTCTTTTTTATCCGGCACTCCGAAGACGAGCATGGCGCCGACCCCTTCATTATATATAGCGCGTGCCTGCTCGGCTAAATTGTCGGCCGAATAGTGGTAATTTCCCGGCATGGAAGATATCGGCTCCGCCACACCTTTGCCCGGGACGACAAAGGTTGGGAAGATGAGATCGTCGGGTGTCACTTTCGTTTCGGCGACCATCCGCCTCAAGGTCTGATTGACGCGAAGACGCCTCGGTCTTGTAACTGGAAACGACATGGTTCACCCCTCCACTATTTCTTTTTTGAAAAATATTTTTTAGCGGCGCCCACGGTGACGAGCGAGCCCGAAATGATGAGGGTGTCCTTGGAGCCCAATTTCCCCATCCACTTTGAAATCGCCTCGCCTATATCACCTTCCTGATGGACCTCCGCGCCGAACGAGCGCGCGCGGGCCGCGATGTCCTTGGGCGATGCGCCGTGCTCCGAGGGCACGCTGACACAGATCACCTCGCGAACCTTGGGAACGAGAAAGCGGCAGATGCCACGGATATCCTTGTCGGCCTTGATGCCCAGCATCAAAACCGCGTTGTTGCGTTTGATCTCTTTGCCTATGAACTGCGCCAGCGCATCGGCGCCGGCGGGGTTGTGCGCACCGTCCAAAATGACGCGCGGAGAATCTTTGACCTTTTCTATCCTGCCGTCCCAGCGCGTGCCGGCAAGCGCCTTATTTATACCCTCAATTTTGAAATTGGCGTCGGCCAGAAGATGGGCCGCCTCCACTGCGCACGCGGCGTTCTGTTTCTGATGCTCGCCCATGAGACCCAGCTTTTGCGTGATCTCATCCGGCTGGGCCTCGATCAGAGGAGAGCCCATCTCGTCGCACCATTTTCTGATGACGTCCATCACCTCCGGCGGCTGGGCCGCGACGACCGTGGGCACTCCGCGTTTTATCACTCCGCATTTTTCAGTCGCTATCTCCGTGAGCGTGCGGCCGAGATGCCTTGTGTGATCGAGAGAGATTGGGGTGATGACGACCACCTGCGGAACGATGACGTTCGTTGCGTCAAGGCGGCCGCCCATCCCGGTTTCGACTACGGCGAAGTCCACCTTCTGCTCCTGAAAATAGAGAAAGGCGAGCAAGGTGAGAAATTCAAAATATGTGAGCGCCTTCTCGTCGGGCAGGGAATCTTTTATTCTTGCAGCGTGAAAGGCCAGCGCATCTTCAGGAATGGGAAGGCGGTCTATCTGTATGCGCTCGCGCACGTTTAAGAGATGCGGCGAAGTGTAGAGGCCCACGCGGTACCCGCTGTGCATGAGAATGGATGTGAGAAACGCCGCGGTGGAGCCCTTGCCGTTCGTTCCCGCGATGTGGATGGTGGGGAACGCGAGCTGAGGATTATCGAACATGTTGCACGTCTCGCGGATCTGCCCCAGCTCCAGCCGAAAATCGCGCGGGATGAGTGACTCGAGATATTCTACCGTCTGTTCGTAGTCCATAGTTTTATATGATCTTCAGCACCAGGGCCGTCACGTCGTCGTGCGGCACTTTGGGCTCCACGAAAGACGCGGTCGCGTCGACTATCGCGTCCACAATTTCGCGCGGCCCCTTTTCGACCGACGACTTCAGGACTTCGTAGAGCCTCTGCTTGCCGAATCTCTCCCCCTTCGTGTTGACCGCTTCAGTAACGCCGTCCGTGTACAAGACGACAACGTCTCCCTTGGCAACGACGACCTGCTTGTCGTGATAGATGCTCATCGGCTCGATCCCCAAAAGAGGATCGGAGGTGATGAGCTCTTCAAATTGTTTTGTCGCCTTGCGCCAGACGATCGGCGGCGGATGGCCCGCGTTGGTGAACTGTATGAGCTGGCGCGATTTGACATATTTGACGAACGCCATCGAGATGAACTGCTCCGCCTGAAAGAGATCTTCGTAGAGGATCTGGTTCAAACGCTGGACCAAAATTGACGGCGTGTATTCCGCGTCCATCTGGGATTTCATCGCCGAACGGAACGCCGCCATGATGAGCGCCGCGCCGATTGAGTGGCCGGACACGTCCGCGACCACGAACGACGGGCGCTTCGTGCGCGATAAGAAAAAATCGTAGTAGTCGCCGCCGACGCGTTCCGCGGTTATCACGCGGCCCGCCGCCTCGACGCCGTCCATCCGCGGCGGCTCAACCGGCAAGAGCCGGTACTGGATCTGCCGCGCGATCTCTAACTGCTGACGCAACTGCTCGGACCTTGCAACCTCGGCGGAAAGCTGGAGCATGCGAAGATAAGAGGCGACCTGATTCGACAAAGTCGTTAGAAGTTTCAGATCGTGGTCGGTGAACGGTGTTCCGTCCGCGCGGTCGGTGACGTTGATGACGCCGATGGATTCTTTGCCGACCTTCATTGGAAAACAGGTGACGGGCGCCGACATGAGAGATGCGGTCTTGTAACGGTCCGATCCCGAGCCAAGGCCCGCCACTTTGATATCTTCGACGAGCAAAGGTTCATTGCTGCGAAAAACTTTTCCGCTGATGCCTTCGCCAACGCGCACAACCGCCTGACTCTGGATCTTGGGGTCCAGCCCGCGCGCTGCGGCGATCCTTAAACCCTCTATCGCGGGGTCGTAGATCATGATCGACGCCTTCTCCACTCCGAAGAGTTCCACGACCTTATCAAGAATCAGGTCATAGACCTCGGAGAGTTCTCTTGCCTGCGCGATGGCGTCGCTCAAGGAGTGGACCGCCTCGATTGCTTTCCTGTCAGCCTGACTCATAAATTTTAGACGTTCAATGTGAGGACGAGTTCGTGGCCCTCGGGTGTCTGCCTGCTCTCCACGCTGTCCATCAGGCGGTCCATCATATAAAGCCCCCTCCCTTTCGTTGCAACAAGTTTGGGCGCGTGGATGGCCGGGTGATCCAGCCCCGGACCGCGGTCTCCGACAGTCATCACGATATGGCCCTTTTCGGCTTTGATAGCCACGTCTACGGGCATGTTCGCGCGCTGACGGTGTGCATGGAAGATTGCATTATCGACGGCTTCGATCAAGGCCAAAGTGCAGGCCCTGAGGGCCCTTTTCGGAAGGTGGCGCCTGCCCGCAACCTTAAATATGGCGGCCACAAGCTGGCGCAGGAACGCGAGGTAGCGGGTGTCGCTTCTGATCGATATTTTGACGGCAAAAGACATCCGTTATGTGTTTCTTGCAAATTGTCTCACCGCGGTTTGCGGATCCGCGCAGACG
>JBGSNL010000050.1:0-9004 GCA_041739675.1 bacterium
GCCGTCATGCTTGGCGCCGGCGCCCACCTCAGACTCAGGGAAATCCTGGATCCGCTGAAAAAACGGCGGCTCGTCATAACGGCGCTTGTCATAAGCTACGTATTTGTTCCGCTGATCGCTTTTGCGATCGTGAAACTCATCCCACTCGACCGGCCCGTTAAAATCGGCCTCATGCTTCTGGGCATGACGGCCGGCTCGGAGGCACTGCCCAAATTTGTGGAACGTGCAAAGGCGAACGCGGCCTTTTCAGTGGGGCTCATGTTCATGCAGCTCTGCGTCACTCTCATATATGTACCCGCGGCATTTCTCATCTTCATGCCCGACGCCCAGATCGAGCCGCTCAAACTGGTGCTCAAGCTCGTGCTGCTTGTTTTTCTGCCGCTCATCATAGGTCTTTTTATCAAGTCCCGGCGAGAGGCCTTGGCACTGCACATCGAAAAGGTGACACACCGGATTTCAATGACCGCGATAGTCGTGGTGTTCGTCCTTTTCATAACGCTGAATTTTGAGGAAGTGAAAGCTATTCTCGATTGGAACGTGGCCGCAGCTATCGCCGCGTTCCTGATTGCATCCTTCGCGCTCGGTTATCTGGCGGGCGGGCGGGATCACGGCACGAAGGTTACGCTTGGCCTTGGCTCATGCATGAGAAACGGATCTATCTCGATGGTGGTTGCCACTCAGGCCTTCGGCGATCCGAGGATCATAGTGACGATACTTCTCTACTTCATAGTGATGGTGCCGGTTCTTTTGCCGATCATCTTTTTTTCCATCAACCGCGCGAAGAAGCTGGCGGCAGCGGCAGCATCATTGTTTATAATATCGGCGGGTCTTCTTTTTCCGTTCAAGTCATGGGCCTTCGACGACGTGGTGACGGATGCGGAGATAGTTCCTGTGGTATCCGAGGGGGAAAAAACCGGAGACGAGCTCCCTCCGGAAATACCGCCGCCCCATTTTGCGCGTTACAAACATCCACAGCCCGATCTGCTGCTCAAGAGTAAGAAAGAGCACCGCTACTTCACGCCGATGCCAATCATCGGAACTGACCCCGACACCGGCATCAACCTTGGAGCGATGGTAAATTTTTTCGACAATGGCACAAAGGAAAGTCCGTTTTTCAGATATGCCCCCTACCGGCAGCAGATAGCCGTGGCCGGGTATGTCACGACGAAGAAGGTCTACGATTTCATCGCCTATCTTGATCAGCCCTACATTTTCGACACTCCGTGGCGCGTGCGCGCGGAGGCCGAGATGCTTCACAACCCTGTCATGAACTACTTCGGCATCGCAAACGACGGGCTCAACCTGACCTTTCCCGGCACCGGCCAGGTATTCGGCAGTATCGGCTCATATCAGGACGCTCTGAACCAGGTTGTGGCCGGACAGACGAACGCGAAATACGACGTTTACGGACTGTCGCGCTTCAATTTTCAGGGGAGCGCGGAATACGATCTTGTGGGCGGGCTTATCAGGCCGCTGTTCGGTTTCCGCGTCGCCTACAACTGGATCACCGATTACACCGGCAACGAAATAGGCGGTGCAACACAGCTTCCCACGCATCTTCGCGTAGACTGCAACTCGGGGCGTGCGAAAGACTGCAACGGAGGGTTCGACAATTACGTGAAGCTTGGGTTCAGCTTCGACACGAGAAATTTCGAACCGGACCCGTCCACCGGAATATTGGCCCAGGTGGTCGCCGAGTTGTCGCCAAAATTTTTGGGCTCATCTGAAAATTACGGAAGGCTCTCATCAACGATCTCCGGTTACGGCACAATCTTCAAGTTCAAGACGCAGCAGCTGGTCCTTGCCGGACGTTTCCTCTACGAATGGCAGTTCGGAGACGTCCCCTTCTATTCGATGAACACATACGCCTTCACGGAACGCGACCGATTCGGATTGGGCGGTCTCCGCACAATAAGGGGTTACAAGCAGGATCGTTTCATCGGACCCGTTTCACTTCTCTCCAACATGGAGCTGCGCTGGTCGTTTGCGGAGTTCAGCCTTTTCAAGCAGCACATCAAGCTTGAGGCTGTTCCATTCTTCGATGCGGGCCGTCCGTTCGAAAACAACGGCAGCATAACTCTCAACAACTGGAAGCTGGGGGGCGGAATGGGAATGCGTCTTGCCTGGAACCTCTCCACCATAATCGTCTTCGATTACGGCTTCACGCCCGAGGGGAACGCCTTCTACATGGATCTGGGACACGTGTTCTAAGCGCTGGTCGTGAATTTCAAACCGACAATGCCTATGAAGATAAGGGCGATGAAGAGAATTCTGAGGACCGTGTATGATTCGCCAAAAAGTATGATACCGAAAAGAGCAGTGCCGAAAACGCCGATACCCGTCCAGACGGCGTAAGCGGTCCCGATGGGAAGCGTCTTGCTGGCCTTTGAAAGCAGCCAGAAACTCAAGATGAGTGCCATGGCGGTGGGAATTGTGGGAACGATCTTCGTGAATCCCTTTGAATACTTGAAGCCGATCGGCCACGCCACCTCAAGAAGCCCGGCGATGAAAAGACATAACCAGTCCATAGAGTCTCCTTTGCAAAAGGCCCCCTATCATTAATTGCGCGGCGTGGCTAGTGGGATTTCACCATCCCTAGTATTGAATTGACAAATTCTTCGATTAAGAACACCCTTTTCCCTCAAATAAGGAGGTGTATATGGGTATCATTGGTAAAAAGATGTTTGCGATCGGAACGGCGGTTCTTCTTCTTTGCGGTCTCGCCGCATGCGGCGGCGGAGGCGGCAGCACGCCTGTGACTCCGACGGCGACCTACGGCGGGGCAGCGACTGTGGGGGATATCTACATTATTCAGATGGACTATCCGTCCACTGGAAAGGCAACTGTCATACGTTCTGAAACCGACGGAACTCTGGTCGGATCACGGGAGCTCTCGTATACGGCCACCGGGAACAAGTACACTTTCACTGACAGCTCCAGCAACACTTTCACGGGCCTGATCGTCCCCAACTCGTTCTTCGCGATGCAACTCCCCGACGCCACTGAAGACGATATCATCATCGCGGTGCTCGTGGACACTTCCATCACGACGGCAGCGGGCCTCGCCGCTATCGTGGACAATCACGACTACCTCATCACGCAGTTCAGACATGACGAGAAAGGCACGAAATGGGTCCGGTCGAACATCGCGGCCGACGGCGCGATCACGGGCCATCACGCCAACGAGGACCACTCCCTGCCTATCGACCTCGACGACACCAGCACGGTCAACGACTTCGACGCAGGCATGGATGTCGACAATGTAGTCTACAATGCGACGACACTCGGCTTCACTCTCACCGTCGCGGATGAAATATGGACATTCTATTACACACCGTCCGGCATTGGCGTTATCGACAAGGGATTTGATAGGGGCATTCGCTTCAACACTATCCAGGGGACGTCCTCCAACCCGGCGGACTACGGGATAACTGCCAGCTCCGTGTACAACGCGATCTACTACGGCAGCCGCGCAGAGGGTGACGCGGGCACATCTGCAGGCACGGTTACTGTCACCAGCGTGGGAGACACTTTCTTCACGGTCACCGTCGATTCGGGAACGGGTAGCGCGCCCCAGAACCTTACAGTAAGAGCTGCGACGAACGATGTGTGGCGGGGGTTCTTCAGCATATACGCGGAGGATGGAACGCCGCAGAACGCGGTGGTCCAGCCGGTCGGCATGAGCGCTATAGTCTTTGCCGGAAAGATGGGACCCTGGAACTATAACTACGGCGTCGGCGTGAAGTAGTAATTTAAGATTCAAGTGAAATCAGTTTTTAAAAAACGCCCCCTCTCGGGGGCGTTTCAGTTTGCTTGACCCTGAATAGTACGCGGTGTATGCGATGGTGCATAATGAAAGGGGGAAATTATGCTCAGCATGAGAAAAACCCTTAGGGCAGTATCGATGGCAGTTATTCTCCTGACTGTTGCCGGCTGTGGAGGCGGCAGCGGAAGCAGCGGTACCACAACGCAATTCGACGAGCAGGATCTCAACGACAACGCGACAACGATACAGGCAAATGTCAATGCCGCAAGCCTCATCTTCGTCGGCACGGTGAAACAGGTTGGAACCGCGCCGGCAGCATGGGGCGGCATTGCCGATGAGGGACAGATCGTGACATATACGATCGGCACCGCAGATCAAATCCTGAAAGATACAAACAGCGTTGCCACGGCAGGGGCCGACATAAACATCATGCATCTTATCATCGACGAAAACAGGCAGACCTCTTCGTCGGCGGAATTGGATGCCACCCTCTTTGCAGTCGGCAGCCAGATAATCGTCCTTGCATCCCAGAGCGCGGCCCTGATTGCAGTGGGCTCCGACACTTGGGAAGCTTACGCCACGCATACCGACGTGGACGGCCAGTTCAGCGCCATTCCCAACACGACAAACAATCTTGCGGCAATACGCGCCATGATCTCATCGGCTGCCGCCATGATTGTGAAAGAAGAAGATCTATATAAAGGATATTATACGGATAAGACATTCGATGTGACCGGCGCTTCGGCCGATGTGACGGCCTGGAACAACTTGCTCGATGAGTGTAAGGCGGCATCATCTGAATTCACGGCGCTTTGGAACCTCGTCAACGACTCTGCGACGGAGGTCACTTTCAATTTGGGAAGGAATCAGGAGAGGGTCTTTGTCGACAGTTTCAAAGGCAAACAGGTAGATCTCACCGACCTCGAGGCGTGGAAGACAAACGGCGGTCTGTTGGGATGCAACTCCACGAACGGCCTTTGCCAGATATTGGCCCATATCCTCATGGAATATTATCATGCGGCGACGACCGGAGAGGATTATGTACACAGCCATGAAGCCGCCCTTCTCAAAGAAAACGATATAAGAGAAGGAGTGCCCAAGGCCACCATACAAAGCGGCCACGTGGGACTCAGAAGAGGCGGCAAATTTTATGTGGTCACCGGATTCAACAACGGGACAAGAGAGCTGGTTGAAGTGACCGACGGAACCGACCCTGGCGTCGGAACGTTTACGGTGGAAGACGTGCCGTGAGACAAAAACAGCAGGCCCCGGAAGGAGGTTCTATGAGGCGCACCGTTTCAAGCTCGGTCATCTTTTTCGTCCTTGCCTTTGCGCTCGCTGCATGTGGAAGCAGAGGCGGTGGTGGAGGCGGAGAAGTTTCTGTCAACGGCCTTGACGGCGCATCGGACGTCGCAGTCGACAGCGTCTTCAAATACACATTCTCTCAGGGCGTCAACATCTCCACGGTAACGAACGAGACCTTCTTCATCGTGGAATCAGATGATGCGAGCGCAAGTGTTTTAAAGGGATCCTTCGATCCCACGCTGTGCGACAACACGCAGGCCATAGATGCAATTGTAAGTTGTCTGAGCACGACGGTGTGCACACTCGATCCTGCTGCCAGCCTTGATTCCTTCAGGCGCTATTACGCCTGCCTGAGCCCCGACATCAGATATCTGGGCGGCGGCTTTTTCGAGGGGTTCATGGCGACATTTATGACCGCAGCGAGCACCTTCACAGTCGGCGGCACGGTCGCGGGCCTTGGAACCGGTGAAGAGGTCGTTCTCCAGAACAACGGCGGAGATGATTTGACGATTACAGCCGACGGTGCGTTCACGTTTGCTACCGGACTGGGCGATGGCGATGCATACGCAGTGACTGTCCTCACGGCTCCTGAATTCAAAACTTGCTCAGTTGGCAACGGCACGGGAACGATATCGGGCGCCAACGTAACGAACGTGAGCGTTGTGTGCAGCGCTAATGCGTTCAAAGTCGGCGGCACGGTATCGGGGCTCATGGGAACCGTGGTCCTTCAGAACAACGGCGGCGATGATCTCACGATCAGCGCGAACGGCCCGTTCACATTTGCAACGGAAGTTGCAGACGGCGGAGCGTACGCCGTCACTGTCAAGACACAGCCGGCGTCGCCCTCCCAGATTTGCACCGTAGGTAACGGCAGCGGCATGATCGCGGGCGCCGATGTGACAAACGTCAGTGTCATCTGTTCCACCAGCAGCTACACGATTGGAGGAACGGTCGCGGGTCTTGCCGGCACAGGGCTCGTGCTGCAAAACAACGGCGGTGATGACCTTCCCATCGCTGCAGACGGCCCCTTCACATTTGCCACGAAGGTGGCCAGCGGCGCAAATTACGACGTCACCCTGAAAACACAGCCTACGAACCCGTCTCAGACCTGTATCGTCACGAACGGTACCGGCACGGTCACGAATGCCAATGTGACTAACGTGAATATAGACTGCACGACCAACACCTACACGATCGGAGGAGACGTTAGCGGGCTGGCCGGCAGCGGGCTCGTGCTGCAGAACAACGCCGGCGATGACCTACCCATTGCTGCCGACGGCCCCTTCACATTTTCAACTCCGGTGGCCAGCGGCGCGGATTACTCAGTCACAGTGATGACTCAGCCGACAAACCTGTCCCAGACCTGTGATGTCACGAGCGGCGGCAGCGGCACGGTCACGAACGCCAATGTGACCGACGTAAGCGTGGTCTGCACTACCAATAGCTTCACGATCGGCGGCGGAGTCAGCGGGTTGGACGACACCGGCACTGTGGTTTTGCAGAACAACGGCGGGGATGATCGCACCATCGACGCGGACGGTCCGTTCGAATTTGCGGGGACAATCCAGGACGGCTCGCCCTACGATGTCACGGTCTTGACAGATCCCTTGACCCAGCACTGCAATGTCACCAATGGGTCGGGAACTGTCAACGGGGCCAATGTGACCGATGTCGATGTGGACTGCGACTATGAAGATGTGATCTTCAGCACGACTACCGCCTCCTTCACCGGCAACCTCGGCGGCATCGCCGGGGCCGATGCGCTGTGCGACAGCGCCGCCAACAAACCCGACTCACGCACGTACAGGGCCCTCATCGTTGACGGCAATGACCGCGTCGCCTGTACGACTGCTTTCTGTTCCGGCGGACCGGGCGAGCACGTCAACTGGGTGCTCTCAGCCAGCACAAGCTATTACAGACCCGGTCTCGCGGTGGACATCGGAACAACGAACGCCAACGGGATATTTGACTTCCCTCTCGAGAATGGTTTTGTGGCAGATTCAACTCTCATGTGGACCGGGCTCACCGTGGACTGGCTGTCAACTAACAATTGCGTAAATTGGACGAGTAATTCGTTTCTTGATCTTGGTGTCTACGGCGCCTCAGGGGATACCAGCGACCACGCGATATCGGTCGGTAACGCCGGATGCCAGATCGATTACGCAAATCTGATCTGCGTCTCCCCTCCCACGCTCTGAAGAGAGGAGCCGAAATGAAAAAAGCGGATTCATGAAAACAAAATCACTGCTGGTCTCAGGCGTTCTTTGCTGCTGCCTCTTTGCCGCAAGTCTTGCCCTGGCGGAATCGGCAAAAAAGGAGGCGGAGCCCTATGTGGCAAATTTTTCCTATACGCCGGATGCGCGCAGAGCGCCGGGCTCCGGCGGCGTGACGTTCACGATAGGAAGCGCGGTCTATGTCTCTGACGGAAAAACGACGCATGGCGCAGACTGGCGCAGCGCTCCCCAATTCGCGCAACTGAACGCCTCGCTAAAGGAAGGCCTCTCCGAGCTTTTCGCGGCCAAGGGTTTCACGGTCCGAGGCCCCTTTGATACATATGACCTCATCCCCTATTCGGACAAGAAACAGATCGACTTCTACCTGATTCCGACGCTGGAATTATTTGCCACGTTCAAGGACACAAACGTTGAGACCGAAAGCGCCGGTTTTTCGGGAAAAGTGTATCACGGAACGGGAACCATCGAGGTGAACGGGAACCTGACCGTCAAGCTCCAGGAGATAGCGACCCGCGAACTGATTTGGAGCAAGAGCATCCCCATTGCGTACACATTTCCCTATGATGTCCGCTTTCCCTACTTTGATACGGGGACCAGGCCTTTTGATATGAAGCTTATCATTAACGACATGGCGAAGGGACTGGAACAACAGTACCCAAAGATCATGGAAACCCTCTCGAACCTCATCGATCCAGAGGAGATGAGGATCCTCAAGCGTCAGGCCCAGGAGCTAAAGAGAAAAAAGGGGTATTAATTTTTGGGGTGGGTGGTTGGATGATTTTAGAACTGCATGTGCGGAAATGGCACTGGTGGTGTAACAAGACTGTCCACTAAATCGGGTGAGGGTCAGATGTTCCCATCCGCACGAGGACCCGGTGCTTGATGAGATCACGGCCGAGCGGGATCACGCCACCTTTCATGCGCCGGCCGTCGAGCTCCACAAAGGCGACACCGTGCTCGCAGTGTTCCGGGTTCTCAACCTGAATTTCGTAGATCGCCTCCCCGTGGCGGTAGTGCATCCCAAAACCATCCCACCATCCGGGGATGGTCGGATCCAGTTGCATCATATCTCCGCGCACTTTGAGTCCCAGGATCTCTTCCACCCAGGCGCGGTACATCCATGCCGCCGAACCGGTATACCAAGACCAACCGCCCTGACCGATTCGTCCCGTCAAGCGGTAAACATCGGCCACGACCACATAGGGCTCGACCCCGTAGCGCCAAACCGGATCCGGTTCTCGCGTGTGCTCGATCGGATTAAGCATGCGCAGGATTTTCGCCGCCCGGTCGCCATCTCCACTGCGCGCCATGGCTATGGCCAGCCAGATTGCAGCATGCGTGTACTGGCCGCCGTTCTCCCGCACCCCCGGTGGATAACCTTGGATATATCCGGGCGAAGGATCCGACCGATCGAACGGAGGCTCAAAGAGCAGCACCAGCCCCTCATCCTCGCGAACGAGATGACTCCACGCCGATTCGAGCGCCTTCTCCGCCCGAACCTTGTCGGTGGCGCCGCTTGGCCAAGCCCAGGATTGCGGCAGTGAATCGATCCGTGCTTCCGTATTTTCGGAGGAGCCCAGGGGCGAGCCATCATCAAAGGTCGCTCGAAGATACCACTGGCCATCCCACGCGAACCGTTCGACATTCTGGATCAGCGCTTTCCGGTCTTGTTCATAGGTCTTGCTCAGGTCTGGATAGC
>JBGSNL010000015.1:0-6492 GCA_041739675.1 bacterium
TTTTCTGAAATTGTGCTTGCGGAGTTTTTACAAATGTATGTTAAATAAACACGGCTCGACCGCATACTATCGCTCCAGAGAAAAATCACGCGCGCAAAAAATGAAACGCTGATCGGAAAAACAGGCGAAATACTTGTGACAGGTCCGGACCGGAAAGAGAGCGGCCGTTTCATGGGAAGACTTCCCGACAACCGGATCGTAAATTTCGCTGGAAATGAATCGATGCTTGGAGTTATACTTCGCGTTCGCCTGACGAGGGCTCTCGCAAATTCCATGGAAGGTGAAATTTTATGAGCGACGACAAGCTGGTAGAGATGAAGGTGACGGGCCTCACGATAGACCCTTTCACCAGCATGCCTATCATCATCCTCAAAGACCTTGAGGAAAAAAGCGCGCTGCCAATCTGGATCGGGCTCATCGAGGCCTCCGCCATCGCAACGGAGCTTGAACACATTCAGCTCACGCGTCCGATGACGCACGATCTCTTAAAAAACATACTGACCGCGGTGGATATCAAAGTCGAGCGCGTCGTCGTGCACGACCTTTCCGACAACACTTTTTTTGCACGCGTTGAGCTCATCCGCGGGAGCGAAAAGATCCAGATGGACGCAAGACCTTCAGACGCAATTGCAATCGCTCTGCGCATGAAATCGCCGATATTCGTGGCGAAGAAGGTGATCGACAAGTCACGTAAAATAGATCTTTCAAAAGAGGGCACCGACGAACAGTCCCGCAAACAGAAATGGACGGAGATATTAGAAAACCTCTCCCCCGAAGATTTCGGCAAGTACAAGATGTAAACCTGAGACTATGAAACTTGTAAGATGGATGGTCACAATTTGCTACGCGGGATTCATTTTTTATCTCTCGTCACGCCCATGGAAGGGCCTGCCCAGCTTTCCCTTATCTGACAAGCTTTTTCACATCGTGTTGTACTCAATTCTGGGGGCGCTGCTCTTGTGGTCTTTGCGTACGACCAGGCTGAAAGGAACGCCCCACATCGGATACGCGGCGCTTCTCGCCGCCGCTTTCTACGGCCTGACCGACGAGATTCACCAGCTTTTCGTGCCAGGCCGTGAATTTTCCTTTTTCGATCTTTTGGCCGATGCGGCGGGGGCCGCCATCGGCGTCATGGTCGCAACAACGCTCGCGAGGACGGCGGGGAAACTAAAGGTGCTAATATGATAACGATTCTCAATGACAAGGCCCCGAAGATTGACAAGAAGGCGTTCGTGGCGCCCACGGCCAGCGTGATAGGCGACGTCCATGTCGGGCCGGAATCCAGCATATGGTTCGGCGCGGTGGTGCGCGGCGATTTCAACAAGATCAGGATAGGAAGGCGGACCAACGTTCAGGACTTAAGCCTTCTGCACACTCCCGACAATCTTTCCTGCACGGTGGGCGACGAGGTCACGATAGGCCATCGCGCCGTGGTTCACGGCTGCACGGTTGGCAACAGGGTGCTCATCGGAATGGGCGCGATCCTCATGAACGACGTGGTCGTTGAAGACGACGTCATTGTCGGAGCGGGCGCGTTGGTAACCGAAGGGACAAAAATTCCCTCGGGCTCGCTCGTCATCGGATTTCCGGCAAAGGTCAAGCGCCGCCTGACCGAAGACGAACTTAAATGGCTCAAAACCTCAGCGGATCATTATGCCGAAAATGCAAAACAGTATCTCGCGCTCTTCACTTGAGAAAATTTTGGCCGAACATCGTCTGGTGAAGAAGGGGGAGGGCGTCGTAATCGGTGTATCCGGCGGCGTCGACTCCATGGTTCTCGCGCACCTCTTTTCGCAAATCGCAAAACCGTGGCGCTTGAAACTCGCCATCGCACACGTCAATCACTCCTTGAGAGGCTCTGCCTCCGACGCCGACGAGGCGCTGGTCAGAAGGGCGGCCGCCAAACTGGGAATTCCTTTCCGCACAGCGAAATGGAAGAGACCAAAAAGCGGCAACATTCAGGACGCGGCCCGCCGCTTTCGCTACGATTTCTTCAGATCCGTAGCGAAAAAAATGGAATTTGCGCACATTGCGACGGCGCACAACCGCGACGATCAGGCTGAAACTCTTCTCATCCATCTCATCCGCGGCAGCGGGACCAAGGGGATGTCGGGGATCGACTGGTCAAATGAGGACGAGATCAAAGTCATCAGGCCGATGCTCGCCTTCCATCGCGGGCAGATCGAGAGCTACGCAAAAAGAAGAAAAATCAAATTCGCGCACGATTCGTCAAACGACAGCGTGAAGTACACGCGCAACTTCGTGAGGCTCAAGATACTGCCGGTTCTTGAATCACTGAACCCTTCGGTCCGCAAATCGCTTGCCGATGCGGCAAAGACGATCCGCGAATGCCACAATGCCCTCGATGAAGTGGCGACGGCCTTCGCCAAGGATTTTCTGCGCGCGGGAAAGAACAAGATCGCATGGAACCGCGAACCCTATCTCCATCTGCCCACGGCGATAAGAAGACACGTCCTCATACTCGCCTACGAGAAGCTCAAAGGGGACAGGATAAATCTCAACGCGGACCAGATCGAACACATGGAGACGATCTCGAAGGGAAGAACACCCGCCGCAAGGTACATGCTGCCCGGCAGGTACGAGTTTCAACGCACCGGCAACCTCATCACGATCCAGCGCATAAACAGTTGAATAGTCATATCTATTCAGGTATAAGTTCCCATCACCCTAAATGAGGTCAAAAATGGCTGCGAAAAAGAAGCGAAATTCCAATAACTTGCGACAGGCTCATAAAACCGTCGCTTTATGGCTCATGATAATCCTGCTTATCTTATCGATCCTCCATTTCATGAGCCAGCCCACTGTTGCGCCGCAGCAGGTCTCATTCAGCGATTTTCTGGCGGCAGTCGAGGCAAATCAGATCGAAAACGTCACGATCCAGGAAGACGAGTACAACGGCAAATTCAAGACCGGCTACAAGGAAGGGGCGGTTTTTGAGACGATAGGGCCCTTGAACAGCGAGAAGGCGCTCGAATACCTCGCCAAGACGGACGCCAAGGTCGACTTCAAAAAGAAAAAGGAGACTCCCTTCTGGCAGCAGATGCTGCTCTCATGGCTCCCGATGCTTCTTCTTTTCGCGTTCTTCTTCTTTTCGATGCGCCAGATTCAGGTGGGTGGCGGAAAGGCCATGTCTTTCGGCCGGAGCAAGGCGCGCCTTTTGACGGAGAGCCAGAAGAAGGTCACATTCAAAGACGTGGCGGGAGTTGAAGAGGCCAAAGAGGAGCTTCAGGAGATCATCGCATTCTTGCGCGAACCCAAGAAATTCACGAAGCTGGGCGGCAGAATTCCCAAGGGAGTGTTGCTCATGGGCGCCCCCGGCACCGGTAAAACCCTTCTTGCCAGAGCCGTTGCCGGCGAGGCCGGCGTTCCGTTCTTCTCGATTTCCGGATCCGATTTCGTCGAGATGTTCGTGGGCGTCGGCGCCGCGCGCGTCCGCGATCTCTTCGAGCAGGGCAAGAAGAACGCACCGTGCATAATCTTCATAGATGAGATCGACGCCGTCGGCAGACACCGCGGCGCTGGGTTAGGCGGCGGACACGACGAGCGCGAACAGACATTGAATCAGCTGCTTGTCGAGATGGACGGGTTTGAATCAAATGAGGGCGTGATCATCATGGCCGCTACGAACCGCCCGGACGTCCTGGATCCGGCTCTTCTCCGCCCCGGAAGATTCGACAGGCGTGTCATTGTGCCGAGGCCGGACGTCAAGGGGCGCGAAGCGATCCTCCGTGTGCATTCCGAAAATAAACCCCTTACAGCCGACGTGAATCTTGAAACTATAGCGCGAGGCACTCCCGGATTCTCGGGCGCGGACCTTGAAAACGTCGTCAACGAGGCGGCGCTTCTGGCCGCCAGATACGGCAAGGTATCTATCGACATGGCTGATTTCGAGCTGGCCAAGGATAAGGTCCTCATGGGCAGCGAACGCAAGAGCATGATCATCAACGAAGACGAGCGCAGGAACACCGCATATCACGAGGCGGGCCACACGATGGTCGCCAAGCTCACGCCGGGCACCGATCCGATACACAAGGTCACGATCATCCCGCGCGGAGCCGCGCTTGGGCTCACCCAGCAGCTCCCGATCGACGATCGCTACACGCAGAACAGACTCTTCTGCGAGAACACGGTCGCCATCCTCATGGGCGGCCGCGCAGCCGAAGAGATTGTCTTCGGCCAGCCCACGACCGGCGCCGGCAACGACATCGAGCGCGCCACCGAACTTGCGCGCAAGATGGTCTGCGAGTGGGGGATGAGCGAAAAAATGGGGCCCTTGGCGTTCGGCAAGAAGGAGGAACAGATATTTCTGGGCCGTGAGATCACGCAGCACGCCGATTACAGCGAGGACACCGCGCGTGAGATAGACTCCGAAGTTAAAAAAATCGTGCTAGCAGCCTACGACCACGCGCGAAAGCTTCTGCACGGTAATCTCACAACCCTCCACGCACTGGCCGAGGCGCTGCTTGAATATGAATCGCTGGACGGCGAGCAGATAGACCGCATTATGCGCGGCGAAAAACTCGAGCCGCTCAAGAAAACTCCGGCACCTCCGGCAGCGGCGCCGGAACCCGTGCAAGAGATAGTGCACGAGAGGCACGCAACCGTCCGTATCCCTAAACCGGAGCCGTCAAAGGCATAGCGGCAGGTGAAAGGTCAAAGGTGAAAGCTCAAGGGGCAAAACCTATTCTGATGGGCATTCTCAATGTCACCCCCGATTCTTTTTCCGACGGGGGTGCATTTTTTGACACGAATGCGGCCATCGATCGCGCGCTTAAGATGGCGGAAGAGGGCGCCGATATCATCGATATCGGCGGTGAATCGTCCAGGCCCGGTGCCAACCCCGTTCCGGTCGAAGAGGAGATAAGGCGTGTCGTCCCCGTGATTTCAGGCATAAGACGGCAGAGCGCCGTCAGGATCTCGATCGACACCACAAAATCCGCCGTGGCGAGACGGGCGATTGACGCGGGCGCCACGATGGTCAACGACATCAGCGCCGGCCGCTTCGATCCCGAGATGCTGAGCGTTGCCGCACTCCAAAAAATCCCTATCTGCCTCATGCATATGAAGGGAACACCCAAGACCATGCAGGAAAATCCATCTTATGAAAACCTGATGGATGAAATCCGGGCTTTTCTGGCCGATGCATGCAGAAGGGCGGAAAAGGCGGGTGTGGCATCCTCAAATATCATAATCGATCCGGGCATCGGTTTTGGCAAAACCGCCACTGACAATCTCAAGATTATAAAAGAGCTCAACCTGCTCTTGGTGCTGGAGAAAACAATTCTCATCGGAGCCTCAAGAAAATCCTTTATAGGCAAGCTCTTGGGCCTAAATGTTGAAGATAGACTTGAAGCTTCACTGGCGGCAATTTCCGTTGCCTATCAGAACGGGGCTGAAATCTTTCGCGTCCATGATGTCTCTCCGGCCAAAAAATATCTTTCAATGCTGGAGCTCCTGACCTGAGAACTTCATTGATTTCTCTATGGAATTTTTGTAAGGGGGTTAAACCAAAATGAGCACTGAGGGGAGAAAAGTATTTGGCACCGACGGCGTGAGGGGTAAGGCCAATTTGAACCCCATGGATTCCGAAATGGCCTTGAATCTCGGCCGCGCCATCGCCGCCGTCTTCAAAAACGGAAGCCACCGCCACCGTATCGTCGTCGGCAAAGACACGAGAATTTCAGGTTATATGCTTGAAACCGCCATCGCATCGGGCATCTGCTCAATGGGCGCCGACGTCTGCCTTGTAGGGCCGCTTCCGACGCCGGGCATCGCCTTCATCACAAGATCGATGCGCGCCGATGCGGGCGTTGTGATCTCGGCATCGCACAACAAATTCGACGACAACGGTATCAAATTCTTCGACCGCGAGGGTTTCAAACTCCCCGACGACTACGAACTCAAGATGGAAGATCTGATCCTTCACAGACTTTCCGATATTCCCCGTCCCACGGGTAACGCTATCGGAAAGGCTCTTCGAATAGACGATGCCGGCGGCAGATATATACAGTTTTTGAAAAACACGTTTCCGCAGCGATTCCTGCTCGACGGTTTCACAATCGTCGTGGATTGCGCTAACGGCGCCGGCTACAAAATAGCGCCGGCGGTCTTTGAAGAGCTGGGCGCGCGCGTGATCGGCATCGGAATCGCCCCCAACGGTCTCAACATCAACGAGAAGTGCGGCTCGCTGCACACTGAAAAACTTCAGGACATGGTGAGACAGACGGGCGCCGATTGCGGCATCGCGCTGGACGGCGACGCCGACCGTCTCATCATGTGCGATGAAAAGGGCGAGATCGTCGACGGCGACGTGCTCATGGCCATCTGCGCCGACCAGTGGAACAGAAACGGAAGGCTGGAGAGGAACACGCTCGTCGCCACGGTGATGAGCAACCTTGCGCTCGATCACGCGATGCAAAAGCGCGGCATTCAGGTGGTGCGCACGTCGGTGGGTGACCGTTACGTCATTCA
>JBGSNL010000033.1:0-6214 GCA_041739675.1 bacterium
GCAGACGTCGAATAAACGATGGAGCCTTGTTATTTCGAAGACGGTGCGGACGTCGTCGGTCAACGCCGCGACCTTCACATCACCCTGATGGCTGCGCGCGCGGCGGAGCAGCGAGATGAGAACGCCCAACCCCATCGAATCCACAAAGGTAACGTTCGCGCAATCTATGACAAGGCGCACCGAGCCTTTATCCACCAGCTCGTAGGCCACTTTTTTGAAACCGGTGACCGAATCGGCGTCTAAGCTTCCGCCGCAGTGAAGAATGGAAATGTCGCCCTGTTTCTCAACGTCGATATTCATCCTTCCTCCTTGCCCGCCATCGTTTTAGTGGCGGGCCTATTCCTTGAGTCCGTATTCTTTTATCTTCCGGTAAAGCGTTGCCTGGCCGATCTTGAGTTTGCGCGCCGCCTCGGCGACGTTTCCCATGCACCGCTTCAGGGCCGCTTCAATCGCATATTTTTCGACAAGCTCCAAGGGAATAATTTTGGCCTCTTCCGGCAGCGATATGTCCTCCATCGCGACGGCCGTTTTTTTCACGGCGTCTCTGATGACCGGCGGAAGATGCGACATCTTGACGCGCGTGTCGTTGTGCAGAACGACCACGCGCTCGATGGCGTTTTCAAGCTCTCTCACGTTGCCCGGCCAGTCGTACGAGGAGAGGGCATCCATCACCTGAGGGGCGAAATCCAGAAACATCTTTTCGTTTTTGTGCGCCGTCCTCTGGAGAAATGCCTTTGCGAGAAGAGGTATGTCGTCGCGGCGGTCGCGCAGAGGCGGAATATTGACCGGCACGACGTTGAGTCTGTAGAAGAGGTCCT
Source organism: bacterium (assembly GCA_041739675.1). GTDB lineage: Bacteria > UBA10199 > UBA10199 > 2-02-FULL-44-16 > DYJF01 > DYJF01. The sequence goes on from JBGSNL010000033.1 coordinate 819, forward strand.
CGCGGAAGCGCCCCTCCTCCACCATTTTTTCCAGATTGCGGTTGGTGGCGGCGACTATCCGCACGTCCACGCTGATGGGATCCGTGCCGCCCACGCGCATGAAGTTGCGCTCCTGCAGGAAGCGTAAGAGCTTCACCTGAAGCTGCGGCTCCATCTCGGAGATCTCGTCCAAAAACATCGTGCCGCCATGCGCGCGCTCGAAGCTGCCGATGTAGCGGCGGTCGGCGCCGGTGTATGCGCCGCGCTCGTGGCCGAACATCTCGTTTTCGAGAAGCTCTCTGGGAATTGCACCGCAGTTGATATCCAGAAAAATCTTTCCCGCGCGCGGCGAGTGGCGGTGGATCGCCTTCGCGATGAGCTCCTTGCCGGTTCCGCTCTCCCCTTGCACAAGAACGGTGGCGTTGCTCTTTGCGACCATCTGAACGAGATTGAAAATCTCGCGCATCGGGGCCGATGCGCCGATGATGTCGTCTAAACCTTCCTTCCAGCCCATCTGGCTCTCGAGAAGAAAGATCCTCTTCGTGAGACCGTAGAGCCTGACGGCGTGCACGACCGAGCTCTTGAGCTTCGTCTTGTCTATGGGAAGCGAGAAATAATCGTATGCGCCGGCCTTCATGACGGAGACCGCGTCTTCCAGCGCCTTCGACTGCGCGACCACGATGAGCGGCAGATTGTCGTCGAACGTCTTCACTGCATCAAGCACGCGCGAGGCGTTTTCGCCGCTTTCGTGATAGAGAACAACCGCCTCAGGCGCCTCACGCCTCAGGGCCCCGGAAAGATTCGGGGGAGTTGCAAGTGCCAGGCGCCACTCGTTGCCTGCGAGCGCCTTCTCGACCACCGGCGGGGCTTGTTTGCCGTCATGCACTATGAGTATTGTAGGTGGCACGTCTTACTCCTTATTATGCGCCTTCGGCCGGTTCGATATCTGTGGCATCCACGCCGTATTTTTTTAAGAGCTTTTTAAAATTGCTCCGGTCCATGCCCGCCTTCTCCGCCGCGAAAGAGATGTTGCCCGACGACATCTTGAGAAGACTTTTCAGATACGCGCGGTTGAACTGGACGAGCATCTTCTCTTTAGCGTCGCGGTAAGAGAACTGCGTCAGGTCGTTGCCCCCCTCTTCGCCTATGAGGTAGAAAGATTCGCCAAGTATGCGCGGCGGCAGATCGCGCGCCGTGACCGTGTCGGAGGTCGCCAGAACGACCGCGCGCTCTATCACGTTTTCAAGCTCGCGAACGTTGCCGACCCACGTGTATGACTGCAGCGCCTGAAGCGCGTCCACCGCGATCTTGTCGACTTTCTTTCCCGTCTTCGCGTTGTACTTTTCAAGAAAATGGTAGGCGAGAAGAGGTATGTCGTCCGAACGATCCCGGAGTGGAGGCAAAAGAATCGAGATCACATTCAATCTATAATACAGATCCTCGCGAAAGCGCCCTTCCTTCACCCCCACCACAAGGTCCTGGTTGGTCGCGGCAAGAAGCCTGACGTCTACGTGACGCTGGGTCACATCGCCCACTGGGCGGACCTCGCCCTCCTGCAGGACGCGCAAAAGCTTCACCTGGATCGAAGGGGGAATCTCGCCCACTTCATCCAAAAAAACGGTGCCGCCGTCCGCCTCTTCAAAAAGACCCTTCTTGTCGGCGATGGCGCCCGTGAACGAGCCGCGCTTGTGGCCGAAGAGCTCGGATTCGAGGAGCTGCTCCGGGATTGCGGCGCAGTTGATGACGACGAACGGTTTGTTCTTGCGCTGCGAGCGGTTGTGGATCGCGCGCGCAACCATCTCCTTGCCCGTGCCGCTCTCGCCGGTGACGAGAATGGTGGAAACGGTTCCGGCGATCGCATCGATGACGGAGAAGACCTCCATCATCTTGTGGCTCCGGCCTATGATTCCCTCGTAGAAGGAGCCGCGGTCGGCGCGCTGGCGCTCCAAAGACTTGATCTGCATCATGAGGCGGTAGCGCTCCATCGCCTTGTCGATCAGGACGGAAACTTTTTCGATGTCCTCGAAGGGTTTTGTCAGATAGTTGTACGCACCCTCTTTGATGGCGTGGACCGCGGATTCGATGGTGCCGACCCCGGTGATCATTATAACTTCGGTGTTAATGGAGTTCCGCTTTATGAATTCCAGAAGCTGGATGCCGGTGTAGCCCGGGATCTTGATGTCAATCACCGCAACTTCAAATACGTGGCGGTTCAAAAGCTCCACCGCCTCGTTCCCGCTCTTCGCGGTGGCGTAGCTCCAGCGCTTCTCTCTCGCGAGGCGTTCGAACACCCGCGCGATCGATGGATCGTCATCGACTATCAGTAGATTGGTTTCTTTGAACATATGAGCCCTACTTTCCCATCAGCTTGTCGAGATTGCGTTTTCTTATCTTTTCCACGAGTGTGGTGCGGTTGAGCTTCAAGAGCCTTGCCGCCTTATTCTTGTTCCAGCCCGTTTTTTCGAGCGCGCTCAGGATAAGCTCCGTCTCGTATTCCGAGACCGATTTGCGCAGCGAGACTCCCGCCTCCGCCACTTCGGTCTTGGCTTTTTTTGCCTGCTGAACGGAGGACGCATCCTTGAACCCCAGAAGCTTGTCGGGGAGATCCGATGGCGCGATCATTCCCTGCCTTTTCAGAACGGCCGAACGCTCGAGCATGTTCTCAAGCTCGCGCACGTTTCCGGGCCACCTGTACTGCGTCAGAATGCGCATCGCGTTCTTGTCCACCCCTTCTATCCTGCAGTTGTTCGCCTTGTTGAACTTCTCGATGAAATGGTTGACGAGAAGCGGCAGATCGCTCATGCGCTCGCGAAGAGGCGGTATCCTTATGGGAATGACGTTGAGCCGATAGTAGAGATCCTCGCGGAAGCGCCTCTCCTTTACCGCGCGATCGAGATCCTGATTCGTGGCGGCGATTATCCTCACGTCCACGCTGTGCGTCTTGGAAGAACCCACCGGTTCGAAACACTGCTCCTGCAGAACACGCAGGAGCTTCACCTGCAGCTTGAAACTCATGTCGCCGATCTCGTCTAAAAATATCGAACCGTGATCGGCGGCGTCGAACCTGCCGGGAACGGTGGCGATGGCGCCGGTGTACGCCCCCTTTATGTGGCCGAAGAGCTCCGATTCCAGAAGCTCTTCGGGGATGGCAGCACAGTTTACGGTGACGAGCGGCTTTTCTTTCCGGCGGCTGTTGTAATGGACGGCCCGCGCGATGAGCTCCTTGCCGGTTCCGCTCTCGCCCAGGAGAAGAATCGTCGAATCGGTGCCGGCGACTTTTTCAACCAGATCGAAGACCGCCATCATCTCGTCGCTCTTCCCCACGATGTTCGCGAATTTGTATTCCTTCTGGATCTGATCGCGAAGAAGCCTGTTTTCCTCTTTGAGCCCGCGGTGCTCGAGCGCGGTGGAAACGATCGACGAGACGTCATCCAAGTCGAATGGTTTTGTGAGATAGTGAAAGGCGCCCGCCTTCATCGCCTGCACCGCCGAGGTGATGGTGCCGAAACCGGTGATCACTATCGGGATGATGTTGGGCTGCATGCGCTTCATCTGGGAGATGAGCTCGATGCCGTCCATCTTGGGCATGACAAGATCGACAAGCGCCACGTCGATGACGTCCTGCTCCAGCGCCTTGATAGCCTCGTCGGAATCCGCGGCCGTCGACACGGTGTATTTCTGATCCTTCAAAAATTTTCTGAGGGCCATGCGGATGGCCGGCTCGTCGTCGACAATTAGAATGTGCGCCATAAAATCTCCGCTTTCCTATGCAGCCGGCAGCGTGATCGTGAACACCGAACCCTTGCCGAGCTCGCTCGCCGCTTCAATATTTCCGCCGTGCTCCCTGACAATACGATACGCAATCGAGAGACCCAGACCGGTTCCCTTGGAGGGCGCCTTCGTCGTGAAGAAAGGTTCGAATATGTGCGGCAAATCTTCGGGGGCGATTCCGACACCAGTGTCAGATATGCGGATCATGATTCTCTTGCAGGCGTCTACCGACGTCGTAACCGAGAGCCGGCCGCCTTTGACCATCGCGTGGGAGGCGTTGGTCAGTATGTTCAAAAATACCTGCTGGAGGCGGTCGGGATTGGCCTTCACCTGCGGCAGATGTTTCGCCGGCCTGAAATCCAGATCGACGTTGAGCGACTGAAGATCGCCTTTCAAAAACGGAAAGACCTTGCCCAGCAGCATGTTCACGTCTACGAGACAGTTTTCACGTTCCTTGGAGACGCGCGAGAAATCCAGAAGATCGCTCACGATTTTTTTGCACCTGATCGCCGCACCCTCTATCTCTTTCAGATCGGTCATCAGAAGCTCGTTGCCCTTCGCGTCCCTCATCAGAAGCTGGGCGAAGGCCAGAATGCCCCCCAGAGGATTGTTGATCTCGTGCGCGATGCCGCCCGCCAGAAGGCCGATGGCCGCCATCTTCTCCTGCTGCACCGCCTCCTGCTGAAAACGACGTTCGTCGGTGACATCGCGGTAATACATCACCGCGGCGTCGGGCCTGTCTCCTTCCATTATATAAGGATAGGCGTGGGCTACAAACTGGCGACCCCTCACGCGGTGGCAAAGCTCGGTAGATTTTGGCTCGTCCTCTGCCACGGCGTCTTTGAGCGGACAACCATCGCACACGTTGTCGCGGCCCGCAAAGACCTCATAGCAATGTTCGCCCGCAACCTCAGTGATGTTGCGCCCGCCCGTGGCCGCAAGGCCGATGTTGGCGCGCTCTATCCTGTAGTCGGAAGTTACGATTTGCACCGGCGCCGTAATGGCGTCGAAGGTCGTCTCCCATTGATATTTTCCGCGCGAGATGATCCCGACGAGGCGTTTGAGCTTGTCGATCTGCTCCTGCAGAGACTGGGTATTTCGTATTTCGGATTTGGGATTTAGGATTTCTTTGGAGCGCCGGATTTTCGACAGGTGGGTAGCCTTCCGCTTCACATTCTGTTTCCTTCCCCGCTTCATCAAAATTCTCCCCGATATTTTTGACGTTTCGGCAAATGAAACTAACGCAATTCACCGTAAAATGAAAGAATTATTTGATTGGAGCGTTTTAACTGCAGTTTTTTTGACTTATCGGTTCCAAGGGGGTCAAAAAAAACTTTTCGTCTGCTCCCTTCATTTAAATACGATATCGGCTTTCACCGTTTTCAAATTTTTTCCCTTGTGCTAGATTGTTTTGGCCTATGCGAGCGAAAAGAATTTTTGCCTCATCATTAATCGTCAGTTTAATATTTTCCTTAAGTATTTTAGGCGGTTGCAAGGGGGAAAAGAAGGCGCCTGCGGCTGGTGCGGCGGCAAAGGCCGTGCAGCAGATTCAGACGCCCACGCTTGCCCCGCCTGCCGGGGGGCCAAAACCAAGTGAAGAACCAGCGCCGCCCCCCGCCAGCACCCCCGCCGCGATTAACCACCCG
>JBGSNL010000048.1:0-3325 GCA_041739675.1 bacterium
TCGATCTGCTGCTGATACCGCTGAAGCAGGAAATATATCTGCGTCTTGAAGGCGTTTCTCCTGCGATCCTTGTAGAACTCGGAGAGAAACGGGTTCTTCTCGACCGGCTCCAGTATCACGCTCCCCTTGAAATCCTCTGCCAGCATCCTGACAAGGGTCGTTTTCCCCGAACCGATCGGCCCGTCGACCGCTATATATTTGATATTTCGCTGCATGGACCCCCTTTTTTCACCTTTTTCGGCCGATGGCAAGCGCGAAAACCTGCCGGCAAAACACACAGGTTCCTTGCTTTTCGCGGTTCATTTCGGTAAATTCGCTCGAAATATGGAAATCATTGCCGCCGCATATGCCCTTCCGATGATCAACGGCTGCCCTGTCGTCGAGGACGGCGCCATAGCTTGCGAACTTGGAAAAATCATGGCGTTCGGAACACGCGCCGAACTTGTGGAGCGGTTTCCCGAAGCAGAGGTCAAGAATTATCCGAATGAGATTCTTTTGCCGGGGCTCGTCAACGCCCACTGCCATCTTGATCTCATAGATTTCCAGGAGCAGGCCCTGATCGAGGCCGACATCATGCTCCCCTCGCAGGATTTCATCGATCAGATCATATCTTCTATTGAATATAAGCACGACGCCGACCCGAAAAGGGTCATCGCCGGCGTGCAAAGAGGGATAGACCGCCTGATAGAAACTGGTACAACCTGCATCGGCGACATGACGCACTTCGAGGGGAGTTTCCATCTTATCGCCGAGGCTGGGCTCCGCGCGGTGGTTTTCCCCGAGATATTAGCCGGACGAACGGAAGCGGCGCAGGCAAGGTTCGAAGTGGCGCTGGCCCTTGTCGACAAATACACCGATGCGAGCCACGACCGCATTCGCGTGGGGCTGGGTCCATATGCCCCCTATCTCCTCTCACGCAATCTCTTGAAGATCATAAGCCAGCACGCGCGCGAGGCAGGTATCCAGCTTCAGATCCATGCCGCGGAATCGTTCGCCGAAATGGAATTTTTCTTCGATTCGCAGGGCCCCATTGCCACAGAGCTCTTCCCGTCTCTTGGCTGGCAGGATCTGCCGCCGGCGCAGCACAAGACGCCGGTTCAATATCTATCGGAGATCGGTTTTCTTGAAGCGCCGGCTACCATCATCGGCGGGCTTCATCTGGCCGCAAACGACTTTCCCATATTGAGGCGCCAGCTCACGCGCATAGTCTATTGCCCGAGCTCGAACGAGGCGATGAAGCACGGCACATTCCCGTACGGAAAGCTTCGCGAGTTCGGAATCCCTCTGGGGCTGGGCACCGACTCCTGGGGCTCGCGCAAGGGATTTTCCCTCTGGGACGAGATGCGCCAGGCAGTCATGACCGGCTCCACGCCTCTGCCCACACCGAGGGAGGCCCTCCAGATGGCGACCATCGGCGGCGCCCGATGTTTGGGCCTCGATCATCTGACGGGCACGCTTGAAGAGGGAAAAAAGGCCGACTACATCCTGGTCCACGCCGTGGAATTTTCAGACGACGACGAGTGCTACAAGCAGCTCATCTCAAAAACAGAGCCCCAGCACGTGAAGTGCGTTGTCGTGAACGGCCACATCCTGAAAGCCACCTGATATCATCCTGAACGTTCGCCCGCCGACGTATTAGTGGCGGGAAGTGAAGGATCCCCATGAAACAAATCTGGATCGCGGTTAAGGAGATCTTTAAAAAATATTTCATCGCGGGCACTCTTGTGCTCATCCCCATTATCGTCACGATCTGGGTCTTGAAGGCGATCACTTTGTGGGCCGATTCTTTCATCATTTCGCTTGTCCCGTCCCAGCTTCTGCCCCCGTTTCTGTATAAGCGGGTGATCCCCGGCGTGGGCCTCATCGTCACGATCGGGCTCATCCTTATAACCGGCATATTCACACGCCTCTATTTCGGAAAAAAACTCGTGAGCCTTGGCGATCGCATAATGTCAAAGATCCCCATCGGGCGGAGCGTCTACAATGTCATCAAACAATTTCTCTCGGAAATTCTCACGCGCGACAAGAAGCGCTTCAGAGGAGTTGCGCTCATCGAGTGGCCGCGCAAAGGTTGCTACGCCTTGGCCTTCATCACCGGCGATCCCATTCCCGCACTTGAAAAGGTCGGGCAAGGACCATGGGTCAACATTTTCATTCCCACGACGCCCAACCCCACGTCGGGCTTTTTCATAATGCTTCCCAAGAGCGAGGTCGTGCCGCTTGACATCTCGATCGACTACGCCTTTAAGCTCATCATAAGCGGCGGCATAGTGACGCAAGACAATGAATATCAAAATAGTAGCGCAGAATAAGAAGGCCTCGTTTCAATATCACATTGAAGACAAAATTGAGGCGGGCCTTGTGCTTTTGGGGAGCGAAGTGAAGTCTATCCGCGACGGACGCGCCTCTCTTTCGGATTCGTACGCCACAGTAAAAAACGGCGAGGTATTTCTCCTGAATGCCCACATCGCACAGTGTCCCCATGCCTCATACATGAACCACGATCCCAAGAGGACGCGAAAGCTTCTCCTTCATAAGATGCAGATCAGGCGCCTGACAGGCAAGTTGAACGAGAAGGGATTTACCTTGATTCCGCTCAAGCTTTATTTTAAGGCTGGGCGCGCCAAGGTGGAGCTGGGCCTGTGCAAGGGCAAAAAAACTTTTGACAAGCGCGAGGCGATCAAAAAAAACGAAATGAAACGCGAACTTGCCCGCGCCTTCCGCCAGAGACAAAGATAGGAAATATTTTTCCGCACGACGGACAGTTATGTACTATACTTATGTATTGGAAAGTGAAAAAGACAACAAAATCTACGTAGGATATACAAATGATCTTCGTTCACGATTTAAAGACCACAATTGGGGAAAAGTAGGCAGCACTGAAGCTCGTCGACCGCTGAAATTGATATATTACGAAGCCTGCTTAAATAGGAAAGACGCGATTTATAGAGAAAAGTATTTCAAGACCGGTTTTGGGCGACGTTTTTTGAAAAATAGATTGAGAGAATATTACAAGTAGTAATGGGCGGGCCCGCCCGCCTCGCCTCGCGAGCCGAACATCAGACAATGATCTGATTGTCTTTACAGCTCGGCTCGCGTGGCGGGCGGGGGTGAAATAGATCTCGACGGGGATCTTGAAGCAGGGGCGGCATGCCGACCTGTCATCGAGTCGCAAAACCGATGGCAAAACCTTAAGTGCCGATAACTTCGCACTCGCTGCTTAAATAGCAGCATGTCGACCGGTTGATGCCTGCTAGATCGGAAGACATAAGCAGCAGGCTGGTCCTCCCAAGTTAGCCTCGGCGCGGGAGGATAAGAACCAGCA
>JBGSNL010000075.1:0-51587 GCA_041739675.1 bacterium
GTGCTGGTTGCAGGGTTGGTCGCTGTTTCGATTGCCGACGCGCAGTTCGGTAACATCAATGTGCCCGGTGTAGGCAACGTGAGCGGGGACGTGGCGCAGATTGAATACGATTCCTGCAAGAATTTTATCGGCAAGTATGACAACAACGTCGACTGGAACAGCAAGAACCTGTTTTCAAACTTCGATTCAAATAAGGACGTGAAGCTCGTGAAGTACACGAAGGATTACGCGAAATCGGACAGCAAGTGGGACAAGGAGAACATGGCGAAGGATGCGGAATTCAACTATAAAAATTTCTGCACGATCAATGCCAGCTGCACGAAGGAAAAATGCCGCGTGTATTGCAATAAAAAATAAGTCTTACTGGACTTGAAAAAAGGCGCCGGCTGCAACCGGCGCCTTTTTTATCGGAGATTCATTTTTTGATGGCGTTTAAGGTGGTCTCTGTATTAAATTACCGCTATGAAAACATCAAAATTTTACCGTATAGTTCTAGCCGTCATAATTGTCTTTGTCGTCACTGCGGCAACACACCTTGAGGCAAAGACCGAAAGGCCGAAGGCCAAGGCCGCAAGCAATGAGCCTGCAGCATCCGAGGCGGCGGCGCCGGCCGATCCCATCGTTAGTTTTCAAAACAGCAGCGGATGGGGGAAGCTGGACCAGCCCACACAAGAGGCATGGCTGGACGCAATGAAAAGCGGTGACACGAAGCGCCGGCTTGACTGCTTTGTCCGGGTGCGCGCTCCCGCGGACAGAGGCGATGCGTCGTTCCTCATAAGCAACGGATACGATGTGCGGATGTTTTCGGGCCCGATCGCCACGGGCCACATGAACGCGGAGGATCTTCCGAGCGTAGCCAATCTCCCGTTCGTGGCTTCCGTAAGATTGTCCAAAGCCCCGCAAAATTGAAAACGACCGACGGAGGACAAAAATGACGGCTCGATCTATCGCGCTCTTTTTGTATGCGGTGTTTTCTATCTTTTTGTTTCTCTCCCCTTCCTTTGCCGCCGGGCCCCAGCAGGACATGGAGATCGTCATGGACGCATCAGGTTCCATGTGGGCTCAAATCAAGGGGGAACCCAAGACAACCATTGCCAAGCGCGTGCTTGCGGAACTGGTGGAAGGCTTGAAGGGACGTGACGATCTTGCATTGGGCATCAGGGTTTACGGCCACCAGTCGCCCCAGAAGCTTAAGAACTGCCAGGACACTAAACTCGAAATACCTTTCGGCCCGCCCGATCCGCAAAAAGTGAAGGCGCTGATAAAGGGGATCAACGCGCAGGGACAGACCCCTATTGCCTACTCACTCTATCAGGCAAAAAACGATTTCGATCTCGCGTCAAAACGAAAACGGACGATCGTTCTCATAACAGACGGGATGGAATCGTGCGACGGAGACCCCTGCCAGGCGGCCAAAGATTTAGCCGCCGCAGGTGTGGATGTTACCCTCCACGTCGTGGGTTTCGATCTCAAGCCGGAGGAGATGGAAAAGCTCAAGTGTCTTGCAAAGCCGACGGGCGGTCTCACCCTGGGCGCGCAGGACGCCGGCCAGCTCAAAGATGCGCTGGGGACGATTGTCAAAAAGGAGGTCCCGAACACCCGACTCTCCGGTATAGCCAAAGACTCTGCGGGAAAACCCCTGGCCGCAAAAATTGAAATTCTGCGTGTGGCGGGGATCGACGAGAAGTTCGTGACGGCAAACGACAGCGGTGAAAAACCTGCGGTCTTCTACGTCGAGCCCGGTATCTATAAAATGGTTTTCATGAATTTGAAATCGGGGGAAAGAAGAACGATTGCAAACTTTGAGCTCAAGGACGGCGATGAGGTCTCAAAAGAGATGTCGTTCGGTCAGGCGAAGCTCTCGGCCATCGCGAAAGATGTTTCTGGCAGGCCGATAAAAGGACGCATTGAAATTCTCGAGATGAAAGGTCTGGATGAAAAATTTGTGACGGCCGATTTCAGCGGCGAGAATCCAAAAGCGTTTTACCTGGCTCCCGGAACATACAAGATGAAGATCAGAAATGAGAACACGGGAGAGGTCAAGGTTATCGACGGCATTGTACTTCAGGACGGGGCGGAGCTTGCCAAGGAGGCCTTGTTCGGGCAGGCGCGCATCACCGGCATTGCACGAGATGCGACGGGAAGGCCCGTGAAGGCTCATGTAACGATTATGAAGATAGATGGTGCAGACGAGAAGTTCTGGGACGCGGGCGACAGCGGGGAAACTCCCAGGATATTTAATGTTGCTCCGGGCGTTTACAAGATGATATTTGTGAGCCAGTCCGGCGTGACGAAGAGCGTTGAAAACGTCAGGGTGGATGAGGGCGGCGAGGCGGCAAAGGAAGTCACTTTTTAAAAAGAGGTGAACTATGCAGGGAATAGAAAACTTCTTACAACAGGTCAGCGATTTTGTGTGGGGCCCTCCCCTTCTCATTCTTCTTTGCGGAACACATATCTATCTCACAATCCGCCTGAAATTTATCCAGCGTTATCTCGGGAAGGCGATAAAAATTTCGTTTCAAAGGAAGCGCGAAGGCGAAGGCGACATTAGCCAGTTCGGCTCGCTCACGACCGCCCTGGCTGCGACGATCGGAACGGGAAACATTGTGGGTGTCGCGACGGCAGTTGCGGCGGGCGGTCCCGGCGCTGTGCTATGGATGTGGCTCACAGGCGTCTTCGGCATCGCCACAAAATATGCGGAGGCCCTTCTCTCCGTGAAATACAGGATCAAAACGGAAGCCGGAACGATGGCCGGCGGCCCGATGTATGTCCTTGAACGTGGTCTGAAACAGAAATGGCTCGCCGTGTTGTTTGCATTTTTCACCGCGGTTGCGGCATTCGGAATTGGCAACATGGTTCAGGCAAATTCAATTTCCATGATGGTGAGGGAGACGTTCGGAATCTCCCCGTGGATCACAGGGATAATACTCACGGTTCTCACTGCAATTGTGATCCTGGGCGGCATCAAATCGATTGCCAAGACCTGCGAGAGCCTGGTCCCCTTTATGGCGGTTTTTTATGTCTTGGGTTGCGCGATCATTCTGGTCATAAATTATAAGGTGATTCCTGAAACGTTCTCACTCATATTCAGCACCGCATTCACAGGCCAGGCGGCGCTTGGCGGCTTCCTCGGTGCCGGCATGAAGGAGGCGATCAGGTACGGTGTTTCAAGAGGGCTCTTTTCAAATGAGTCGGGTCTAGGCAGCGCGCCCATTGTCGCGGCGGCGGCACAGACGAGAACTCCCGTGAGACAGGCGCTTGTTTCGTCGACCGGAACTTTTTGGGATACGGTTGTTATATGCGCGATAACGGGTCTGGTTATTGTGAGTTCCGGTGATTGGACCCAAGGGTTGACGGGCGCCGCCCTCACCAAGAACGCTTTTTCAGATATTCCGTATGTCGGCCCCATCGTTCTCACCGTTGGGCTTCTCACTTTCGTCTTCTCGACGATACTCGGCTGGTCGTATTACGGTGAAAAAGCCGCGGAGTATCTCTTCGGCCTGAGGGCCGTCAAACCTTACAGGTACATGTGGGTCGTCGCGGTCCTTGTCGGTTCGGTTGCCACGCTCCCCATTGTGTGGTCGTTTGCAGATATCGCAAACGGACTCATGGCGGTGCCGAACCTGTTTTCTCTCATAGTGCTGGCGCCGGTCATCGCGGCCGAGACAAAACTTCATTTGAAAAACGAGATTTCGGAAGTGTCAATCAAAGTGAAACCCGGAGCCGTGCTGGAACGAGCCACGGAAGCCGACTAAAACGAAATGCCACGAAATAAAAAGGCGCTCATGATTTCATGAGCGCCTTTTTTAATGGGAGTCCCAATTATTTTTTCTTCGTGAAAGTTGCGTTTTCCAGATTGTTGGAACGGTTTGTGCCTGAAAATGTCGAGGGTTTTAACTCTCTGAGCGGTCTCTGGAATTCCGGCTGAGGTCTCGTGATATCCGGCGCCGGTTTGATTATATCGGAAGTGGGTCTTGTGAAGTCGGCAGCCGGTCTTGCAAGATCGGCGCTGGAACCCGCCGCTTCAGCTGAGGGCGATGTCGTGCCGACCGAAGGTTCTGTAGTTACGGGAGATAATTTTGTCGCGTCAGCATTGCCTGCACAAAAAATCGCGCATAGTGCGACCGCCAAAACGAACACATTCATGATTTTCATGGCGCACCTCCCTTTCGTCGTTCTATAACTAATTTGGCCCTTTTAGTCCAGTAAAAAGCCCCTGCTTTGGGCAGGGGCTTTCTTGCAAACCGTTACTATTATTCTTTTTCGTAGACCACGCCGCAGCCTTCTTTAAGATCGGCGCCTAAATAGTCGGTCACGATTCTGGTCAACGTGATCGTCGTGAGAGATGTGTCAAACGTGAACGAACTTGTGTTGGCGTACAGCGGGCATCCGCCGCAATCACCCATGACGACGCCAGTCGCTTCGAAACCTGTTGCTGTTGCCGTAAGCGGCACCGTTATCAGTTCATGCCAGCAGACTGCACCGTCGGCCTCGCCTTCCAGAGAGACGCTTGTGTCGGTAGTCGGTGTTACAATTTCCTTATGAGGCAGGCTGTCGTAAGTGTTGTCGCAGCTTGCGTCTCCAAGTTGGCCCACGGCATTATATGTGCCGGGCAGATCGGCTATCGTGTACGCTGCCGCCGGAGGTTCTTCCCCTCCAACAGTGCCTTCACCGCTGCAGAAACCGAATTCGCCGCACGTCTCTCCCTCCGGGCAATCTGTGTCAGCAGTGCAATCTATGGCCTCGAAATCGGTGGGATCGTCCGGAAAACTTCCGTCCCATCCGTCGCAGGCTCCGTCATCGTCCCTGTCGTCGAAACCGATCTCCTCGCAGCCAAGCACGTCCGTGAACGAACCGGAGAACGTGGCCGTGTCGGTGGCAGGATCTATTGTTATCGTTCCCAGGTCTATGGCCGTACCCGCATCGATATTGAAGAGGCTCCCTGAACCGGCGAGAAGAGTTGCGACAAACGTGTCGCACTCACCGCTCACGGGATTGGTTCCCACGAAGCTGATGACGTAATCGTTTCCGATAAGGAGCGCGAGAGAAAATGCACAGTCGGTGAGATTTTCGTCGAGGACGGTCGTGCCGTCCGTGGCCGTCGCGATGACTCTGCATATGGGAGGATCAAATTCGCCGCACGCGCCCGCCGTTTCGCCAGCCAGTTTAGTTGAATCGATGGTCATGGCAGCGGCCCCCTGAATTGCGCCGCTCATCGTGCGCGTGGTGGCGGCGGTTTCGCCTCCAGAACTTCCTCCGCATGCCACAAGGCTGACTGCGAACAACATGAACAGGGCAATCTTCAAATTTCTCATAGCACCTCCCTTTTGTTATAGGCGCCGCATAACATTGCGGGTTAAGCGATGCAACATCAAAGATTTTTTTGCTGGCATTTCTGTACATGGCCGGGTTAGATGAATTATATGGAGGTTCAATGAAAAAGTTCGCCGCCATTCTTCTCTTTTTACTGGTACCGCTACTTGCGCACGCGGGTCTTGATGAGAACGAAAAGCTCAACGCGGGCTACATCATCAAGGATATAAAAATTCCTGAAGGAAGCGACCGTGCCGACGTGACTGTCAACACGGTGATCGATTCTCCTCCGAAGGCCGTATGGGCGGCGCTTGTCGACATAAACGGCTGGCCGCGCTGGCTTCCTATGACGATGAAGGCCGCTTTCCTGTCCGACGAGGCGGCAAGGCTCATCACGCCCGAAGTGGCCAAGGATAAGGCGAAGGTCCTTGAGATAAACGATCTGAACCCTCCACAAAGAGTCGGCGAGAATCAGGCGGGCCATTGGCAGCGCACGGCTTACGAAGAATATAACCTCCCCTGGCCGATAAAAAACGAATGGGTAGTCAGAAAGTACAATTACGACGAGGAGCCCGATCTGTTTCGCGCATCGTGGCGCCGCATCGATTCGACGAGAAGCGAGAACGACGGCTACTGGGAAGTGAGGCCGTGGAGCGACGGGCGCACGTATCTCACGTATTGCTATCGGGTGAAGCCGAAGGAAAATGTTCCGGAGCTTGTCTTCAAGACAGCGGTCTCGATGACCGTGAACTCAATGATCAAGGCGCTGAGACACGAATCGGCGAGACGCGAGAAAACGATATAAACTCCTTGATATTCAACCCGTCTTTTGGTTATGTTCCGCATACTGTATACAAAAAATCACTAGTCAAGGAGGATGATCCCTATGGTAGAAAAAGAGATCGATGCAGTGACCACGCAGAGCATAGACCCCCCTATTTCAGCTTTTGAAAATGCCTTAAAACAGTTTGACGCCGCAGCCAAAGTTTTGAACCTCACAAAAAACCAGATCGCGGTTATCAAGGAGCCTCGGCGCGTGATGGAGGTCCAGCTCCCTGTCCGCATGGACGACGGGCGCGTTGAGGTTTTCAGGGGTTATCGTGTTCAGCACAACACGACGCGCGGCCCAGCAAAAGGCGGCGTGCGTTTTCATCAGGATGTCAATCTCGACGAAGTGAAGGCGTTGGCCTTCTGGATGACGTATAAGTGCGCGGTCGTGAATATCCCCTTCGGCGGCGGCAAGGGCGGCGTCATCATCGACCCCGCGAAGATTTCAAAAGGCGAACTTGAAAGACTTGCCCGCCGCTATTTTGCGGAGATGGTGGACATGTTCGGTCCCGACCGCGACGTCCCGGCCCCCGATGTCGGAACCAATCCCCAGATCATGAGCTGGTTTATGGACACGTATTCGATGCACTATCGCGAGTACCTGCCGGCAGTCGTCACGGGCAAACCGCTTGAGCTCGGCGGTTCCGAAGGAAGAACGGAAGCAACGGCTCAGGGAATAGTTCACTGCATCAAGGAAGCCGCTTCTCATCTGAAGATAGATCTCAAAAAGTCGACGGTCGCGGTTCAGGGGTTCGGCAACGTGGGCTCCTACTCGGCAAAAATTCTTCACAGAGAAGGCTGCAAAGTGGTTGCGATCTCCGATGTGAGCGGAGCGTATTACGACGAAGGCGGCATAGATATCCCGGCCGTCTTCTCTTATCTTAAGGACCACCGCCTTCTTGAAGGAATTGAGAAGACAATAAAGGTCCAGAAGATGAAAAACGCGATGGAGCTCTTGGAGCTGCCCGTTGATATCCTTGTGCCGGCGGCGCTTGAAAGCCAGATCACATCTAAGAACGCCGGCCGCATCAAGGCCAAGCTGATTGCAGAGGGCGCGAACGGCCCGGTGACATTTAATGCCGACAAGGTGCTAGACGAGAAAAAGATCTTTGTGATTCCGGATATTCTATGCAACGCCGGCGGCGTGACGGTCTCTTATCTTGAGTGGGTCCAGAACAGAATGGGTTATTACTGGAGCAACGAGAGGATACAGGAAGATCTCGCGCGCCTGATGAAGGACGCGTTCAAGAGTGTTCTTGAGACATCGGAGCAATATAAGATCAGCATGCGCGTCGCGGCCTTTGTTGTGTCTATCCAGAGGGTGACACGCGTCGCCGAGATGCGCGGCTTGTACGCATAAGTTTTATGGAGATTTCAAGGACCCTAAGCTCGCTTTCGAACGTGATGGCGGAGTTCGACGCCGCGGCGAAATATCTGGCGTTGGAACCGGATCAAATTGCGTTTATCAAACAACCCCGTTGTTCGCTGAAGCTCAATTTGCCGGTTCAGCTGGACAACGGGCGCATCAGGGTTTTCAGGGCATATCACACGATCCATTCCATAATGAGGGGCCCCTCTATCGGAGGCGTGCAGTTCCGTCCCGACATAGACCTTGAGACTGTCGAAGCGCTGGCCTTCTGGTCCACGCACCGCTGTGCCCTTCTTGGAATACCGTTTGGCGGAAGCTACGGCGCCGTGGAATGCGATCCGTCGCAATACAGCGTCGGCGAGCTCGAGCGCATCTCAAGACGCTATATCGCCGAGCTTGTGGATCTCGTGAAACCCAACAACGACGTTTTGACTTCCGATATCGGCACCAATCAGCAGGTCATGTGCTGGTTCATGGATACGTACTCGGCCCACTTTGGAAATTTCACGCCGGCAGTCGTCAGCGGGAAACCGAAAGACCTGGGCGGCGTGGCAACCCTTGTCAATCCCGCCGCCATAGGCGTGGACCTGTGCATCATACAGGCGTGCCGGCATTTGGGCGTGGACATTAAAAACGCAAAGGTGGCCATTCAGGGTTTTGGCAAGGTCGGCATGAATGTCGCGCGCCTGCTGTCCAAAGCCGGCGCCAAGATTACCGCGGTGGCGGACATAAGCGGCGCGTATTTCAATGAGCGTGGCATCAATGTCGACGAGGTCACTTGGCATCAGCAGTCCTACGGTATTCTGGACGGTCTTGAGGGCGAAGTTGAAGTGGAGAAACTGGCCGACCCCTCAAAACTCTTCGAACTCCCTGTCGATATCATCGTCCCCGCGGCGATCGAACTTCAGATAACAAAAGAGAATGTAAAAAATGTTAAGGCAAGAATCATAGCCGAGGCGGCGCACGATCCCGTCTCCCCTATCGCCGACAAAATTTTGCATGAGCGCGGGACCCTTGTCATTCCCGACATTCTTTGCAACTCGGGCGGTGTGACCGGCTATTACCTTGAATGGGTGCAAAACAGAATGGGTTATTACTGGTCCGCTGAAAGGATGCATGAAGAGGTGTCGCGCATAGTGGGCCTTGCCTTCGATGAAGCGATGTCGATTGCCAAGAAGGGGCTCATACCTTTGAGGCTCGCGGCTGCGGTGCTTGCCTGCAAGAGAATTGTCAGGGCCGCTGAACTGAGGGGCGTCTATGCTTAAAAAAATCGGAGACGGAGAGCTTGGCGGCAAGGGAAACGGATTCGCAAAGATCGAAAAGCTCATCGGTGATCTGAAAGAAAAAGGCGATTCACATGCCGCGACCATTTGTTTTCCAAAGACAATCCATGTCACGACGAGCGTATTTCGTGATTTTGTGAAATTCAACGGCCTTGAAAAGATCATAGCGGAGGCAGAATCGGGAGGCGGCGCCAATTACGAAGAGTTGAAGGGGAGATTTCTTGGCGGAAAATTTGCCGATACGGTACAAAAGGAGCTATCCTCGATTTTGGACCAGATCACCTCTCCTATGGCCGTGAGATCCTCCTCTCTCCTTGAAGATCAAAAGGGGGCGTCGTTTGCCGGAAAATACGAGTCGGTCTTTGTCGGCAATCAGGGAACGCCGGAATCACGCCGGGAAGAATTCTTGAATGCCGTCAAGACGGTCTTCGCATCGACTTTCAATCCGAACGCCATAACATATCGCGGCAAGCACGGTTTTCTGAAAGACGCTGAAGAGATGGCACTGCTCGTTCAGGAGGTAGTGGGCCTGCAGTATCAGGACTATTATCTCCCTGCCCTGGCTGGAGTCGGTTTTTCGCAAAACGGTTACTGCTGGAACAAGGAGATAAATAAAAAGGACGGCCTCGTGCGGCTGGTTATGGGTCTTGGAACTAGGGCCGTCGGGCGCGGCTACGTTTGTCTCTTCTCGCCCGTGAAGCCGCTCATGAGGCCGGAGGGAACCGAGGTCAACAACATCCAGAAATGCTCGCAGAAGAAAGTGGATGTCATCGATCTCAAGAGCAATTCGTTCAAGTCGATTCATTTCAGGGAGCTGATCGGCGACGGTTTCAATTGCTATCCGGGCTCGCAGGCCTTCATCTCTTTAAGAGACGGCAATTATCTCTATCGGCCGGTCTCAAATCTGTGGGACTCCCAGCATGTGCCCGTCTTGACGATGAACGGCGTTCTGGGCGGAGAATGGATGGGGATTAATCTCTCCGAAACGCTTGCATGGCTATTGAGGGAGCTTGAAAAAGGTCTGGGCTTTGCGGTGGATGTCGAGTTCGCCGTAAACGCGGAATCTGAAGGTAACCATGCCGGCATATACTTGCTTCAGACAAGGGCCTTGTCTGAGGCGGAGAGCGGAAAATCCCGGCCGATTCCCGATGTGCCCTCCCAGGATGTCATATTCACTGTGCACAGAAATTTACCGACCGCATACGTGCCGGATCTTGAGTATCTCGTTTACGTCGACGAGATGGAATATCACAACTGGCCGCACAACGATAAACAGAGCGTGGCCCGCGTGGTCGGGAAGTTGACAGAAGTCCTGAAAGGCAAGAGGTTCGCGCTGATCGGCCCCGGCAGGTGGGGTTCATGGAACCCGGATCTCGGCGTGCCGGTCACCTATGCCGAAATTGCAAACTGTGCGATGCTCATCGAGGTGGCGAGAAGAAAAGCCACGTATGTCCCCGAAGTGTCGTTCGGATCCCATTTCTTTCAGGATCTGATAGAGGACAGGATCGCCTATCTTCCGCTCTATCCCGACGAGCCCAATGAGGTGTTCAACGAGAATATTTTTTCGAAACAATCGGAATTTTCAAAACTCTTTCCCGACGATTACTATAGAAAATTCGACAAGCTCTTCCATGTGATCCACGTCCCTGCCGTCGCTGACGGCAGAAAGGCACACGCTATTTTGAACGGCGAGCTTGAGAAGGCCATCGTCTTTATAAAATGATCTTTCTTTTTTTTACCGCCCTCTCCACGAACGGATGAAACTTGACGCCGCTTCCCATTCCCGGCAGGGGCGCTGACGGTTTTGTTATCAGGAATTTCCCGTCCGCGATCCATTTCTTGAGTTTGCCTGCGATCTCTCTGGCCATCGGCATTGAGGAGAGCGATGCCGTTTCGATTTCTTTGCCCTGTAATTTCACTTTTCCGCTTTTAAGTTCCGCATAGGAAACGTAGGCGAGAGGTTTGCCTTTAAATTCCGGATAATCGTCGCTGTAATCCCAGACCGGCGCCAGTATATCCGCATCGCAGACCGCACACGATATTATGACGTCCTCGTCGAGAACCGGTATGGGCACGCCGATGCCGACCGCCAGTGAAACTCCGTAGCCGGTCATGGAAACGCCGCGGACAAACCGGCTGTCCATTTCCTTCATGTCGCCAACAAGGGCGAGCGTTCCAGCGCCGCCCATCGGCACCCCCTTCTCGTTTCTTTTAGTGTCCGGATCGTGCTGCGTTCCGGGATAGAACACATAACCGGTTCCTCCGCCGAAAAATATGCGGGTCCCGATACCGATTGTCCTGTAATTCGGATCGTTGAGCAGCGGGGAGAGTTCCCCGGCGGAGCAGTAGTTGATGTTGCCCATATTCGGGCGAAGAATTCCCATGTAGGTGTAGATAGGGTGTTTCGCGCGCGCATTCACCGCCACGTTGTAATTTTGATAGGCGTTTCTGGGGTTCAAAAGCGTGGCGCTGTTGAGATCCGCCATCCTTATTTTTGCAAGGAGCTCTTTGCGCGGATAGCACTGCGTCCCGTATGATTGCGCCTCAAAAATTATTTCCTTGCCGGCGATCAGATCCTCGATCACGTGCCCGCCGCCGTAGACAAATCTGCCCGGAAACACCTTGTTGGCGGGATCGTCTTCGGGAATGGATGTCGCGCCGATATAGAGATCCACTGCAGCTATGCCGCAGTAAGCGGGCACTCTGTTCAGCCACGCCTGCTTGAAGTTCATCTTGGGTTTCGTGTGGCCGGTGTTTATGAGCGCGCCTGAAGAGCACATCGGGGCGAACGTGCCTGTGGTCACGACGTCTATTTCCCGCGCGGCTTTCTTGGCACCCTTCTGTCTTACTATCCCGATGACTTCTTCCGCTGTCACGACGACCGCTTTTCCTTTTTTGATCTTATCGTTTATTTCCTCGTATGTTTTGGACATTTTATCTCCCCTTTCCTATGAAAGATGGTCGGTCACCGATTCGAGGGCGTGGTACGGACATGCAGGTATGCACAGCCCGCAGGCGATGCATTTATCCGAATCGAAATCGAGTTTTTTGCTCTCATTCACCGTCAATGCGCGAACCAGACACTGCGCAACGCATGCGCCGCAGTCGGTGCACTTGTCTTTGTCCCAGATTAGATTCTTGGCCGGGAAGATGAGCCCCACACCCTCCTCTTTGAGATAGTCGAAGGCTTTTTTGACCGCCTTGTCCGTGCCCTCTATCTGCACGAACATTGTGCCGTCCTCTTCAGGTGTTATCGATGCCTGCAGGATATTCACCGAGACATCGTGATTGCGGATCAAGTCGCTTATGATCGGCCTTTCGACAAGATCGTGGCCGAAATGAAGAATTGCGCTTTTTTTTGCCATTTATTCCTCCTATTTTACGAGTTCGACGTTCCCCCAAATGCCCATCTTGTCTTCCATGGCTGCGACAACTCCCTGAATATCTTCCAAAGACTTTGCGCGGGCAAGCATCACCTCGATATCGGATTTCTCTTTGACCATGTTGCACAGCGCCGTCGCAGCGGCGTCCGCAGTCGCCGAGTCTGATGCGATGACACAGACGGCGTCCGCTTTTCCGAAACTGAGCGAGTGGCCGACGGTAGCGCTCGATGTGCAGATGCCCAAGGGTTTTCCATTCGAGCGCAAGACAAATTTCACCTTGCCAGTGAATGGAGAGTGTTCGCCTGCGTATAAGGCAAAAGTGAGCGGCCTTTCGCATCGGATGAAGATGTCGCCGCCGTTTTCGACAACGATGTCCCCGAATTTCCCCGCCAGTTGCTCTCCGACATAATCGGAGACAGCGCCGGCGACTGCCGCCATCGGACCCACGCCGAACTTTTGCGCTGCCGCTGCCATCCTTTGCACGATGAGCGGCGCATCGGCGGGCACTGTATGCGGTTCGAGGGCCGTCAGAAATTCGTGGTCGCGCACGATATAGGCTTCGATGTCCTTGCGCGCTTCAAGCAAAAACCCCTCCGCTTCCCTTTTCACATTCTCCTTTGCCAGAATGAAAAGGTCGCTTTCTTTAAAGGTGACGAGGCTGGGAACAAATCCTGCCGCCTTCATCCATTCTCTGTATTTGCGTTCTTCAAACATATAAAAAAAAGATGCCGGGTTTTTTTCGCCAAACCCGGCACCATCGTAAGTTATGTCATGTGCCTGTCATTTGGTCTGCGTCTCGGTGATATAGCCCGGCATGGTGGTCTGGCAGTCCACCATTTTTCTGAAAAATCCCGTGTACGCATCCTGAACGGATTTCGAACCTTCAGGCACCGGCAGATTCGGGCCGACAGATATGAGTTCCAGTTCGTAATTCAGGGTGTCGATGGGATTCATCTTATAGGAATATTTCTTTCCCATGCTCTCGACCGTGAGATAGAATTCCTTGTCCTGTTTTTCGACGATGGCTTTAGGATAGACGCCCATAGTCGTTCTGCCCTTGCGGTCGAGGTTTACCTCTTTGCATTCCGTCTGGCCGCGTAAATACCAGTTGCCTTTCCACTTTGCCGCGTGGACGGGCCGCGAAGCGGCAAAAGTCAGAGCGAAAACAATTATGAAGAGTGCAGTTTTTTTCATACGCCACCTATTTTGTGAACTTTGTCGTCGCAATCATCTTATCGCGAGCCGGTTTGATCGTCTTGTCGAACTCGGCGGCCTTGCCCTTATCGGGCATGTCGTCGCAGAGCTTCTCACCCGACGTTGTGCACAACATTTGGCCCACGAGGTTATACATATCCTGCGAGCGCTTCATGTTGACTGCCGTCATATAACGCCAGACGGTGGCCTTTTTCTTTTTGCCGTCGATCGCAACTTTCTTAGTTTCCGGGCAACGCGTCGTGACGAGCATCGCCTTCTGGCCGGCCCAATTCACCGACTTCTGCTCGACGACAACGCAATCCTGTTTTTCCTTCTTTGCCTTTTCCGCCCTTTTCTCTTCCTTCTTTTCGTCTTTTTTCGATTTCCCGCCCTTCGATTCCATGATCGGCATAACCATCAGGTTGATGTTCGGAAGATCGCCGTCTTTAAGGTTTTCGGCAAACTTCACGTTGCACATGTTCCCCATCTTGCCCATCGGGATGTTGATGCCATAGCCGGCTTCGATCTTGGGCTTTTCAGATTCTTCATAATTCCATGCGCCCGGGTAATTGAGCCTGAACTTGTAATCGCCGTTGGAGTAGGTCTTGTCCGGTGTGGACGGGGCCTTTTTCGCCGCTAACGAAAGCGACGGGGCCGCCAATGCTAAAACAAGAATCGCTGCCACGAAATACGCCTTTTTCATTTTTCCTCCCTTTCCTGAAGTTGGCTAAGTGACTATAATACTTGGAAATAATTGCAAATAAAATTTTAGAACATATTTCCGATCGTGAAATTGAAAACGACACTATCCTCCCACGGGCGCTTGTTTATGGGGATTCCCCACTCGAAGCGCATCGGCCCCATAGGGGAGTTCCACCTGAGCCCGAAGCCGTAGTCCATGCGGATGTTGGAAATCGAGTAGTTCTCGTCTTCGGCGTAAGAGTTGCCAGCGTCGAAGAAGCCGACGAGACTGATGCCTGCGGGCTCGTAGATCCACCACTCAAGTTCGTTTATGATGACCAATATCTTGTTGCCTCCGTAGACAAATTGTTCCTCGCCCCCGGATGGAGATGACGGAATCCTGAGCGTCGGTCCAACCGAGTTGGGGTAAAAACCTCTAAGGGAATTCGGTCCGCCGACGAAAAAGCGTTCGAAGAGAGGCACAGGGTTCTCGTTTAAACTATCTATGTACCCGATGCGCGCAAACTGCTTCATGACCAGTTTTTTCTTGATGATCGGCTCGTAGAACATCGCCTTGAGATTGACGCGGTAGAAATCGTTGCTGCCGCCGAGCTTCGTCCCTGATATTTCGTTTGTCAGGATGCCGTAGGTTCCCGAACGCGGCGTTATGCGGTTGTCACGCCTGTCGTTCACAAGTGAAAGATTGAGCGCGGACGTGACGCCTGAAGCGTCGGTCCGGAAGAACTGTGGAACGGCGAACGAGAAATCGGAGAGCTCGACTTGTTCGAGCTGGTAACCAAGTTCCGCCGTCCAGTTCTCGAAGAAGCGGTGTCCCAGCGTGACGTCTCCGCCGTTGGATACCCGCCGGAAGTCGATGTAATTGTAGGCGTTCCGGTATCCCTGAAGGCCAACTATCCATTGTGAATCCAGAAAATACGGATCGCGCACAGATAACATGAAGAACTGTCTCTTTGTAGAGAGCTCTGCCGATACCGAACCCGATATGCCGTAGCCGAAGAAATTCTCCTTCGACACGGACGCGGTGAGTATGAAATGCTCGATAGAGCTGAAACCCGCGCCGATATTGAAGCTCCCGGTCGGCTTCTCCTTGACCGTGATGTTGAGTATCATCGTGTCATCGCGACTGCCTCGCGGCGTGGCGAAGTTTACCTCCTCAAAGTATCCCAGTTGCATCAGCTTCATCCTGCTCTCGCGCAGAAGCCTTTCGCTGTAGCGGTCATCTTCCTTCAGCTTCATTTCGCGCCTTATCACCTTGTCGCGCGTCGTCGTGTTTCCCATGATATTGATGCGCTCGATGGTGATCTGCTTTCCCTTTTCTATCGCGAGATTGATGTCTGCCGTCAGCGTCTCGTCGTTTGCCTGCGTCTGGGGCACGATGTTCGCGTACGCATAGCCCTCGTCGCCGTATCTGTCAGAGAGGAGCTGCATATCCTCCTCAAGGTCCTTTTGGGAGTAGATATCGCCTGTCTTTGTTTTCAGTTGGCTTAAGAGCTCCTCTTTCGTCGTGAGGATGTCGCCGCTCATCGTCAGCACGCCGATCTTATATTGTTTTCCTTCGGTGATCTGAAACGAGATAAAAAGATAGCGCTTGTCCTTGCTGATGGAGACCTTTGCGGGTTGAACTTTGACCTTTAGATAGCCGTGGTTGAGATAGAAGAACGTGAGCATCATGGCATCCTGCTTCAGCTGCTCTTCATTATATTTGCCGGAGCTTGTGATAAACGAGAAGGCACCCTTCTTTTTCGTTCTTATTTCACCCCTTAGTTCTTTTTCGCTGAAGACCTTGTTGCCTATGAAATCGACGCGTCTTACGATGACGCCCTGGTTTTCATGGATGTCGAAAACGAGCTTCGCCTCGCCCGGTTGCAGAGACTCCGTATGGTGGCTGATTTGAATGAGATAGTAGCCCTTCTTTTCATAGGCCGCCCTGATTTTCTCGATTGAATCTGAGAGCTCTTTCTCGTCTAAGGGGCTGTACGTCTTGACGGTGATGTCTTTGCGGAGCTCGTCATTTTTGATTTTTTTGTTGCCGTCAAAACCGACGTCGGTGATGACGGGTTTCTCGACGAAGAGGAAGGTGAGAGCGACACCGCCGCCCTTCGGGGTGGAGTCGACTTTGATATCTTCGAACTGTCCCAGTTTGTAGAGCGCCCTGATGTCGCGTGTGATTATCTGTGGATCGACCGATTGGCCGACACGGCTCTGGATCGTCTGGGATATCGTCGATTCAGGCGTGCGCACATTCCCCTGAAAATTGATCTCGGTGATCTGGCGGCCGTCTGCGGCCGCCTGAACGGCGGACAACGCGAGGATCAAAAAACACAGTGGAAGAAAAATTATTTTTCTAAAGTTCATTAAGTTTTCCGTCTCTCAGCAAGTGTTTCCGCGGAAGCAGATCCAGCAATTCCTGGTTGTGCGAAACGATGAGCATCGCAATGCCGTCGTCGCGGTTGAGCTTCAAAAGATAATCGAAGACGCGCTCGCCCGTCTCGCGGTCGAGGTTGCCCGTCGGCTCGTCGGCCAGGATAAGTTTGGGCCGCATGACCGCGGCGCGCGCCAGCGCGACTCTTTGCTGCTCTCCGCCTGATAGTTCGCTCGGGCGGTGCGACGCGCGGTCAGAGAGCCCCACCTCTTCGAGGGCCTCCATCGCCTTCTGCCTTGCCTGTTTCCTCTTCTGCCCCGCTATGAGGCAGGGCATCATTGCATTCTCGATCGCCGTGAACTCGGGCAGGAGATGATAAAATTGAAAGACGAATCCGATCGAGCGGTTCCTGAAACGCGCGAGTGCGGTCTCGCTCATCTTGTTTATATCATCCCCCTCAAAACTTATCTTTCCACCCGTGGGCCGGTCAAGACCGCCCATGATATGCAGAAGCGTGGATTTCCCGGAGCCGGAAGCGCCGTATATGCCGACAAGGTTTCCCTCGCCGATTTCAAAATCAACGCCTTTCAAAACATCCAATGCGGCCGCGCCGCCGTCGTAACTTTTTTTTACATCGTTCGCCGTGAGTAGCATATCTATAGTGCCTCGCTTATCGGTAACCCAGCAAGGCGCCTTGCCGCTATCCTCGATGTCACATAACACATCAAAAGACTGAAGAGGGCTATCTTGCCGCATATTGGCCATGAAATGTCAAGAGGGAGAGCCGAAAGGAAATATATCTCTGGCTCCAAACGTATTAGATGAAAGTGTTTGACGGCCCACGAAATTCCCAACCCCAATCCGATGCCGATGGCGGTGCCGGCGAGTCCGGTTGAAACTCCGCTCCGCGTGAAAATTTTTCTGAGCAGGTCGGTTCTTATGCCCAGCGCCTTGAGAATCGCTACCTCATGTGCGCGGTAACATATCAGAAGAACAAGAACACCGATGATGTTGAAGGCCGCAACCACGACCAGAATTCCCATGATTATCGAAAAGACAAGTTTTTCAAGGGAGAGCGCTTCGAAAAGATCCCGGTTCAGCTCGTCCCACGTTATCGCCTGATAGACGGACGGCAGAGCGTTGTTGAGAGCGTATGCGATTGCCTGCGCCTTCTCCGGATCGTCGAGCTTAATCTCGACGCCTGTCGCTACGATTCCGCCCGTTTCGAAAACTGTTCTCGCAACTTCTATATTCATGAGAGCGAACTGGGAGTCGTAATCATAGAGACCCGATTCAAATGTTCCGGCGACGGTGGCAGTTACAAACTGTTTGTCCTTCGCGGTCTGCGGAACCATGAGCGTGATTTTTTCGGGCGATCCGAGACGCTCGAAAAGCGCTTTTCCAAGAATGACGTTCAAGTACTTCGAAGGGGCGAGCGCGTCATCAATTGAAATATCACCGGCAAGATTCAAGCGCATCCGGTTCACTTCGCGGACGGTCTTAGGGTCCACGCCTTTCACGACAATGCCCTTGATGATGCCCTTTGAAATCGCAAGTCCTTCACGGTAGAGAAAGGGCGTCATCCCGATGACACCCTTCTCGCTCGTGGTTTTTAGCCGGAGCAAAATATCCGGGACAAAGACCTTGAAACGCTCGGGCTGGATTTTTTCCCACACTTCGTAAAACTCCGGCCTCTCTTCGAGTCTTAATGAGATGTCGTCGTGAAAATTTTTCATGCTCTGATATATTGCAGTCATTGCTTTGACGGCCGGCATCATGAAGGCAGTGCGCCCGAAAAACTTTTTCTCGTCTTTGGTCTGGCGAAGTGCTGACGCAAAGCCCACTACAGGCGCAACATCTTTCATCTCGTTTGCCTCAAGGACGACGACGTGCGCGTTGAAATCAAGCACCGAGCGGCGGTATTCGCGCTGAAAGCCCGCCACAATGGAGAGGGCCACAATAAGGGTCGCCGTGCCTATGGCAATGCCGGCGATCGAGACCGCGCGCATTACGGCAAGCGAACGGGGAAGATGGCGCGAGGAATTGAACCTCTTGGCTATGTCGGAAACAAGTTTCATCTATTCGTATCTCAAAGTTACCACCGGATCTTCAGTTGTTGCCTGCGTCACCGGATACCATGATGCGATCATCGCAATAAAAATTCCGCATGCGACGAACACGGCCGTCCACACCGGGGACCATGCCACCGGCAGAACGTCCAGATAGTAGGAAGCAGGCAGGCGCAACGGTCTTTCCCGCAGGAAAATGCACAGGAGCGAGCCCGCCCCTCCGCCTATGAGGCTTCCCACTGCGCCGATCCACATGCCGTGAAGCAGAAATATCTGCCTGATAGCGCGAGCGTTCATTCCGGTCGCTCTAAGAATCGCTATATCCTTGCGCTTGGTGGAGACGACCATCATGAGCACCCCCACTATGGAAAACGACGCAATCAAAATGATGAGTATCAGAATTCCGCCCATCGCCAAGCGTTCCAGTTTGAGTGCCGCGAAGAGTTTTTTATTCTGCACGTCCCAGCTTTGAACCCGCCAGCCGTCGCCCAGATTTTCTCTCAGTAGACCTGCGATTCCGGCCGCTTTTTTTGGATCGGCAAGCATTATCTGAAAACCCTCCACGAGTTGCGCTCCAAGAAGACGTTTCGCCTCGCCTATGGAGACAAAACACACCTTGCTGTCATATTCAAAGACACCGGAACGGAACGCGCCGATGAGCGTGTAACTTCTCACCCTCGGCTCCAGCTCGCCCGTGGGGCCTACTTCGGCCAGCGGCGCCACAAGATCTATTCTGTCTTCAAAATCGGGATGGACCGTGAGTTGGGTGAGAATCTCGTCTCCCAGTATGATTCCGGGAAGCCTTGAAGCGTCTTTTTCTCCCGTCAGCTCGCCGAATTTTGCCGACCCTTCGGGAAAATAAAATTGGACCGTCTTCAAAAATCCCACCGTCTCATCGGTCATGGATCGCACCTTCACGCCCGCCGCAACTATCTCTCCCATCGACTTTGTCTGTGCGATTGCCTCTCCCTCAACGAAGGGTGTGACTTTTACACCTGCGGGCAGGAGCGACTGCAACTCGTCTTGCGAAACACTTTTTGCCTCTGCCGCGCGTGTGAGGGTGACATGCGAATTGAAACCCATGAATCTTTTTTCCAGCTCGCCGGAAAAACCGCGCATGATGGACAAGACGATGACGAGCGCCATCGTTCCGAGCGCTACGCCCCCGATGGACACAACGGTGAGAAGGGGCAGAAATCTCTGGCGGTGCCGTAAACGAAAATATCGGCCCGCGATCCAGGATTGAATGCTCATGATTTGATCGGCTTCATCTGCGGGAACAATATGACGTCGCGTATTGACGCCGCGTTAGTGAAAAGCATCACCAGTCTGTCGATGCCTATACCCTCCCCCGCTGCGGGCGGCATGCCGTGTTCCAGCGCTTCGATGAAATCCTCGTCAAAATGCATGGCTTCATCGTTTCCGCTGTAAAGCGCCTTGACCTGCTCTCTGAAACGTTCCGCCTGATCCTCAGGATCGTTGAGCTCCGAGAATGCGTTTGCCATCTCGCGGCCGTAGACGAAGAACTCGAACCTGTCGGTGACAGTCGGGTCCTTTTCGTTTTTTCTGGCGAGAGGCGAAACCTCGGTCGGATAATGGGTGATGAACGTCGGCTGGATCAATTTCTTCTCGACCGTCAGCTCGAATATCTCCGTGAGTATCGCGCCCAGACCTTCATTTTTGCTCTTGAACTCGTCGCCCAGTTTTTTTGCGAACTCGAGCGCCTTTTCGCGCGATTCTATGATTGCGGGATCGAGGCCGGCCACCTTTGTAAGCGATTCCTTTAAAGTGTAGCGCGCAAACGGCCCTTTGAGATTGATCGCCGTGCCCTGATAATCGATCTCAGTCTTGCCCAAAACTTTTTCGGCAATGTGGCCGATGAGCTCCTCGGTCAACTTCATAAGATCTTCAAATGTGGCATAGCTCTGGTAGAATTCGAGCATCGTGAACTCGGGGTTGTGCTGGATCGATATCCCCTCGTTTCTGAAGTTTCTGTTGAGCTCATAGACGCGCTCCATTCCACCCACCAGGAGCCTTTTGAGATAAAGTTCCGGGGCGATCCTTAAGAAAAGATCGCAATCCAGCTTGTTGTGATGTGTGACGAAAGGTTTTGCGGCGGCGCCGCCGGGGATCTGATGCATCATCGGCGTTTCGACCTCCAGGAATCCCCTCGTATTGAAGAACTCCCTCACCGCTTGTATTATGGCGGAACGAGCCTGAAACGCCTTTTTGACGTCCTGATTAACGATCAGGTCGATGTATCGCTGGCGGTATCTTGCCTCGATGTCGGTCAAGCCGTGCCATTTTTCGGGAAGCGACCTTATGGCCTTAGTTACGATCTTCAAGTCGGCCACTTTGACGGTCAGCTCGCCTGTCTTTGTCTTGAAAACAGCCCCTTCAAAATAGACGAAATCGCCCACATCAACCATCTTGTAAAGTGTGAAGAGTTGCTCGCTAAGGTCTTGTTTTTGAACGAATACCTGTATCTTGCCTGTGCGATCTTGAATCTGCATGAAGGCGGCCTTCCCGAACGCCCTTATGGCCATCACGCGTCCGGCAACCGAAAAGCTATCTTTCACTTGCTCCAGCTCCTCTGGTGATTTCGCATCATATAAATGATGGAGCTCCCACGCCGTGGATTTGGGCACAACACCGTTCAAATAGGGGTTAAGACCCATTTCACGCAGTTTTTGAGCTTTTTCCTTCCTCTGTTTGATATATTCCACTTCAGACATTGCTATTCCTCCTTGCCGTATTCTAGAAGAAATCTTCTAATGAATTCATCGATATTCCCGTCCATCACCGAGTCGACGTTTCCCACTTCATATCCCGTACGGTGGTCCTTCACGAGCCTGTATGGCTGCATGACGTACGATCTTATCTGCGAGCCCCACTCGATGCGCTTTTTCTTCTTTTCCATCTCTTCGCGCTCCTTGAGCTTCTTATCCATCTCGATCTCGTAGAGTTTTGCGCGCAAGATACGCATCGCCGTGGCCTTGTTCTGGTGCTGGCTTCTCTGGCTCTGGCATGCCACGACAATGCCGGAGGGTGCGTGAGTTATTCGGACGGCCGAATCGGTCTTGTTTACGTGCTGGCCGCCTGCGCCCCCTGAACGGAACGTGTCGATTCTAAGATCCGAATCCTTGATTTCAATTTCAATATCCTCTTCCACGTCGGGCAACACAAAAACCGATGCGAACGATGTGTGCCTGCGCTTGTTTGCGTCGAAAGGCGAGATGCGCACAAGACGATGAACGCCGCTTTCCGCCTTGAGATATCCGTAGACGCCCTCTCCGTTGATCGTCAACGTGACTGACCTGAAACCAGCCCCTTCCCCCGGCGTGAAATCGACGACTTCGTTCTGGTATCCCTTGGCGTCGGCCCACCGCCGGTACATGCGAAGTAACATCTCCGCCCAGTCGCATGCCTCTGTTCCGCCGGCGCCGGCGTTGATCATGAGGATAGCCGGCGCGTGGTCGTGCTTTCCCGAAAACATCCTTTCGAATTCCATCTGATCGAGAGCGGTCGAGACACCATCCAGCTCGCGCTTGGCCTCCGATATCAGCTCTTCGGACTCTCCCCCCTCCGATTCGAGATCAAGTATCGCCTCGACGTCGGCCAGGGCCCTTCCCTGTTCCTCAAAGCGCTTCACCTTAAGAAGGAGCTGGTCCCGCTCCTTCAATATCTGTTTTGCTTTTTGGGTATCGTTCCAGAACTCGGGATGGTTCGCATTTTCGCCCAGCTCCGCTATTTTCGATCTCTTGGCATCGATGTCAAAGATGCCCCCGTATCTCTTCGAGTCTCTTGGTGAGCGCCTCAAATCTGTCGGAAAGCTCCCTCGCCATTTAAAAACCTCCTCTTTTTTTCTTAAGCCGCATCGTCAGTGCCATTATGAACATGAATGCCCCATATGCAATCGCGCCCCACGCGAACCAGTTGCCCAGCCGCGTGTAGGGGGAGATGAGATGAAGCATCGCAATGGATGCCACCATCATGGAGCGCTCAAATATTTGCGATTCCATCTGGATCCTTCCCCACGGATCGACGACGGCGGAGACACCTGAATTCGTCGCGCGTATGAGGAAGCGCCGGTTTTCAACGGCACGGAACACAGAAAGGGCCAGATGCTGGTACGGCGCGGAAGAAACCCCGTACCACGCGTCGTTCGTGATGTTTGCGAGAAATTCCGCGCCCGCGAGCGTCGTCTTTCTGCTTATCTCAGGGAATACGTCTTCATAGCATATGAGGATCCCCACTCTGTGGTCGTCGAAGACCAGCGGATCGTACGAAGTTCCTTCTATGAAATTCCCGATCGGCGAAGTCAGTTTTTTCGCGAAGAATAGTAATTTTTTGTAGGGTACGTATTCGCCGAACGGAACGAGATGCGCCTTGTGGTACTGCCCCTCGATACGTCCGTGGGCGTCGAAAAGAAACGCGCTGTTATGAAAATTCCCCGACGGCTCTTCGGAAACCGCGCCCATGAGCGTGTATGGCTGCCTTGTCATCTCCATCTCGGTCAAGCCCAGAATCTGGGGCGGGATCGATGCCATCTGCGTCGACAAAGTATTGGGATATGACGCCTCGGGCCAGACGATTAGATCCACCGGCACGTCCCTCAATTTTGCAGCGGCCTCGCGGTGCACGTCCAGGTTTTTCCGCGCCTTGGTCTTATCCCACTTTTCCTCCTGCTCGATGTTGCCCTGGATCATTCCTATCTTGACCGTTGGTGCGCTGGGAAACGATTTGGGTATAGTATAGAGGCGGTATATTCCGTAACCCAAAATCAGAGCCGCGAGAAGCGTTGTGACAACCGTCTTCGCCCAGAAGTTCGTTATCTCCTCTTTTCTCAGCTTCAATATCAGTTCGGCAAAGTACTGGTTCACAAAGACCATGGCGAATATGAGGCCGTAGACGCCCACAATATCCACGATCTGGATGGCCGGCAAAATTTTGTACTGCGACATCGCGACGTTCGACCACGGGAACCCGTTGCACGGAATGTAGTTCCTCGCGAATTCAAGCGCCACCCACATCACGGGAAGAAGAATTATCTGCTCCCCCTTGAAGTTCTTTACGATGAAGCGGGAGAGCATCGGGGCCACCGCTATGTATGCCGCGACAAAGACGACGAGCAGCACGTTAACGAGCCCGCTCGTGATCGCCGGCAATTTTCCGTACGTGTGCATCGCGCGGAAAACCCAGTACAGCGAGCCGCCATACCAGATGATGGCGGAAAGGAACGTAAGCGCGAACGCTCTTCGCGCGCCCGCTTCGCGTATCGCCAAAAAAAGCGGGACGAGCGCGACCCATCCTATTATGCCCAGCTCCGGTGCGCGCCATCCGAAAAAGACGGTCGGGAAGGAAAAGCAGACGAGTACGCCTGTGACGGCCGCGAAGATAATTTGAGTGCGTGTCTTCATATAATTTTTACCATCGATTCGAATTCCGCTATTTTCATTTTTTTCCATGGCAGAAGGGTTTCATCGCGAAAGCCTAAAGCGTGCAAAATGCCATGGAGAGCCAGAAGCGTCAATTCCCATCTCAAAGGGATCTTGCGTTCGCGTGCCTGTCTTTCAGCCGTGTCCAGTGAGATGACAATTTCGCTCCCCTTCCCCGCCCGCCACGCGAGCCTCGCTCGCGAGGCGAGGCGGGCGGGCCCATCCGATGGGAACGACATGACGTCGGTGGGGCCGGCTATCCCAAGAAACTCCTTGTGGAGCCTTGATATCTCCCTGTCATCCGTAAAAAAAATATCCACCCCGGTCTTCGGCCGCAGTTTTAATTTCTTAAGCGCCCGTTTTACGGCCGCGAGCGGTGCCGGCCGCCTTGGGTGAAGGTTTTGGAGGCTGATCCTCAAGCAATGTCTCCTCGTCTACAACATTCACCTCCGGTTCGGGCCTTGCCTCTTTCGGATATTCGATTCTCTGATGATAAAGGCCGAACAGGATGTGCGCAAACGCCTTTGCAATTTCATTCAGATCCTTGAGCGTGAGTTCGCACTCATCCAACTGCTCATCGGCGAAACAATCGTTGATCACCCTTTGCACCGTCTGCTGTATGCGCGTCGTGCTTTTTTCCTTGAGCGAGCGGACGGCCGCCTCGGAAACGTCCGCCAGCATCAGTATCGCCGCCTCGCGGGTCTGGGGTTTGGGGCCCGGATAATGGAAATCGGCCTCATTTATATTCTCATCGCCTGACTGCATCGCCTTGGCCTTGTCGTAGAAGAAACTTATCGCGCGTGTGCCGTGGTGCTGTGGGATCATGTCGATGATCGATCTCGGAAGGTGCGCCTCCTCCGCCATCTCTATGCCCTCTTTGACGTGCGAGCTTATGATGAGTGCCGACATATGGGGCAAAAGTTTCGCGTGGCGGTCCTCCCCCTCTTTGCTGTTTTCAACGAAGTAGAGGGGCTTTCTGATCTTTCCGATGTCGTGATAATAGGCGCCGACGCGCACCAGAAGCGGATTGGCGCCTATCGCCTCGGCCGCCGCTTCGGCCAGGATCCCCACCATGTGCGAGTGGTGATAGGTGCCGGGCGCCCTTACGATGAGTTCGCGCAGCAAGGGATGATTCAGGTTCGCAAGCTCCAGAAGTTTTATGTCGGTCGTGTAATCCATGAGCGATTCGATGAGCGGCGCCACTACCATGACAAGAATTGCGCTGGAAATTCCGCCGAAGAACGCGCAGATCATGTGCCATATGACGTCGGTCATAGAGGTCTGTGTGGCAATCGTGACCGTTCCCAGAAGTTTGAGGGCGAGGATCGCCACCGCTCCCACGAGCCCTGTGATCGCGCCGGCCTTGATGATCGTCGATCTTTTGTCCGCGTTTGCAATAGCTGTTATGCCCGCGATATTTGAGAGAAGGCAAAATGTCACAAACGTCAGATCCGATTCGGAAAATAGCGAAGCGAGAACGCTCACGAAGACCGCGAAGAGGAAGGAATCCTCCGCGTGCAGAAACATCCTGATGAGCATGGCCGATCCCGCAACCGGTATTGCATAATATAATGACGCCGTGGGCAGTTGGTAGAGAAGAGCATCGTGAAGAACCGGTGCGAGTGCGAAACCTATACGCATTACCAGGAGGTTGACGAGCACCAGAACGCTCATGAGAAAGTAGTCCCGCTTCGTGGGATGGAAACGGCGGACGTACTTTTCGGCAAAATAGAATATGGCGACAAGAAACAAGATGACGAAAAGGATGGTTCCCAGAAACTCGATGGGATAGGCGCCGCTGCCGGTCTCCTTCCTGATCCCGCCCAGAATTTTGAGGTGCCTCGCTTCGAAGCGCGAGCCGTTTCTGATGATCATCTCGCCGGCCTTCACCTTCAAGATCACGTCCTGAACGTTTGCCGTCGCCGATTCGCGGCGCTGGTCGGTCTCGATGTTGTCAAAGCTCACGTTCGGTTGGGTGAGAGCCTCGGCCAGTGAGACGATCGCGGCGGAAGTGTCGGATGCCCTGAATTTCTCGCGGGGCAACGCCGTTTTTGCAACCTTTTCCCTTATTTCGGCGGTCGATGGTATGAGCGACGGATCGGCAAGCGTGTTTTCAGCAACTATCGTGACTTGCTCCCCCTCCGGCTTCATGTGCCGCAAGACGATTCCGCGTTCACGTTCCCCCGCGAGCATTCCTTTTTCCGCGATCACAGGCTGCGAGAGCCTTCCCATCACGATTGCTGCGAGTATCTGTTCCGCCCTTGAGCTGAAATTGTCTTTTGTGAGCGCCGCGAAATGCTCGGGCGAAACCTGCACTCCCAGTATCTGCGAAAATGATTCACGCGTCCCCTTGCCCCGCGCCGCATCAAATGCCTGGTGAATCCTGTCGGCCACCGACCTGGCCACGCCGGCGTCGAAATTGTAAACCGGAAGCACCGACTGAAGGGCATCCTGTCTCAGTTTGTCGGTGGCCTCTTCGTCTATTATTTCATAGTTGCGGTCCGCCTTGATGTCGCGTGTGGCGATCATCCCCTCTTCCATCCCCTTCGGGACGCGTTGCCACGAAAAGGTCGTGATTAGAGCGACCGCCGCGGCAAAAATGAGGATAAGTACCCAGGTGGCAGCGGGCGACCTCACAAAATCGCCGACCGAGGAAAAATCCTCGCGTCTGGGCATTCCAAAAAAATCGCGGAGCTTTTTTACGCGCTCAGGCATTGGCGCTCCTTCGTTCGTCCTCTTCGTACGCCTTCACTATATTTCCCACAAGCGGATGGCGGACGATGTCGGCCTCCGTGAACTGATGAAAGGCCATGCCCGGCATGCCCTTGAGTATCCGCCATGCCTCGACCATGCCCGACTTTGAGGTCTCGGGGAGATCCATCTGCGTGATGTCGCCTGTCACTACCATCTTTGAGTCGGCTCCAAGGCGCGTGAGGCACATCTTCATCTGCTGATAAGACGTGTTCTGTGCTTCGTCGATGATGACAAAGGCGTTGTGGAGCGTGCGCCCGCGCATGAAGGCTATGGGGGCAATCTCTATGATGTCGCTCCCTATCATCTCCTCGACCCTGTCGACATCGAGCATATCGTAGAGCGCATCATAGAGAGGGCGAAGATAGGGGTTAACTTTTTCGACCATGTCGCCGGGGAGGAAGCCCAGTTTTTCCCCAGCCTCCACCGCCGGTCTTGCAAGGATGATCCGCTTGAACTGGCCTTTGAGAAGGAGGGAGACCGCCATAGCGCAGGCGAGATATGTTTTTCCCGTGCCGGCCGGCCCGATTGAAAGGACGATGTCATGGTCCTTGATCGCCTGAAGATAAGCCTTCTGCGACGGCGAGCGCGGCGTGATCGGCCTCTTTTTCGTAGGAATGACAATTGTGTCGGCGAAAAGTGTCTCCAGATTCGCATTTCGGTCATGGCACAATAGCTTTGCAGCATATTCAATATCGGCCGCGATGATGGGATAGCCCTTCTTCACCATCTTGTAGAGCTGGGCAAGCGTCTGCTCCACGATGGAGGTGGATACCGCATCGCCCGATATTTTGATGTCGTTTCCGCGCGCGCTGATCTCGACTCCCATGGATTTTTCAAGGGCGCGAAGGTACGAATCCTCAGGGCCGAAAAGCGTGCGCGCGATGCGGTTATCGTCAAAGTGGAGAGTGACAACGGTAGCGGGAGAAACCTTTCTCTTTGCCATCTGATTCTATCTCCTCATTGGGGGCCTGCCCGTCGGCGGCGGTGCCGGTGCCTCGCCCATTATCTGCACAAAAAATTCCCGGCGTTTCGCTTTCGTTTCAAAGTCGATCAGGACCACCTCTTCGCGCGCGGCCAGGACGAGTTTTCCCTTCTGAAGCGGCAGATGCGCCGTTTTGCTCATCATTGCGGCCTTGATCCGCGGCGCGAGGGGTATCGGTTCCTTGCGGCGCGATAGTGTGGAGCCCTCACCCGGGAATATCTCAAGCGTTTCCTTGAAGGCGGCCACAATATCGGGCAGAGGTTCCAAAATGGCCAGTGCCGCGCCCGGCTCCGGGACTATAACGGTCACCAGGCCGTCGGGGATCTTTGAATCCTTCACCGCGAAATTTATCTCATGAATTATGGAGATTACGTCAACTTCCCCCGTGGTGTTGACGAAGTAATTTTTCAGGAAAATCATGGACGTGGACGCTATCTTAGAGCCGTGCGCGATGCAACTGGAAACTATTTGGCTCGCAGGCTTCAGGGGCAAGGCCATCAGGGGGCCGGCGTCGTTTTTGGGTTACGGCCCAAAAACGCGCCTTATCTCTCGGCGGCTGCATTATCATAGCCATGGACGCAGCCGCCTGCGGATGCCCCCTGATGACCTTACCCCTGCGCCTGCAGGTGACTTAATAAACAGGTTTCATCGCGCATGGCCCGGCGAAATTAATGGACAGCAAGGACCGATGGTCTGACGGGGGCGGCGATGGGGGTTCGCACTTGGACGGGCTGACGTTGTTGCGTTGCTATGCGCTGTTGCTGATGCACGCGGGCGGCGCTGCGTTGCGTTTGGCGGGCGGTTGCTTCGATTCCATAGTCGCTGTAGCCGATATATTGCCCGCCGCTGGTTTCACCGGTGTCGGCAAGACCGCTGACTGACGGCGGTTCGCTTGATGACGCCTCGGGAGAACCGTCTGCCGGCGCGGCCGGTGCCGGCGGCGCTTGAGGAGCAGGCGTAGGTGTCGCGGCCGGGGTTGCAGCGGGGCCGGCGCCCGATGGATTTTCAGCACGTCTGGTGAGCAGGAGTTTCAGGAAGTCTTCGGCGGGCATGAATGTCGGATTGGGATACACCGCTTTGAGAAATCTCCACAGCTTTTCGAGCTCAAGCGGGCCGGAGCGCAAAAGTTTTGAGACAATTAGCTGCTGCTCCTCATAAAATTCATTGTCGTGTGTCCATTCATTGGGCTGTTCCGACAAATCATGAGTCATTTCGTGCGTCACCTTGTCGATCAGCTCCGCCATGAGAGCTTGCATTCTGCCGGCGGGATAATCCTCTACCGACAAGATCTCAAAAAGTTCGCGCGCATATTTTTCCGCGGCGGTAATCGAAAAATACATCTCAATGCGTCCTGCAAACGTCGCGTGATCGGCCAGCGCATTTCTCTCAAGGAAGCTGGAGAACCCTATCGTATGATGACTATTCCCCGCGGATGTCATTAGTTCGCCCACGATGGAAAGGAACGCGTCGTAGGAATTGGCATCCTCGCTTCGCGCATCTAACCTCTCCCAGTGTCTGTGAAGCGCGTCCTCTCTCCAATCTCCAAGTGTCAGCTCTCTGCCCCGCCCCGAGACGCCCAGTTCCTGTCCGACGCGGTCCATCATCTCTTTGCCCGAACCCCGAGCTTCTTTCGAACTCATGGCCCTCTCAAGGCGTGAGGTGATGGCGGTTGGCAGCTTTGACGTATCGATCCTAGCGCCCTTTTCAAAACGCTCCAGCAGTTCGTAGATCGAAATTATCTCTCCATCAATTCGGAGACACGGAAGAAGCGTTAAAAGCTGAATGAAATAGCGTTCATCCTGATAGCGGCCGATCTCGGGAAGGCCCTCTCCTCTCATCAGGCGTTCCGCATCCTCCCTGATTTCGGGCGCTATGGTTTTCTCGTTCGCAAAACCGTACATCGAGTTGAAATAGACGTCGGGGATGCCGGTGATGTCAACTTCGCCGCCGGCAAAACGGATGAGATAGCTCCGCAACAGCATGGCGTTGACTTGCGGCATCAATCGCCATTCCAGATTCACGGGATCCAGAAATTCATTTCCGGAGCGGACGATGGGTATGGGTCGCGGGAGATCGATCACAATTCCGCGGGGAGCGATAAGTCGCCTAATCGCAGGCGGGAGATTGTTGAAAAAAGCGCGCGGGATATCCTTCACATACAACCCGCCGCGCGTGATCGCGTTCTCGGTTGCCTCATATATGCGGACTCCTCCGATTCCGGTGACATCCTGATCAGCGACAGGTTGCATCGAAAGGTTCACCTGCCTGCCGTTGTATGTCACGCCTATTTCCGAGAGAAAGCGCCCGTATGAAAGAGTCGAACTCCTGTCGAATGCGGCGTCGAGCTCCGGAATTTCGCCGTTCGATGTGCGCTCAATAATTGTTCCCTTGAAATCCTCTCTTTTAACGACATAGGAGATCGTGACATCCACGACCCTTTCGCCGTCATATATGGGGCGCAGAGTGAAGATCGAGACTCTTCCGTCTCCCGTTCCAGTCTTGATTCTGATTTCCTTTGCACCCGGATAAATTGTGAAGAAGCCGACGCCGAACTTGTCCGTCGTGCTCTCTCCATAGACGAATAATTTATTGATGGCATCGCTAAAACTCATTCCGACAGGATCCGTTATGCGAAGGACGTGCGTACCGTCTTCCCGGAAGCTTTCTACGTTTATGGTTCCTTTTTCCTCTTCATTCTTACGTATTGCATCGAGACTGTTTTGGATGAGAGCCCTCAGATATAGAAGATTGATTCCGTCGCTTAAATTGTACATCGCGTGCTGGACGCGGCGGGCGGAAATTTGCCGGTCCGTCCCGCTCGTCTGTTCGCGAATTTCGCGTGCGGCACGGCGGTTGCTCCCCTGAAATTTCTCCCACCAATCATTGTTCGACGTGACGGCGATGTTTAGATCGACGAGCGAGAACGCCTTGCTTCCCGAGACGACAGGAATTTGAGACGCCCCCTCGGGAAGAAGCTCGGCCGTGTCCATTGCGAGATAGTACGCATAGGCGCGATGCCTCGGGGACAGGACCGCGGCTTTGCTCCAATCGCCGTGCGTCAAGGCAAAACGGGCCGCGAACGACTCAGCAAGCGCATCCCGGAACTTCAAAATGTCACTTACGGAAAGATGTTCCGCAAGGGTTTCAAGTTTCGAGATGGCATCTCGAGGAGGCGCATCACCCCATCCGACGGATAGAGCGATGTCGCTGAACGCGCCCAATATCTCGGGCGTGTATTTCTCGGACAGAGGCGTGAGAATTCTCAAGAGGTTTTGGGCATATCTCATGTCCATCTTTGTGTGTGGGAGAATGGCGAGGGCGAAATTGAACAGCTCTTCGGGGAAGGAAAGAAGGGAAAGAGCTATTCCTTGCAAGCCGGCGTCAAAATTCGCTTCAACAAGATGTTTCAGATTTGCGCGTATTGCCGGAGATGCAAGTGAACTCACATCGAGCGACGTCATGACGCGTCTGTTCGCAAAGTCCCGAAATGCATACACTTTATTTTCGCCGTTTGATTCGAGCCCCACTGCCGGGTCTTCCTGCCCATCGAGCATCCGAATATATCCCAGCGAAGGGAGGGAGTGCCATAGGCCGCTGTTGCCCTCCACCATGAAGAGTCGACTTGCACGGAGAAAGGAATCCGTTTTGGAATTGCCGGGCTCCAAATAATGTGCCTGCCTCCTTATTATGCCTTCTCCTGTATCCTCGAAGACCTGTAATGTGCCGTCCAACCTTTCCGCCGCGAGTAAATGTCTGCCGCCGTTGGCCGTTCTGGCGTCGTCTTCCTGCGCCCTAACCCATTTGAATCGCTCTTCAACATGAGGCGTGCCG
The DNA here is from genome assembly GCA_041739675.1 of bacterium. Lineage (GTDB taxonomy): Bacteria > UBA10199 > UBA10199 > 2-02-FULL-44-16 > DYJF01 > DYJF01. Next base: position 31,509 of record JBGSNL010000075.1, read on the forward strand.
TCCGATCTCAAAAGGCGCCATGCCTCATCCGATTTTTTGACTACGATATATTCATTATTCTTGCCCCAAAAAAAGACGTCTCTAAATTCTTCTTCGATGGCTGGTTTGAAATCACGAGTCCTCAGGATGCGATATGGTTTTCCTTCGTGGGCCACTGCGACAAGCTCATTGAACTTCCCGCCGACATGAAACCTGTAACCGAATGCTCCTTCAAAAATTAATGCTCCGACAGATGTGTACACTTCCCATTTTTGTGAATTGATATGTATAGAAGACGCATATTTAACCGCGAGAAACTCGCGATCCTCCAGTAGTTCGAAATCTTCAATGGGAGATTTGGGATAGATCGAAACTTTAAAAATGTTTTTGGCGATGATCTCCGCGTCATGCAGTTCGTATACTACTACGGAACCGTTGGGCCAAATACCTGCAATGTACTCTCTGTCGTTTCCGAACGTAATCACTCTTTCGAATCTCTCTTCGAGGACGACGGTCTTGTCCGATGTCCTTATTATCTGCCAGTTTCCATCTGTTCTTCTGGAGACGATGAACTGATTGTTTTCGCCCGCGACCTGCGCATATTCGGACTCACCATCTATTGCAGGAGTTCCGTCCGGTTTCAAAAGCAACCAGAGGCCGTTTTCCCTTTTAAGAGAGAGCAGACCTCCTCTTTCATGCTTTGCGTAAGAAAAGAGTTCATCAGAGAGCGGTGTGCCATCGGGTTTGACAAGCCGATGATATGTTTCTTCGTCCGGTCCCCCCCCCTCCTCAACCACAATGAATCGAGGACGAGAAGCGAAATTGGGCATGGTCTGAAGCAGATCTACGAAGAGAGGTTTGCCGTCCGAGCGCACCACAGCATGGGCGCCATAATTTCCAAGCTCGTCAGGCACCATTCTGTCGACAAACAGGGAGAATAACACAGGTTCACCGGGTCCCACTGCGTTTGATGCAAAGGAACGAAGTGCCTCCAAACCTAAGTGCCTTATGAATGTGGTATCCAATTTCGCGAGTAGATCCAATGCCGCGCGATCAGTATTTTCTAAATCCCTCAGGGCACCGAGTTGCGTCATCAATACTGGATTTCGTTCTATGATTCCCTCAATGACGGGGCTCAGCGCCGGCCGCCGGTAGTCGATCACTTCCGCTCTCAGTGGGCTTGCGGTTCCAATCGGCAATGCAACTTGAACTTGCGCAGGTAGGGGTGGTTGTGCGGCATCTTCGGTCTGCGAAACCGTTGCAGTTCCCCATGAACCCTGCGCCTTTGCGAGGTCGAGCAAAACCTTCAGCCCCACCGGATCGTTCTTGTGCATCTCGTAGAGGGGGCGGCTAAGAAGAACGATGTTGCGTTCGCGATCATACATTATTCCGGTTGCCGCAACTGGAATAAAATCGGTCAGCAATATTTTTGTGCTCCCGCGCCATTCAGGCGGTTCGTCGAAGCGTGCCTGCCAGTCGCGCCCCAGATACAATTCGTTCACTCGAATGAAACCTTTTTGGGCCATGATATTGTAGAGAGGATCGTCGGGGATCAGGGTTTTTCCACGGAAATGCTTCGTGGCGACAGATCTTGCGTATTCCGCCAGATCATTGGCCCTCTCCGGACTCTCGTTTCTCTTTTGCAGCTGAGTGATCATCGGTGCAATGGCATTGAGATATGCGATCTTGTTTGTATAGCCTTCAATACCTTCCACCGCATCGATGAACGCCCTCACCTGATTCACGACGCCTGAATCCACTCGCAAGCGGTTTCTGCTCTCGGGAAATTCTATGTCGAACGGAAAATCGAAAACCACGAGCTCGGGCACCACGTCTCCGCTGACGGCAAACTCCTCGATCATTCCGCCACCCATTGTAACGACGACCTTGCCGAGCGTGCTTTTCTTCTCAGAGACATACATTGTTCCGTTCCCGACCCTGCTTACGCGCGCGGGGTCGAGGTCGTTTATCTGCCGGCCGTTCGCCATTATCCTCCGGCCCGTCACATAGCGCATGCTTGTAAGAAGCTCCTGAGTTATCCTGTCCGGATCCAGTCCGGCATCTCTGACAAGGACCGTCGTTCCGACGTCCATCCTGGTCGAGGCCTCTACTCTCACACCCATCTGGCCGTTCAAGCGTATGAATTCTATTCGCACCGCCTGATGGCCGTCACGCTTGGTCTCGACTATCACGCGCGAGTTATGATCCTTGAGATGCGCAAGTGCCGTATAAAATCCGATTCCGAATCTGCCTATTGTGTTCACGCCGCTCTTTCCCGAAAGCTGCGGGATCAGGAGTTTTTCAAAGACTTCATCGGCGCTCATGCCCACGCCGCTGTCGGAAACCGCGTATCGGCCATTTTCGATTGCAATATTGACGTCGCCCTCCATCCCCCTCATTGCGTCCACAGCGTTGCTCGTAATTTCTGTGATCGATCTGTAGGGATTTGGATTCTGATGGCCGATGTCGTTTTCCAGGTGCGCAGCTGCAACATGATAGCGATTCATCAAAAGATCGTAGATCATGTCGCTTTCAAAGCCGTTGGTGACGATCTCATCGTACTGTGCGCGAATTTGTCTCAGGTTGTGCGTTTTTACGGTCTCGAAGAATGAGACGATATCGGAAAGAGCAATCCATCCTTCATGGCCGATGTCGTGATCTTCCGCAGGCTTTGATTCCAGGCCGAACCAGCGCCTGACCATTGCCAATAGTCCGCCGGCTCCGTTCCCGTTCGACGGCCCGGGAGGTGCGTGGCTTTCGCGCACGAACTCGTCCACCTGCGTGCGTGGAGTTTCGGGAGAACCGGGCGTTCCTCTTTGCTCTGCCCCGTCCGCCGCATGCGACGCATCAATAGGCCCGGCAAAATTGCCGTCTGTGGATCTCGGTCCTGCTACCATCCCCACCCTTCCCCTTTCCTAGAGTGCGTAACAATTTGTTACGCACTCTTGCCCTTTATCGGCGGCGGCACCCAAAAGTTGCGTGAAAAATGTGGGTAGAAATCATTGTATTACAGGATGTTACGTCGAAGTGGGAACGAAACTCTTCAGGGTGCAACGACAACAGATGGTGCGCGTGGCGCGAGGACGGGGGTTCTCAATGCTGCTGCTTGAGCGGGTTGCCTGACTGTTCGTCGCTGGGCGTAGACACTTGTGGCGCTGCGATGGGCGCTTCTTGCCGCCGGCGGAACTGCGGAAGTGTGATAACCGGCATAATATTCGCCGCTCGTTTCGCCGGTGTCGGCAAGCCCTGTGACCGTTGGTGCATCGTTCGGAGCTGGGCTTGACGATTCATCCGCAGGCGCTGCGGGTGCCGGGGGTGTTGAAGGGGTCGATGGCGCTGCGGCGGGTGGAACGGAAGGAGTTCCGCCATTGCCGTTATTCTCCCCGTCGTCATCCTCATCAATAATATCTTCCAAAGTGAGGCCTTCCGTAGCGGCATCTTCGGACCCGTTCCATCCGAGCGCACTTGTGATCGAACGCTCGATGCTTCTCTCAAATTCTCTATGGCTCGGGACCCCGTTCATCACGATTTCAAACTCCATCCTCCTTTTTGAGAGGACGGCATGCTCGATCTCCGCAACCGTTCCGACATCGAGAAATTGTCTCTCCTCTTTGCCCAACCGGTCCAAAAAGCTCTTCGGATATTGGCCGATCATGTCTACGAGCCGCACCTCTGCCTTCACGTAGGTCGGGTCAGCGCGATTGGCGCGGTGCTCCGATTGATACCGCCACACATAGGTTTGAGGTTGGCCTATATAGATGATGACGTCGTCAGCGGGAAGATTGATCCCCACTCCGCCGCTTCTGGGATTCCCTACAAGGAGCCCGTGGACCGGATCGTTGTTGAATTTGTGGCGCGCCTGCTCCTGCCCTTCAGCCTTTACTTTGCCGTCCAGCCTGACGGCTCCATACTTGTGGTAATATCTCTTCCAAAGCGAATCGACGATCCGCGTGTAATTTGCAAAGAAGATGACCTTCTTGCCTTGCGAAATATATTTTTCCAGCGTTTCATCCAGTTTCTGATAGAAAGAAACGTTGGCGGCCATGCCGAAATACTCTGGATCGATCATCGCCCGTTTCAGCCATCCTAATTTGCTCGCCGGATTAAGTTTTTCCAGATCGACTAAAGTCCGCTTCTCCCCGGGCATACCCCCGGCTTTCCGCACAGAAACGTTGTGCCTGGCCGCCCACAGATTGTAGTTTAACGCCCACGTTCGAAAATCATTTACCATTTGAGCCATCATCGCCGCGTGTTCCTCTGTCATCTCATAGGCCCCCTCTTCCTGATACGGCACATAGACCATCTTGGGAAGACGGCCCCTCTGTGTCTCCGGAGGCTGCGAAGGATCGACTATGCCCAACACCTGCCCCTTTGGGCGGCGAAGCATGTACTGATTTAGCAGTGCATTGAGCGTCTTGAGCGTATTTGCATCCCTCGCCCGGGCCATCTTGTAAAACTCCTCTAACGTCACCGGTTTATCTCCGGGCTTGAAACCCTTGGGCGACACCGGGCTCTTTACGTCCTTGCGTTTGACGCTGACAAAGATGTTTGGCGCAATGTAGCTAAGTGCAACAAAGAGATTCTCTATCTTGCTCTGATAGGGAGAGGCCGAGACTATCCATCTCCGCTCGGCATCAAGCTGTCTGACCGCCTCTGCCTGCTGGTTTTCCTCTTTTGGGTTATCGACATTCTGAAACTCGTCGACGACTATGGTGTCAAGTCCGGCCTCCTTTTTAAGATACTGGAGCAGCGGATTGGTCCCCTCCTTCCCTTTCGCCTCCCGCAGAGCTTCATAATTGACGATAATGTATCTCGCAGAGGCAAGGATTCCAAAAAAATTGCTGTTCGCTTCACGATGGGCAAACTTCTTCTTACTAGGAGATTTCAGTACGATGTAGCCGGGCACCTCTTCAAGATGCTTTTCTATCTCCTCCTTCCACGTGCTGACCACGCGCGGATGGGTGACGATGAGAACACGTTTCGCATGAACGCTTTCAGCCGCGGCCAGAATCTCCACCGTTTTTCCCATGCCCGGTTCGTCTGCCAGCAGTGCGCCATTCCGTTCCCGTAAAAATTTCACGGCCTCAAGCTGGTACGGTCGCAGTATGGACTTTATGTTTTTGAGTTTGATTTTTTGGATCTTCTTGAAGTGGGATATCGCATAGCGATAGAACATCGCCCGCACGGGATCTTTATTCTCGGCCAGAAGACGTTCGAGTTTGGGCAATATGGCCGCCGGCGTCGTTGAGTATTCCTGATAAAGAAGATTTATATAGATATCGGCCAGACGGACGATCTGTTCTCCGGAAACACTGACGTCCGGCTTGAATGCCTCAATAAATATTTCCGGCGGACGTTTTCCGGGTGCGTGCCCCACTTCTCCGAGGTTCAACGCAGCGTAAGCCGCCAGGATATCCCCTGGCGACGCCCTCTTGCTGTCGGGAAGAAGCGTGTGGACAAGCATAAGAATGTCGGCCGGTGATCTCACGATTTCTATTCCGGGAAGCTCCCCTATCCTGCTCAAATCCGGCGGCGTGAGACCGAGGTGTTTTTCTTTTATTATATTTAATATGCCCGTGAAACCGATAACTTTTAGTGCTTCATCCGCTGTCAAATCTGGACGTTCCAACTTGGCAACAGCATAGTAAATGTCGAGGCCGGTTATTCGTGAACCGTCAGGCAAAATGTAATCATTCCTATAAACACTTGAAGTTGTCGGAACATTATGGGGATCACTACCGAAATATTTGTCATATACGTATTGCAATACCCTGCGCAAGGACGACTCGTCATTTCTCAGTCTCATGAAAGCCTTTTCATAGAGTTTTTTCAGCACATCTTCATCCGTTTCGGACGTCCATGAGAACTTCTCCCTTCCCAAACTGGTCAATTCTGTTCCCGAAATTGAAAACCCATTTCTAAATGAAAACACTTTCGATTTAAAAGTGTCATCCGGAACCCAATCCGATGCAGCTTTCAAAATGAAGTTGACGATATATCTCATTGCCCGAACCAATCCCTCGGGTGTTTCACTCCATCTGAAAAGATGTTTTTCCCGCAAAATATCCATTGCTTCGTTCCAGCCCATCTCAGTACGCATGGCCGTGGCGGTCTTGTGTCTTTCCGGAAATGCCGACGCAAGCACCGTCATCAAAATGTCGTAGCCTTTGACCGTGCTCCCATCGGGTAAGGTGAAATATCTATCTTTGAAATCGGTGACAAACGGTAATTGGTTCACATCTTCTTCGAAGTATTTTGCCACAATGTGTCGCATCACTCTGTCGATCGACATTTCATCGCTTCTCAGAAACGTAAAAGCATCTTCGTACAATCTTTTAAGAACATCTTTGTCGACCGCGTCGGGTGAGGAATACATTTGCCTTGCGAGTTCCAGAATACGTTCGCCTGTAAGCTGTTTTCCATCGGGAAATAAAAAACGCTCTGATTCGAAGGAGTCATCAAACAAGCGGTTTTGATCACCCTTGAATATATATTCTACAATGTGCCGCACGGCCCTTATCAATCCATCGGACGTTTCGCTTAATCTAAAGAGATATTTTTCGCGTATAATACGCAAAATTCCTTCACCGCCGATCTTCTTAAGTGCATCATCCCTTGAAAGTTCGAGACGCTCGGCGCGAGCGACTGCAAGCATTATATTCGAACCTTTTACAGATGTTCCATCCTGTAATTTCAATTTCTTGTTCCAAAAGCGACTCACTGAGAAAAGAACCTTCGTATCATCGAGTTGGTGACTGTCGAAGAGATAGCTCAATATCTGATGCAGCCGGGCCTCGTCCGCTTCGAGACTTACTCGCATCTTCGCTATGGGTCCTGCTTGGCCCCAGTATTTATTCTTTATGACCTGCATGAGTTCGTAACGACCCATCCGATCGTATGCGGTTCTGGGCGCCATTTCCGGGTGCTCAACGCCGGCGACCGCAGTCATGATTTCTTTCCCGCTGATTCGGCTGCCATCCGGCAAAACAAATTCTTGTGTTGTGCTAAATTTGCTCGGAGATGGTACCTTGGAGGGATCCCCATCATAATATCGGTCCAGAATATAGCGTAGTATCCGCCGCGTTGTTGATTCGTCATCTCTTCGAACTGTAAAGGCCATCTCATACAGTCTGCTCAGGACATCGCTGTCTGTTGCCGTCTCCCAAGAATAAAATCGCCTTCCCATATTCAGCACTTGAGCGCCGGTGAGAGCGATGCCATCCATGAATGAAAATATTTTCGAGTCGAAGCCATCGGCAAAAAAATCTTCGGTATTCCCATTAAAAATATATTCTACGATATATCTCACTGCGCGGACCAAGCCATCGGGTGTTTCGCTCCATTCGAACAGATATTTTTCGCGGATCAGACGTGATAAATCTTTCTCGCTCACGTACTTCCTTGCCTGAAATGCGCTCATGTCAGGATATTCAACATGCAGCAAGTCGGTCATCAGCTCATAGCCGGTCTTCAGAACCCCGGTGGGCAAGCGGTGTTGTAAATATCTGAAATCTGTGCCTGCACTAACTCGTGAGCGATCGTTTTTGAATTCTCTCTTCAGAATATAAACAAAAATATCTCGCAGCTCTGCGGCAGAGACGCTGGCCGAACTCACGCTTCTTCGTTCCGGAGTGGAGGGTGTCCGTGCTGTAGTCCCGGGAACGTTGGTGAAAAGGTTGGCGATGATGCGGATATAACGACTGTAAAACTCAAAGTTTAAATAGGTGTCCTCGCTTGCGGCCGGCCGCTCTGTCGCTGTCTCCTCACCAGCCGGTGTGTCAGAGGGAATAGCTGCACCCTCCCCCGATGGCGCAAAGTTCGAGATGGCACCTCTTATAAGTTTGTCTCCGCCACTTTGCATCGCTGCTCCGTTATCAATTCCCGATCGCGTATTTATCGCCTGCTTGCAAAAAAAGTTGCGTGAAAAGAGTGGGGTAAATACCTCGATATAACAATGGGTTACTGAAGGACACCTCACTGTGAGGGGACACTTCCCATTTTCACATGGAGCCCGCGTGAACAGGGGAAGTGTCCCCTCGCGAGGCGTGAACAGGAGAAGTGTCCCCCTCTTTCAAGGACTACGAAGCAATCTACATTGACTTGCCCTTCGCACTCACCTATTGCCTCTGACATGCCAAAAACCGGAGAAACATTCGAAAAGCTTGTCGGTATCCTTGAACGTCTGAGGGCGCCAGATGGATGTCCTTGGGACCGCGAGCAGACATATAAGGATATCGCGCCGCACACTCTGGAAGAGGTCCATGAGGTTCTGGATGCCATCGATCGCAATGATCTCGATGGTTTGAGAGAAGAGCTCGGCGATCTTCTTTTGCAGATCATTTTTTACGCCCAGATCGCCAAGGAAGAAAAAAAATTCACTATCGACGACGTCGTCGAATCGATAAACAAAAAACTTATCCACCGTCATCCGCATGTCTTCGGCGAGGCGAAGGTCAAAGACTCAGGCGAGGTCCTTGAACGCTGGGAGCAGTTGAAATTTCAGGAAGGAAAGAAATCGGTCGTGGGCGGAGTTCCGAAGGCGTTGCCCGCCCTTCTCAAGGCCTATCGTTTGGGAGAAAAAACAGCGCGCGTCGGATTTGATTGGGAAGATGCCGAAGGAATTTTGGCAAAACTCGAAGAGGAAACCAGAGAACTTCATGAGGCGCGAAAGACAAAGGACGAGTCTCAGGTCGAACACGAGTACGGCGATCTTTTATTCACGATGGCGAACATCGGAAGATTTTTGGGGGTGGATCCCGAAGGCGCGCTCCGAAAGGCGACCGAACGCTTCATCAAACGGTTTAAATCCATGGAAGACGAAATTACGAAAGAAAAAAAGGATATGCAGAAGCTGAGTGCGAAGGAATGGGACACTCTTTGGGAGAAGGCGAAGAAGGGAGTTTGATCATGGAATGCAAACTTGAAGAAAACAAAAAACTCTGCACATGCACGTACGAGCCCTGCCCCAGAAAGGGGAAATGCTGCGAATGCGTGCAGTATCATCTGAACAGCGGTGAGTTTCCGGGATGTTTTTTTTCTGAGAAAGATGAAGCGAGCTACGACAGATCTATTGCCCGATTCGTCCGTTCATATCAGGGGCGGAAATAGCGGGTTTCTCCCTCCTCTTTCTTATCATTCCAACAATGGCGCCGTACTCTTCCGGGCTGATAGCGCGTATTACGGCAATGTATAAGATGAGACACGCCGTAATGAGAGCCAGAAGAATTGCGCCCCTGTGATATGCGCTGCCTGTCTCAAACAGTTTGCCGTAGTGAATCGCCCCCCAAAGAAACAAAGACATCGCAGCCGTTGCGGCAGTTGTTTTTGCAATGGATAAAAGAAGTTTTCTCCCGCCGATCTTTCCGACCTTTCGTCTGAAAAGATAAAGCAGCAAGGAGAAATTGACGATCGCCGACGACGCCATTGCGAAGGCCAGACCGCGATGCAGAAGCGGTTTCATGAGGATGACGGCAAGCGCCGCGTTCCAGAATAGCGCGACGGTCGCTATAACCACAGGCGTTTTAGGCGACCTCAGGGCAAAAAATGCGGGCACAAGATTTCTGACGCCCGAGACGAAAGGAATTCCAATCGCGAACATCTGGAGCGTCTGTGAAGTGGCGATGGAAGCGCCCAATGTGAATTCGCCCCGCTCGAAGAGCATTCTCACTATCGGAAGGGAAAGTATGTAGAGTCCGGCCGCAGCCGGTATGTCGATTAGAAATGCAAGACGAAGGCCGTAATTTGCCGTCTCCTTGAATGAGACGATGTTCTTGTCGACGGCATGATCCGAAAGTGTCGGCAGTGTAGCCGTTGCAACCGCAATTGCAAAGATGCCCAGCGGAAATTCGGAGACGCGGTCGGCGTACCAGAGATATGAAACGGTTCCGTGCGGCAGAAAGGAAGCAAGGAGCGTTATAACTATGACGTTGATTTGATAAACAGCGGCGCCGTAAGCCGACGGCAGCATGAGAAGCCCCAGACTTTTGAGTGCGGGATGGCGCCAGTTCACGTTGATGTGCGGGAGCATCCCCTCTCTTTTTAGGCTGGGTATCTGGAGGGCAAGCTGAAGTATGCCGCCGATGAGAACGCCTATTGCCACCCCGACTGTCGGCTCCGCAAAATAATTTTTCAGGACAAACGCGCCGAAGATGATGGCGACATTCAAGAGAATCGGCGATGCGGCGGGAGCCGCGAACTTTTTCAGCGAATTCAAGGCCCCCATCGCCAGGGCCACAAGACTAATGAGGAAGATGTAGGGGAACATTATCCGTGTGAGATATACGGTCAGATCGAATTTTTCGGCACTCCCCTCAAAACCATATGCGACGGCTTTGACGATCCACGGTGCAAAGACGATTCCCAAGATGACCAGGGCCGCGAGAACCACTGACAGACAGGTGAAGACTATTGAAAGGACCTCGTGAGCCTCTTTGCGCGATTTCTTGAGATATTCGCTGTAGATGGGAACGAACGATATCGTCAGCGAACCTTCGGCTACTAGGCGGCGGAGTAAATTGGGGATCCTGAAAGCCACGTAAAACGCGTCGGCAAAGAGAGTCGCGCCGAAGGCGTAGGCCATCACGGAATCCCTGACGAGGCCAAGAATGCGGGAGACAAGCGTGAAAAAGCCTATCGTCCCCACCCGCCTGCTTATATGTCCGTGTTCCTGCGTCATTTTTTGCCGGTCCCTTAGCTTGACATAATGGCATAATTCGTGCTAGGTGCCAACACTCTTTCAAGGAGGACACAATGGCAGTTGACAGGTTGAGAAAAAAAATCGGAAAAGGCCGTCATCACTCGGCACTGAAACGCGAGCGCCAGAACGAAAGGCGCCGGGCGAGAAACAAGATGGCTATGTCCTCTCTTAGAACCGCCATAAAGAACGTCAAAACGTTGCGTTCCAAAGAGGCCCTCTCGAAGGCCATTCCCCAGATCGACAAGGCGGCAAACAAAGGTATCATCCCGAAGACAAGGGCTTCGCGCATTGTTTCAAGGCTGACGCGGGTTGTTGTTACTGCTGCTTAAGTTTAGTCCGGCACAAATCGAAAAGAAGATGTTCGAGGATCCGATCCTTCGGTATGCGGCTGGATTTCAATTCGCGGTCGCACCTTGCCAGAGTTCCGAAATTTCCCTTCAGCTCGGAATGTGAAAACAGTTTGCACTGTTCGAGATATTCCTTCGCGAAAAACGGATTGACTCCAAGATAGCTTGCCATCTCGGCGCTCGTTGCGCGTTTTTCTATTTCTCTTGCCCTTGTCAAAATCCGAAAATGGCGCGCAATCATGTTCAAAATCAGGACGGGCGCCGTGCCGAACTCGATGAGATTGGCCAGAACACCAATCGCCCGTTTCAGATTTTTCCGGCCGATGGCGTCCGTGAGCTCGAATATGGAACGCTGGGTAGTCTCCGCTATCGATTCTTCAACATCTTTGATATCTATTGCCGGCCGGCTTCCTATAAAAAGCGTGAGTCTTTCAATAGCCTGCGATACCTGGCCCAGATCCTGGCCGACGATGTCGGCCAGATATCTTGCGGCATCCTGAGATATCCGTTTTCCCTGCCTCCAAATTTCCATGTTGATCCATGACGGGATCTGGTTCGCGTAGAGCGGTTTGCACTCGATGATGGCGGAGGCCTGATTTTTCGAGGCCGCCTGCATGAAACGGCTTCTGCCGTCAATCTTCGATGCTACGAGAACCAGTGTTGCAGATTCCAGCGGCTTCTCAATGTAGCTGGTAAGATTTTCAAATGCGTCTTTTGAAAGCCCCTCCGCGTCCCTCACAATGGTGAGCGGCCTGCCGCCGAGCAACGGAACCGACCTGATCGTATCTAAAAGCTCGTGAGCGCGAACCTCTTTTCCAGTGAAGACGTGTCTTGCAAGATCGTTTTGCGATTTGCCGAAAATGGACTCTTCAATCCTTTGAAGCGCGCTCTGCGCGAGATAGCTCTCTTCGCCCGCAATGACGTAGACCGGTCTTATCTTGCCCTTTTTCAGCTCCGCATCTAATTGGACGACATCGAGTTTTGACATAAATCAGACGACAATATTCACAAGTTTTTTTGGAACGTAAATGACCTTTCTAATTGCCTTGCCTTCAATGTGCTGTCTTGCCTTTTCCGTTTTCTGCGCCATCGTCTTGATCTCATCTTCGCCCATATCCACGGGTACGTTGATCTGATCGCGCAATTTCCCGTTGACCTGAATTACAATTGTCATCTGATCTTCCACGATCATCTTCGGATCGAAGGCCGGCCACGGTTTCTTGAGCGTGCTTGTTTTATTTCCAGTCGTCTCCCAGAGATCTTCGGCCGCGTGGGGCGCAAACGGAGAGATGATCATTATGAGCGATTCGACGGCGTCTTTTGAAGTTTTCTCGGGCCCTATCTGATAGAGATAGTTCACAAATTCCATTATCGCCGCAATCGCCGTGTTGAAGTGGTATCTCTCGATGTCTTCGGTCACCTTCTTTATCGTCTTGTGGGTCATGCGTGAGAGTTCCGCGTCCCCTTCGGTTTTCTTCGCGAGTGAAAGCCATGAATCGACAAAGCGCCACACGCGGAGCAGAAACCTGTGCATCCCTTCAATTCCCTGATCGTTCCAGTCGAGATCTTTTTCCGGCGGCGCGGCGAAAAGACTGAACAGGCGCACGGTATCGGCGCCGTATTTCGTTACCATATCGTCGCAGGTTACGATGTTTCCTTTCGACTTGCTCATCTTGGAACCGTCTTTGATGACCATCCCCTGCGTCATTAAATTTTTTACCGGCTCGTCAAAGGAGAGCATCCCAAGATCCCTCATAACCTTTGTGAAAAAGCGGCAGTAGATGAGATGGCCCACCGCGTGCTCGATGCCGCCGATGTACTGATCGACCGGAAGCCAGTAATCGACGACCTTCTTTTCGACCGGCGCTTTTTCATAATGTGGCGACGCGTAGCGGAACATATACCAGGACGATTCTACGAACGTGTCCATCGTGTCCGTTTCACGTTTCGCCGCCCCCTTGCACTTCGGGCATTTCACATTCACGAACGATTCGACTTTTGAAAGTGGGCTGCCCCCCTTCCCCGTGAATTCAACGTCGTGGGGCAGGATCACCGGCAGATCTTTTTCAGGCACCGGAACAGTTCCGCATTTATCGCAATAGATGATGGGAATCGGCGCACCCCAGTAACGCTGCCGGGAGAGGCACCAGTCCTTGAGTTTGAAGCTCACGGCCGGACCGCCGATGCCTTTTTTCGCAAGATACGAAGATATCTTTTTGATTGCGTCCGTGCTCAAGAGACCGTCGAATTCGCAGGAGTTCACTAACGTGCCCTCGCCTTCATAGGCCTCGGTCATTGTGTTCTCTGAAAGTTTTGTCTCTTTCGGCTGGATCACAACCTTGAGCGGAAGCTTGTACTTTTTTGCAAATTCGAAATCACGCTGGTCGTGCGTCGGAACCGCCATCACGGCGCCCGTTCCATAATCCATGAGAACGAAGTTCGCGGCGTATATGGGCATCTTTGAGCCTGTGACCGGATTAATACAATATGCGCCAGTGAACACGCCGTCCTTTTCGTAGTTGCCTGCAAGCCTCGCGTCGCGGTCGATCTTCGCGGTGCGCTCCGCGAATTCACCGATCTCCCTTTCCTTGCCGTTCTTTTTTGCGAGCTCTTTCACCATCGGATGTTCGCAGGCCAAGCTCATGAAAGTGGCGCCGAAGAGCGTATCAGGACGCGTCGTGAAGATTCTGATCTTTTCATCACTCCCGTCGATTTTGAAATCGATGGAAGCCCCTTCGCTCTTTCCTATCCAGTCGCGTTGCATGATGCGCACGCGCTCGGGCCAGCCGGGAAGCTTTTCATCGACATCCTTCAAGAGTTCGTCTGCGTATTGCGTGATCTTGAAGAACCACTGGGACATCGTCTGCTGCGCGACCTGCGACGAGCACCGCCAGCAGAATCCGTTTTCCACCTGTTCGTTGGCGAGCACCGTCTGGCAGCCCGGGCACCAGTTCACAAGGGATGTCTTTTTGTAGGCCTGCCCCTTCTCGAACATTTTCACGAATATCAGCTGCTCCCAGCGGTAATAGGCGGGATCGCATGTCGCGAACTCGCGGTCCCAGTCATAGGAGATGCCCAACTTCTTGAGTTGAGCGCGCATATAATTGATATTGTCCCCGGTCCATTTTGCGGGATGTATTTTGCGCTCGATCGCGGCGTTTTCAGCCGGGAGACCGAATGCGTCCCAGCCCATCGGATGGAGAACGTTGAACCCCTGCATCATCTTATACCTGGCCGCCACATCTCCGATGACGTAATTTCTGACGTGTCCCATGTGGATCAATCCTGATGGATACGGAAGCATCTCAAGCAGATAAAATTTTTTCTTCTTGGAATCTTCCTTGACCTTGAATAGGTTCTCCTTCTCCCAGCGTTTTTGCCACTTGGGTTCAAGATCCTTGGGTTCGTAGCGGTTTTCCGTGACCATTTTTTCTCCGTCTCAGTTGATTTTTGTGGGTACCATAGGCCAAAAAGTGTGTCAAACCGCTTGTCATTTTACTTTTTCCTGCTATGAGGTCACGCTCATGAAGATAAAGATGACGGTTTTCATCCTGATTGCGGTCTTGAGTTTCACAAAGACAGCCCTGTGTGCGGCGGAAACGATGATTTTCTGGTACCCCGGCGAGGCGGGCACAACTCAAGAGGCGCAGCCCATACTCGATACTTTTTTAGATTACGTGAGCAGCAAGGCTCAGACGGTAAAACTTTCCGGAAAATATTTCAATACTACGGATGAAGGATTGGCGTTCATAAACAGGCAAAAACCTGCAATCGGAATCGTCAGCTATTTCGCGTGGGAGTCGAACAAAGGGAACTTTCGCAACTCGAAGGTCTGGCTTGCAACAAATCCTACGCCCCACGGACAAAAACAGGAAAGCTACACGCTTGTCGGAAAAGGCTCCCTTCCGGGCGGAAATGTCACCGTCTTTTCAAGCGAGCCTTTGGGAAAGGATTTTATAAAGAACAAGTTGGCCTTTGCACAATTGAAGGATTTCACGCCGCAGTCCACGGCCCAACTGCTCTTCAAACTGAAGTCGATCGCCGAAGGTTCCGTTTCAGCCGTTGCTATTCTTTCGCCCACAGAGGCCGTCACATTTCAAAAGATGAGCGCACCTTGGACAAAATCTCTGCAGGTGTTGGCAAAATCCGCTGTGGTGCCGACCGCCCGTGTCGTCATATTCAATCCCCCTCTCAAGGACGAGGTGAATCTGAAGAATGCTCTTTTAAACCTCAAGAGCGATCCTCAGGCAAAAGATATATTGGAAGAGATGCGGCTGGTTGGATTCTCGGAACCGTGATCAGCGTTGAAAGACCGCGGAAGCGGCGCCCACAATTCCCGTCGACCCCCCAAGTGACGCCTTCAGAAGTTTGAGATGCTCCACGTTCTTTTTGTAAGTCCTTCGCTTTATCTCGGCGCGCGTCGCAGCGATAAAGAGATCCCACGACTCGGCGATTCCGCCGCCTATCACAATTGCTGTGATCCCCAGCGTGTTTATAAGGTTGGCGATGCCTATTCCCAGATAAGAGCCGAACACTTTCCAGAGATTTATAGCCATCCTGTTTTTTTCGCGCGCAAGCTTTGCCATGAACTCCGGCGTGAGATATTTTGGATCAAGCGCCGGCCTCTTTCGCATGCTCTTAACAATATTTACGAATGCGCGGGAGGCCGCATATTCTTCAAAGCAGCCCCGCCCCCCGCACATGCATGAAACCCCGTCAGGCTCTACGACAATGTGGCCCACCTCGCCGGCAAAGCCGCGGTCTCCGTGAAACACCTTGCCGTCGATCACGATTCCCCCGCCTATCCCGCTCCCCAAAGTGAGGACGATGAGATTTTTGCGCCCCTTTGCAGCTCCGTGCAAAAGTTCGGCTAGGGCATACATATTTGCATCGTTGTCTATGATGACAGGAATCGGAATTTTGGATTTCAAGAGTTTGGCGATATTTACGTCTCTCCATGACGGATAATTCGGGGATCTGTAGACGATTCCTTTTTCGGGATTCACTATGCCGGGTATGCCGCATCCGCAGCCGACGGGCTTTACCGGCGCATCCTTTATCATGGAAACGACGTTTTCACCGATGAGAGAGGCGATTTTTTTTGCCGATTTGTCTTTCCCGACCGGGACGGACCTTCGAATTTCCACCCTCCCGTCTTCTCTCACGAGACCGACGCGCAGATTCGTTGCACCAAGATCGACGCCTATTGCGAATTTGGATTTCATATCATTTTGTGGTCATGAGAGCTGCAAAGACACCGCCGGCAAGTGTTGCCACGAGCAGCAGAATGAATCCGCAGCAGAGTATAAGCGGCAAAAATACTACGACAGTGCTTTTCGAATAGCTTGTCTCGTGAACCACTTTGATGCCGATAATGTTGAGCACCACGACCCAGATGCCCGCGACCAGCCCGCCCAGGAACGGAACTATCTGGAGAATCTGCGGACCCATGCTGTAACAAACCGTTCTGAACGTGGCGCCGAAATCTCTTTTGGCAGAGCCTAAAATGAGAAGTCCCAGATGATAGAGAGCCGCCTGGATAAAGATGCCGATGGACACGGCAATCGGCACGCCGATGACAGCAAAAAAAAGTGAGAAGACAACGATAAGCGGACCGGTGATGACGGTCATGGGCAAAATTGCCTGCTTTATGGCGCCCGCTATTTCAGCGCTCCCTTCAAGGGCCATGAAACCCGCCTGATAAGCGGCCGCGCATATGAAAACTACTATGCTGATCAGAACCGCGAAGAGCCACGGTTTGAAGAGGCCCGACCCTTCGGCGACCGCGCCGAAAAAAGGGACGGGTTCTACAAGGGAGCTTTTGATCGTTTCATAGAAGGCCCTCGGCCATTCGCCCGGATGATCCCATGCGACGCGCCCTTTAGAGATGACCTTCACCTCTTTCTGACAATTGGGACACTGAAAAGCACCTGAACCGTCGGCGCGAAACGTGGACTGGCAATGTGGGCAAGTATAAATATCCATCCCATCTCCTTGCGCACGAAGCTAGCACATGGTACAAAAAGGGTCAACGTATGCCACAATTTTTCATAGATAAATCTCTCGTCTCGGGAAATGAAACCGAGATTTCAGGCCGCGACGCGCATCACATAATAGATGTGCTCCGTCTCAAGGCGGGCGACTGGCTCGTCTTGTCCGACGGCGGCGGAAGATCGTTCCGCGCAAAAATAAGATCCGCGGAAGCCAAAAAAGTTGTTGCAGTGATCGAAGCCGAAATTGCGGGGGCTCAGCCCGCCAATTCCCCCGCCCTTGCGTTCGCCGTGATAAAACACGACAGAAGCGAGTGGATCATACAGAAGGCGGTGGAGTTGGGTTGCCGACACATCGTTCCGTTCTATTGCAGCCGTACGGTTCCCAAATACAGCTCGGCCGAGAAGAAGATCGGACGCTGGCGGGAAATCGCTATGGAAGCGGCAAAGCAGTCCGGCCTTCCGTTTGTTCCCCAGGTCGACCTGCCTTGCGATTTTGAAAAACTCTGCGAACTCTTCGCGAATTATGAAAAAACGATCCTGTTTTGGGAGGGTGAGACACACGAAGGTCTCAGGTCCGTGGTCTCCGGTCTCCGGTCTCAGCTCTTGCTTGTCATCGGCCCCGAAGGAGGATTTGAGGAATCGGAAGTTGCAAGATCAAAGGCCGCAGGCGCCGAGACGGTGAGTCTCGGCCGCCAAATCCTTCGCGTGGAAACGGCCGCAATCGTTGCGCTGGCACTTGTACAATATGAACTGGAGAATCTTGCGCCATGGAAAAAGTGAAGCTCCGGCAGGTGATCGATTCGAACTTGAGGGCAAGGCCGTTACTCATCGCCCACCGCGGTGCCAAACGAGAAGCTCCTGAAAACACAATTCCCGCATTCGAGCGAGCGATAGAGCTTGGCGCCGACGGAATCGAGTTCGACGTCGTTCTCACAAAGGACCGCGTACCGCTCGTTACACACAACGACGACCTCTCGATACTCACCCATTTCGACGGATTTGCGCATCAGACCCCCTTCTCAATGATCAAATCGCTCGATTTTGGAAGCCATTTCCGTCCCTCTTTTTCAAACGTGACCGTTCCGACGCTGACGGAGGTGCTGGAACTCTTGCAGCCCCACGAGCTGTCGATACTTTGCGAACTCAAGAGCCAGCCGGGGATGGCCTATCACATTGCGGAGCTTGCGGGCGGGATCGTTTCCGATTTCCGTTTTAGAAGATCGATCACCCTTTCGTCTTCGAATCCGAAGATTCTTTATTATCTGAAGAGACTCTACCCGAATCTTTCCCGTGCCCTCATCGTCAAAAAGAGGCGCGCTTTTTCCTTTTTAAGAGCGGCCGTTTTTGCTAAATTCCTAAAAGTATCGGAGATACATCCGTCATTTCCGCTGCTTGGCAGGCATCTAATCAGCCGTGCCCGCAGGAACGGATGGTGGGTGTACACATGGACAATAAATAGCCCCGATGAAATCGATCGCTGTCTGTCTTTTGGCGTTGAGGGGATAATCACGGATGATATCGCTATGGCGAAGACCCACATCGCATCCAAGTTATAAGGAGCTGCCATGGATGAAATGAGAGAGAACACGGATCTCATCGACGTTTCGGACGTAGCGCAGGATTTCGAGATGGAGTCCGTCGAGGAGGAGTCCAAGAGCGTCAGCAACATCGGCGAGCCTATAGAGCACGAACAGGCCGGCGGTTTCATGCTGGCGTCCCTGAAGGACCGCCTTTCGGCTGCCGTGATTGACGGCTTCATTCTTTATTTCGTCTACTGGTTCATGATGATCGCCTACAGAGCGATCGCTTTCGGACAGGCGGAAGGCCCGATACCGGCCAGCGGTTGGCACGGACTCATATTCCACGGCATATTTTTCCTGATCGCGTTCCTGTATTTTTTCCTGTTTGAAGGCATCTTCTATGCAAGTATCGGCAAGCTCATCTGCCGGCTTTCCATCCGGGGCGCCACCGGAAATTCAGCCTCTCTGGGCGGCGTTTTTTTGAGAAATCTCATAAGGCCAATCGATATCATCCTCTTCCCTCTTGCCATAGGCATCGTCATACTTGAAAAGACAGGGTGGCATCAGCGGATAGGCGACATTGTCGGAAGAACCGTTGTGATACGTAAGTTGGGCGCCACTCGCCGCCAGTACGCGCTTTCTTTGGACATCATCGCGTCGGCTTCCGGACGCTTTGGAGCGTTTATAATAGATGCGATATTTCTTGCCGGCCTTGCGATCGGCTACGGAATGCTCTTAAACCCCGATGAGCCGCTTTCAAGCATGGTACTCATCGTTGCTGCGCCGATAGTTTTTTTTCTCTTTTATTTTCTGCCCGAGGCACTGACGTCGACATCGATCGGAAAATTGATTTTCGGTTATGTCATCTGTCAGGAAGACGGAGCTGCGATCGATTGCAGCAGTGCTGCAACACGAACTCTCTGGCGATTTTGCGACATGAACCTCTTCGGATTTCTCTGTGTTCTTCTGTCCATCCGGAGACAAAGGCCGGGCGATCTCGCCGCGGGAACCGTCGTGTGCCGTGTTCAAAGGCAGCTTAAGGGCCTGATCGGTGCGCTGGCGATGGCGGTTGTAGTCATCGCGGTCGTTTCTGCGGGATATAGCAACCGGAATAATTTTCTCTCAGGTTCCTTCAAGGTAAACTTCCTTCCCGCAGTGGACTTCAAGATGGCGGGATTCGCCGGAATTCAGAGCAAGCCGGTTGGGAACCTTACGGTCCAGCAATTTTCGTTTGCGGCCGGATCGCCTGATCAAATTAGAAAGCCCTCTATCTTTCAGCCAGGCGAAACCGTCTTCATTGTCTTCAATGTCGACGGATACGAAGTGCAAGACGGCAAAGCTTGGATACAAGAGGATCTTATCGTTCGTTACCCCGATGAGAGCATAGGTTTGAAACTTGAAAACGTGATAGATTTCCACGAGACGGTAATAAAGGTAGGTCCGGTGGAACTGTCCAACAACATAGCACTTCCTCAAAATGCGCTTGCGGGAAGGTACACGATAACACTGACATTGAGAGACAAGAATTCCGGCAGGCAGCTCAA
>JBGSNL010000009.1:0-53281 GCA_041739675.1 bacterium
TGGGTGCCAAAAATTCTGTCCACGGGAAGATGAGATAGTCCGACACTTCAGAGAAATCTGGAGGGAACAGTGCTTAATCTGCGGGTTCTGGGTTCGATTCCCGGGCCGCTCACCAAAAAGAGAAAGGCGGCGCCATGCGTCGCCTTTCTCTTTTTGTTTGCTTGCCGGATGTGAGTCTTGTCAAAAGTTTCGTCCGGAGCAAGTCTTGTCAGACGCAGCGAATTAAACAGGATGCAGCAAAATTGGACAGGTGCACGGAAATGCTACGCTGCTTTTGAAGTCCTTTTCTCAAAATACCCTCTTTCTTCAATATATTTAAGGATCAAGTTGGCACGCCACTTGCTGTCGCAAGAAGACATGGCTTACCTTCCGAGATACGAGATCATATATGATGATGCCTACTTCCATGTCACATGGCAATGCCATAACAAAGACTGGCTTCTTCAGTGGGAATGGGCAAAAGGGGCTTATTACGACCTTCTGCTCAAGTATAAAGATAAGTACGGAGTCGAAATCTATTCCTACAATTTTATGGATAACCATCCCCATCTGACTGGCCATCTCCAGAGCAGAGAAAACTTTTCGGCATTCTTCAGGGTCGTTAACAGTCAATTTGCCAGAATAGTGAATAAGCAGCTGATGCGGCGGGGACAAGTTGTCATGGATCGTTTCAAGTCTCCTGTGATCGAGTCGGATGAGCATATGCTTACGGTCATGGCCTATGTCGATCTCAATCAACATCGGGTAAAGAAGGTGGCACATCCCAGAAAGAACGATTGGTCATCATACCAATACTATGCCTATGGCAAGCCGGACCCCCTAATTACGCCGTCACCTTCGTATTTGGCATTGGGAAGGGATCCGCTGACCCGTCAGCGAGAATACCGCGCCATCGTTGAGGCATTGTTGAAACATCGCAGGACGATGAATATCTCCCACACCCATTTCATTGGTAATCCCCATTGGGTGCTTAAAAAGTATCGGGAGCTGTGCGAGAGACTTGGTAGAAAAGTGACTGATGCAATGGTTATCAGATTAACGAGCCCTCCGAGAAAAACTGTCCATCAATCTTTGTGATCCGTCTTATCCATTTCAGCATTCAGGAAGACATTTCGGCCCGGAATTTGCCCTAAACTTAATTTTTATCATTTCCGTCTCTCTTTAATCATCCAAGAGACAAGATAGCCTCACTGAAAGATCGGCTAAAAGAGCGGCAGAAAGAAAAATCATTACAACAACGTCCCACATCCCATGAATTCAACGCCATATGCCGGAATCCGCTCCGTCTGACTATTCCACGTCTGACTATTCCATCATGTTTTTTGGCGCCTGCACTGCAACGACCCTGCCCTTTGCGCATACTTCACCTTGAACCGACACAGTGGAAGTTACAATCACTTTACGACCCTCGACAATCTCCACTTTTCCTCTGACTTCAAGTTCTACGTCAATTGGTGTCGGTTTTAGAAAATCCACATGCAGCGAGGCAGTTACGAATCTCAGTTCCGGCTCGCTGCCCATTTCGCGCCCTTGAACCCTGTGTGCTGCCGCAGAGGCAGTGCCCGTTGAATGGCAATCAATCAAAGAGGCTATCAGTCCGCCGTAGACAAAGCCGTTCACAGCCGTGTGATAAGGTTTAGGACGGAAATGACAAACACTTTCTTCTCCGTCCCAATAACTCTTGATGTGAAGACCATGCTCGTTGAATCTGCCGCAACCGTAACATTGTCCGGCCCAATCGGAGTAATAGTCCTGAAATGATTTTTTCATATAGTATCGCCTTTATATTTGCGCCGTAAAATATGCATACGGATCCTAACTTCATGGATTGCATAATTTTGTTGACGTTGCAAGCATAATGAGCATATGCTCATTACAGGAGGCAAGCAATGCCGCGCCCGTGCAAATTCAGACAAATCGGATGCGATCCAGAGCATAACTATTTCAAGCCGCGGGGTATCCCTCTTTTTGAGCTAGAAGAAGTGGTTCTCCAACTCGACGAACTGGAGGCCGTACGTCTGGCGGACGTGGAATCGCTCTATCATGAAGAAGCGGCTCTGCGGATGAAGATTTCACGTCAGACGTTTGATCGCATCCTCTCCAAAGCGCATTCAACTATTGCGGAAGCCATAATAAAGGGCAAGGCAATCAAAATAGAAGGGGGTAATGTTATGACAAACCAAAGGACTTTTCGGTGTTCGGACTGCAATCACAGCTGGCCGCTGGCCTACGGGACAGGGAGACCTGACGCTTGCCCTTCATGTCAGAGTAAAAACATTCACAGGGCGCCTGAGGAACGAGGTCACGGTTGTGGTGCCGGCGGAAAGCGTGCCGGAAAAGGAAGGCGATGCATGCGACATGGTCAAAAAACAACTTAAAGGAGGGCATTTGTTATGAAGATTTGTTTCCCGATTCTCGTGGATAGGGGGCTTGGCAGCCCCGTTAACAATCATTTCGGTTCGACGAAGGAATTTCTGATCTATGATGCGGATACCGATTCATTTGAAACAGTGGAAAATTGCGACGCAGGCCACGTTCACGGCGCATGTCAGCCCATCAATGCTTTGAATGGCAGACAAATAGACGCTGTCATCCTTGGCGGCATCGGAAGAGGCGCACTGCTGAAACTCAATGCATTAGGCATAAGGGTTTTTAGGGCCGCGGCCCCCCTTGTAGAAGAGAATCTTCAACTTTACCGCGATGGCCGTCTCGTTGAAATAAAAGTGGATGATACTTGTGCCGGTCACGGCACGTGCAATCACGGTGATTGATCAATGATTCCCACACGGGTATTTTTCACCAAGGGAGTCGGGCGCCACAGGGAAAAGCTTTCTTCCTTTGAGCTTGCGTTGAGGCATGCAGGAATATCGCAATTCAATCTTGTGCGTGTTTCGAGCATCTTCCCGCCCGGCTGCAAGATCATTCCGAAAGAACAGGGCCGGGAAGCGCTAAGAGGCGGACAGGTCGTCTACTGCGTCATGGCGGATAACGCCTGCGACGAGGCGGAACGGCTTGTGGTGGCATCGATAGGACTTGCCGTGCCCTGCGACAGGACACACTATGGCTACTTAAGCGAGCACCACGCCCACGGCGTCACGATGAAAAAGTGCGGTGACTATGCGGAAGATCTGGCAGCATCGATGCTCGCAACAACATTGGGCCTGCAAGATAAAGACAATCTAAGTTATGATGAAAAAAAGAAGCAGTGGAGAATGATGAAGATGATCGTAAAAACAACAAGCATTACACAGTCCGCAATCGGGAAAAAAAGTCTCTGGACAACGTGCATCGCGGCTGCGGTGTTCGTCCCGTAAAAATATGGTCAGTCTGATCTTCGCTCCTTCGGTACTCGTCCCTTTTTTGCTATTTCTTTTTTCTCAACGCAGGGCAGTCGTTGCATGCCTGGGTCGTGCTTTTCGGAGTTGAATAATCGGCGCTGTCTTCCGATGAAGCCGCCGAACTATTTTCGCTGACCTTTGCAGGTGGCGGCGCTGAACCGCCGTCCCAGATCCAGTTCCCGCCCGTCATAGTTGCAACGCGATTTCTCTGCGGCCCTTCGTTGATTTCAAAAATGATGTCCTGATTCGGATTGAAACGTTCGGCGATCGCCGGTGCCGCGCTGTCAAGGCGCCGGGAAAGCTCGCGCCCGAAGATTGCGGTCTGCCGCGAAATCAGATCGCGCATCGCATTCCGGTTTTCCATCAGGCGCCGGGAAAGAACAGTGACCTCCACATTGATCTTTTCGCCGCCAGTTATTCTCGGCTCGTACGCGACTTTTTCAGATGAGAGATAAAGACTGACAATATCAACCTGCGTAGATAACTGCTGGCCCTCGCTTACCATTATCCTCTTGTCCATGTCCGATCTTCTGATCTCGGAAGACGCGGGCAATGCGACAAAAAGCGCCAGGACGACAAATACTATCCTCTTCATAAGACCCCCTGTTCCATCCCCCACGCCGGTGATGCCCCGACGTCACGAGTTTGTCAATATTGAAGGATATGTCTGCAAGAGTGATTGAAGATCAGGATTATGATTAGGACTAAGATCGATGATCTGAGATTGAGGATCGAAGATCATCGTAGCTTGTAGAGCATCTTGACCACCTGAAGAAGCTGGTCCTGAAGATAAAAAGCATCAGGTTCAGTCATCAGCCTCAGTGCTAACGCGACATCAATGCAAGATGCCGATTCAGCGGCAGACGCCCTTGCGATTGCAAAAAACCTCGCTCTCTCTGGTATGCCTTTTCTCGCATTTCCCTCAGCAATGTTGAGGAGCACACTTGAAATGGCCCTCTTGAGCTGATCTTCAAGATAATAAGTACCTTTTGGCCATTTGGCCACAATGCCCGGCACCCTTTTTGCCGCCCCAAGGGCCATCTCGTAACATCTCAGCTTCTGATGATTGAACATAAAAACCTCCTTTTTGTGTTTTTTGGCCTCATGGCTCTCACCCTCATGGGAGGCATGAGGCCAAAAAACACACAGGAGGTATTCCATGAATCATCAGAAGCTGAGATGCTATGAGGTCTTACTAGGTACCGCAAAAAGGTTGCCGGGCATCGTGGCTAGAATGCCAAGAGGACATAATTATATAGTAGATCAGCTGAGAAGGGCTCTATCCAGCGGGATACTCAACTTATCTGAGGGAAATGGGAGAACGTCGGCAAAAGAGAGGGCGAGGTTTTTTGACATATCACTGGCATCTATTGCCGAATCGTCATCGGCTATTGATGTAATGCAGGCGTTCAACTTGATATCAAGACAGACAGGAGACGAATTCAAATCCCAACTGCGAATCGCCTATGCCATGATCGTCAATCTCAAGAAAGCTGGATTCTGAGATCTTAATCTACATCCAGATCGTAATCGACAATTCTAAGCTCTTGTCTATTGTACAATTGGTTTGAGTTTTACGATAACAGGATTGAACTCGTTGACCGACAGCGTGAGCTTGAGCTCCGTAGGCTGATAGCCGGGCTTTTCCAAGCGGATCCTGTAGCTCCCGAGCGGAAGATCGTGAAGGATGGCGGGTGTCGGCTGCGTGACCTGCTTGTCGTTGACCATGATGCGCGCCCCTTCAGGCTCCGTATATACATAGATCACCGATCTGAAGGGCGATATCTGCTGAAAGAGTGAATTGGCCTCTCTCTTCGTATTGTCATCAGTCGCCTTTAGCATCACCTCGACCAGAAGCGGCAACGCCTCACCCATCTTCTGGCCTGCGGCATATGCAGCAACCATTCCGAGCATCGCTGGATATTTCCATTCCTCTGTAGTTCTGGCCTGCGCAAAATATTGAAGCGCCCTGTCGATGTCGCCCAAGCTCAAGTAACACCGCCCAAGAAGATAGTTCGACTGCGCGACCTCCGTTGGCGCGGGATTCGAGGCCAAAGCCTGCGCCAGCTCGTTTATCGCCTCCTGCCAGACCTGGCGGTTCATCGCGATCTTCGCGTTGTTGATGTGCGCGCCGGCAACCGAAGTTTCAAGTTTCACAGTTCCGACAAAAGGAGTGTTGATATCCACTTTAAGCGACTGCGTGTGCTCGAAATATCCCTCTTTTCTGAGAGTGAGAGTGTGATCGCCGAGCGGGAAAAGCCCTTGATACGGCGTTTTGCCCATGGGCTTACCGTCGATGAAGACGTCGGCGTTGGGCGGCTCCGATTTTATGTCCACAGGGAACACTTTGAGATCCTCGTCTTTCACATCGAGAAGGTATTGCGGGCTGTCTTCCGCGATATGAAACTCGCGCCTGAAAACGATATCCTGCACGTATGTCTGAGATTGGCCCAATTGCCGCGCACGCCTGAGCTCCACTATGTAGCGGCCGAACGGTATGTAGATCGGCTTTTGCATTACCACTTCGCTGAGCTTTGCCGGACGCTCCTTGAAGCGGTCGTACTCGAAATTGCCTTCAAGATAAAACTGCGTGTCGCGCGGGAGGTTGACAACCTTTATCATCCCGATGGGGGCGCGGAAGAGAATGGGAACGACCGATTGTCCCGCCTCCACCGTGAAATTGACGGGGAGCGTGTAGCGCTCGTTAAACTCCGGCAACATGAAAGTAGCTTCCGCCGTGTAATTCTTGCCGGGCTCCAGCTCCACATTCACGCGGAGCGGAGTTTTTCCAAGCTCCTTATCCTGAAAAACAACGATGGCAGGCAAGGGGCTGGACGCGAAATCCAAAAATACCGGAATCGTCTGCGGTTTGGGCGGCGCGGGCGGGACCGTCGGAACGGCCGGCACTGTAGGGACAGTTCCCTCCGCAGGGGGCACTGTTCCCTCGGGAGGCTCTGCCGGCTCCCCAACAATGGGGGCTGTCCCCTTCGGATGCAAAAAATATCTCGTGGTGAGATAGCCCACCATACCGATAACACAGACGGCCAAAATTCCCGCCATTATGAGCTTCCGGGTCTTTGATGGTGCCGGCGCCTTTGCCGGCTCCACAATGCCGTCGGGCAGGGCCCTCTCCTCTTCCATGCTCTCGGTCATGGCCTCGGCTCCCGCGGGCATCTCCTGCATCACGGTCTTTTCGCTTATTGCAACCTCGGGCGGGAGGACCATCTCCTCCTCGACTGAAACTTCCTGAGTAATGAGGCGGAAGAGATAGATGCCGGTCCTTATCACGTCTTTGTGGCCGATCACGACCGCGTCGGTGACCGGTCTGCCGTTGATGGATGTACCGTTCTTGCTGCCCAGATCTCTCACGATCCAGCCGGTATCGGTTTTTTCAATCTCGGCGTGGTGGCGGGAAACACTTTGATCTTCCATCCGGACCGCGGAACCGACCGCGCGCCCGATCGCGTTTTTTCCCTCTTGCAGGGTGAAATACGAACCGGCGTGAGGGCCTTCGATGAGGACGAGATAAGGCGGTTTTTTGGGCGCGCGCGGAGGAGTGCCCTCCTCTTCCTCTTCAGGGCCGCGGATCACGGTGCGGTCTTCGGGTTTTGTGTCGGTTGGCTCGGCCATTTTGGATTCAGTACCATAAATCGAGCCGGGCGTAAACACTTTGGAAAATAGAAAAAATTGGAACGATAGTTCCCGATCTGGATTTGGTTCCGGAGCCGGAGATCATAGATTCCAGATTATCTTTTGAGCCTCATGATCATCGCATATGATATTCTCAGCTCCGACTTGATCTCCTCATTGATCATAGCCGTGATGTATCCATAGGCATTGATGATATCCAAGGCAGATGCCGTCTCCGCAATAGACGCCAGCGATATATCAAAGAACCTGTTTCTCTCCTTCAGCGATCTCCTGGAATTGCCCTCCGATAAATTCAATATCGCACTTCCCAATGCTCTTTTGAGCTGATCTTCCAGAAAATAGTTACCCTTGGGCATCATTTTAATAAGCGTTGGCAACTTTCTTGCGACACCTAGCAGCAAACAGTAGCATTTCAGCTTTTGGTGATTCATGTGACACCTCCTATGGTTTTTGGCCTCTTGCCTCCCCACCCTTATGAGGAGGCAAGAGGCCAAAAACCATAAAGGAGGATTTTATGTTCAACCACCAAAAGCTGAAATGCTACGAGTATGCGCTGGATGCGGCAAGAAAGGTGCCAACGCTAATCAATAAATGGCCAGCGGGGTACGCATATCTGGAAGATCAGCTGAAGAGAGCGGCGTCTAGTGTTGTATTGAACATTTCGGAGGGCAATTACAGATATTCGGTAAAGGAAAGAGCCAGATTCTTCATAATCGCAAGGGCATCTGCGGGAGAGGTATCAGCTATCTTGGATATCGCTCATGCCTATCGTCTCATCTCAGATGAAGATTACAGCTCACTTCAGAGCACACTCCTCAGCATTGTAAAGATGTTGTACCGGCTCAGGTGATCCTAATCGCTCTTTTCTTAATCCTAATCTTCGTCCTAATCGTTGTTGTTGCTTTGGGATACTCCAGCCATTGCACAATCCTCTCGATTACGCTCTAAGTCACCTAAAGCTTGATTTTTAGGTCCAAAATCATCATACTCGCTTACCAATGAAGAGTTTGCCGCGTATTTTGAAACTTGCCTTGTTCATCCTTGCAATCCCCGCTGTGTCTGCCGCTGCCGGGCGCGAGTGCATCAACTGGCCCAAAATCATGAGCCAGCAGGCGATAGGCGGCGCCACGTCCGGCAAAATCGTGGTCGCGGAGTCTTTCACCGATTACACAAAAGTTGCGGGAGACGACTGGCTCTCCGCGGGCCTCCGAGATCTCATCGCAACCATGGTGGCCCAAAGCAAGAGTGTACGCGTCTTTGCGGGCTCCAATGCCGTCTATAATCCGGATGCAAAAAATCCCGCGTTCATAATATCGGGGATGTTCCAGCATCTCGAAGGAGGCTTGAGGATTTTTGTCAAATTGATGAAGGGGGAAGACAAGAGTCTCGTCTCGCAATATGAGGTGCTGGTCCCCTATCCTGAAAGCAGCGAAATATTCACGCGCTTCACCGATGTCGCAAGACAGATATGGGCGACAATTCAGGCGGGCGGCGACGAATCGCGCCTGGCCATGGTGCGCGATGCAACCCCGTCGACCCGCGCCTATGAGAGCTACGTCAAGGGAAGGCAGGCGCTGGAAACCTACAAAATGGCAGATATGGAAGTGGCCAAGACGTGGTTCGAGCAGGCCAAGCGCAATGATTACAGATCCCCTCTGGGTTATCAGGGGATGATAGATCTCTACACGTTTCTTGGATTTTATCACAAGCAGCGGCACGAACCTTTCGGCTCCTATTTCCAGCAGGCCGAGCAGGAGCTTGCGAATATGACAAGGCTCGCAAAGCGCTTGCCGCTTGTCGTATTGATGGCAAAAAAACCGACGAAGAAGGAACAAGAGACGGTGAAGCTGGCGAACCGTTTCCTTCTCGATCATGCCTCTTTCAACGAGGGGCTCATCGCCGCTGAAGCGGGCAACTGGAAAGCGGCGGCCGAGGCGTTCCAGAGTGCGGTCGATTACGTTCCGGAGGACGCGATCGCGTGGTACCATCTTGCGCGCGCCTATGAGAATCTGGGCAACGCCGCGGAATCGTCAAAAGCCCTGCAGAAGGCATACGAGGTGAACCCGTGCGTGGAAAAATGAAAAAGCGGCATGTGGCATATGGCATGTGGCATGTGGGCCGATTAACCTTTGCCCTCTTTTTTCTTCTTGTCTGTCTCTTCACGATGCAAGCACATGCCAAGAAAAAAATTACAAAGCCCACGGATCGCGCCGTATACCACAACAATCAGGGTGTGTCTTATCTCAACAAGAACGATCTTGAGCGCTCGGAATTCGAGCTCAAAACCGCAATAGAGCTTGCACCCGAATACGTCGAGGCGTTCAACAATCTGGGCACTGTCTATAAACTCAAAGGCGATCTTCCTGCGGCAGCAGCGCAATTCAGGCGGGCCATCGATCTCGATAAGGATTATGCCAGCGCATACAGCAATCTCGGGGCCGTCTATCTCGCCCAGGGAAACGTGGACGGCGCGATAAATACGATAAAAAAGGGTTTGAAGAAGGACGGAACGATAGCGGACGCCCACTACAATCTGGGCCTCGCGTATCTTGAGAAAACAAAGACCGACAAGAGCAAGAGCTACATCGGCATGGCGGAGGCCGAATTCATAAAAGCGACTGAGCTCAATCCCAATCTCGTGCACGTCCACAAGACTCTGGCGCAGGTGTACAAATCGACCGGCGACTACGATCTTGCGATAATCAGATACCGTCTGGCGCTCGGAAACGAACCCGCGAACGCGGATCTCTGGAACCAGCTGGGCCAGGTATATCTTGAAAAGGGCGACCAGTTTCAGGCGGAAAACTGCTTTCAGAAAGCGGTGGAGCTCGGCGCCGCTCAGCCGAAACCGGGGCAGGAAAGCGGAATGGAGATGGGCCTCTTCTACATAAAAGAAAAAAGGTATCAGGACGCCGCGAACGAATTCAAGGCGATCATCGAAAAAAATCCGTTGAACGACCAGGCATGGTACCGTATGGGAACCGCGTATCTTTTCTGGGGCGACGACGAGCGCGCGAAGAAAAACAACTCCGAAGCTACAAGGCTCTACAATGAGGCGGTCGCTGCATTGAAGAAAGCCAAAGAGGTTAACCCGCAATCGGCGGACGCGGCGTACAATTTGGGCTTGACTTATCTCAAGCAGGGCAAAACACTCGAGGCGCAAAAGGAATGGGAATACACGGTGACAATCTCCCCAAAGCACGCACGCGCCCTTTACAATCTGGGGCTTCTCTATCAGAAGATGGGGCGCACAGATGACGGTTTCAACATGCTTTGCCGGTTCACGTCCGTCGCCGGAAATCAGTATCCGGTCGAACTTTCGGCGGCAAGGCAGGCCATAGAGGTGAGCAAATTCAAATGCCAAAACTGATTGTCAACGAACGGGGCAAGAAACACGAGTGGGCGCACCAGTGTCTGGAAGATGAGATCTCCATCGGACGCATGGAGGAAAATATCATCACCCTTCCGACACAGGGTGTGTCGCGCCAACACGCCAAGGTGGTCCGTGCCGATGAAAATTTCTTCATTGTGGATCTCGGGAGCGGAAACGGCACTCTTCTGAACGGCACGATGGTCCGTCCCAACGAGAAAAACCTTCTGCGCAACAACGACCTCATTTCGATCGACGCGTTCGACCTGAGATTCTATCTGACCGACGAGGCGCTTGAGAGTTCATATAATGAAGAGATAACCGAGAGCGACATCCTTGAGGTGAAGCTCTTGAAGAAAGTCATAAGGGCGCTGGACAAGGAAACGGTTCCCAGCCTTGAAGTTTTAAACGGCGTAGCAGAAGGGAAGAGAATTTATTTATCAGACGAGATAGTGGAGCTCGTCATCGGCCGCGATCCGGCCTGCGATTTCCCCATCAACGAGTTCGTCATATCGCGCAAACACGCCAAGATTTCAAAAAGGTGGGGCGGAATCGTAATCAGGGATCTTGAAAGCAAAAACGGCACGTTCATAAACAACCGCCGCGTCGTGGAGGAGTTCTTGCACGACGGCGACCGCATGGCCCTGGGAACGATCGTCCTCATGTTCAGGAATCCGCAGGAGATAAATCTCGCACAGCTAACGGAAAAAATACCTCCCAAGAGAACTCCGGCGATGATCAGGCCGGACGAGATACCGATACCTGAAGAGGAGGAGGAAGCGCCGCACGAAGCACCCGCCGAAGAGGAAGCACAGCCAGAGGAGATGGCCCCCGAGGAAGAAGCATCCGAAGAGGAATGGGAAGAAGGTGAAGAAAGCGTCGCGCGGCCGCAACCCTATCCCCTTCACACACCCAAGAAACCGCTTCTCAAACGTTTTTCGCCCGTCGAGATAGGCATGATAGGCTTAGGCTCACTTGTGCTCATCTTCGCGTTTATCACGGTAGTCAATCTGATATTCGAGTAAAAAATCACTTCCTTTCCATGTGTCATGGGGTTTCCCTTGCGTGAGGCCTAGGCCCTACGTCTCAGAGTTTTGACTCTTGTTTACACGTTTGCGGCTTGGAGGGCTTCCTGCGGGATACCCACGCGGGCGATCGGCTGGATGCGCAGATTTTCGGCAAGTTCCTGATATGACAGGACGGAAAGCTGCGGGAACTCAAGCTCCACGATTTTTCTGAAATAGCGTCTGATCTCCGCCGTCGTTAAAATTACCGGCGGGCGAGCACCGGGCGGGAACGGATGAGAGGCGATCTCCTTGCCCACCGCCTCGATTATCTCTTGCGTGGTCTCAGGTTCCAGCGCCAGATAATTTCCTTTCTCCGTCCTTCTTATTGCGTTCTTCACAAGATCCTCGACGTCGGCATCCAGAAGATAAACCGCTAAAGTGTTCGCTGCGCCGGCGTACTTGTGCGTGATGTAGCGCTTGAGGCCCGCCCTCACATGCTCGGTGAGTGTCAAGGTGTCGCGCTCTATCTCGCCCCATTGCGCGAGAGTCGAAAAGATCGTCTTCAAATCCCTGATCGCCACGTCCTCCTGCACCAGCCGCTGGAATATCTCGGCCAGCTGCAAGAGCGTGATGACCTTGGGAACGAGCTCCTTGACGAGCGCTGGATGTGATTTTTCAAGCTCTGTCAACATCGTCTGCACTTCCTGCAACCCCAAAAATTCGTGCGCGTGTTTTCTCAAGACAAATGAAAGATGCAAAATCAGATACTCGGCGGTGTCCCACATTCTGAAACCGGCCTGAGTTGCAACGTCCTTGAACTGGTCTGATATCCACGTCACGACCGACCCGTCGATCGGATGGATCGTCTCCGTTCCAGTGATATTGAAGAGCTGCAACTGTTCGAGCGGCTCGCCCACAAGGATGTTGCCCTTCATGACGCGCCCCTGCGCCACAGGGACTTCGTTGATATTGATGACGTAGGATTCCGGCTCCATGTCGACCGTCTGGCCGCGAACCTGAATGCCCGGAAAATTGACGCCCAGCTCATAATAGAGGCCGTGCCTCAAAAGCGGAATGAGTTCGTTGATGAAGCGGCCGCCGTCCTGCGCGTCGTCCACAAACGGGATGATGGCGCTACCAACCTCAAGCGATATGGGCGACGGCATGATGAAGGGCAAAACGTCGCCGTGTTTTTTCACCGCCTTGCGCACGACGTCCTGCTTGGGCGTATCCATAATCTCTTTCACCACCTGCTTTTTGGATTTGATAAGCAGCGCGGCTACACCGCCCACCACGATGCCCATTATAATGAAGGGGATCTTCGGCAGCCCCGGGATTATCGCCATGATGCCCAAGAGCACGGCCGCAATGATGAGCGCCTTGGGATAGGCGGTCATCTGTGTCACGATTTCACGGCCGAGATTCGACGATTCCCCTTCGGACGCGACGCGCGTCACGACGATACCGGCCGAAACCGATATGATGAGGGCCGGTATCTGCTGCACGAGACCGTCGCCGATCGTCAAGAGCGAATAAACCTGAATCGCCTCCACGAAGGTCATTCCGCGCTGGGCAACACCGATGATGAAACCTCCGACGATGTTGATGAGAATGATTATCATGCCGGCAATGGCGTCGCCCTTCACGAACTTCATGGCGCCGTCCATCGCGCCGTAAAATTGCGATTCGCGCTGGAGCTGCATGCGGCGCTGTATGGCCTGTTCCATGTTGATGATGCCGGCCCTTAAATCCGCGTCGATCGACATCTGTTTTCCGGGCATTGCGTCCAGAGTGAAGCGCGCGCCCACTTCAGAAACACGCTCGGCGCCCTTTGCGATAACGATAAAGTTGATGAGGGTGACGATGAGGAACAAAATACCGCCCACGATGTAATTCCCGCGGACGACGAAAGAACCGAAGGTCCTCACCACCTCTCCGGCATTGGCCTGCGCAAGAATGAGCCTTGTCGTAGATATGTTAAGAGAGAGGCGGTAGAGCGTGATTATGAGCAGGATCGTGGGGAAAGATGCGATGCGCAGCGTTTCCGTAATGTAGAGTGCAACTAGTATGATGATCACGGCCAATGTGATCTGGATCGTGAGCAAAATATCCAGAAGCCACGTGGGCAACGGGATGATCATCATGCCCACAACGGCGATGACCAGCACAGCGAGGACAACGTCGCTGTACTTCGTCAGCATTTCGTTGAAATTTGCGAAAGAAAAGCCGACTCGTTGTGCAGGGGCCTCATCTCCCATATAGGCGGGTTATAGCATACTAACTTATTTGCCGCAGCATTTTTTGTATTTTTTACCGGAGCCGCACGGGCACGGGTCGTTTCTGCCTACCCTTGGACCCTCGTACTCGACCGTCTTCTGCTGGGCACCAAAATCGCCCTTCGATTCGGCGGGCGCCTCCTTGGCGAAGGCGGTTATCTCGCGGTGGGAGATGTTCACCGGCTGGCGCGCACGGGAGGCCTGAGCGGCCCGGGCCACGCTCTCCTCGGTCGTCACCTGCACACGGTAGACCTTCTGGACAACGTCGGTCGTGAACTGATCCATCATATTGCGGAAGAGGAGATATCCTTCCTTTTTATACTCAAGCAGCGGATCCTTCTGGCCGTAACCCCGAAGACCTATGCCCTCCTTCAGGTGATCCATCTGCAGGAGGTGATCCTTCCAGAGAGAGTCGAGCGTCTGCAAAAGAATGATCTTCTCCACCTGCCGCATGATGGGAGTCGTGTTCCTCGCCTCTCGCTCGTCGTAGTAGGCGACGACACCGTCATAGAGATGCTGCCCCACGCCGTCTTTGGTCTTTTTCTCCGGCGGTATATCCGCGAAGAAGAAAGGCATGTTGAACGTGGACCTGATCTTTTCCTCAAGAGGTTTGGCGTCGAATTCGGCCTCGATGCGGTCCGGGATATCGACTTCTATTATCTGTGTGACGACCTGATCGATTTGATCAAGGATCATGTCCTTCGTGTCGCTTCCCGCCAGTATTTCGCGCCTCAGCTTGTAAACCGATTTGCGCTGCTGGTTCATCACGTCGTCATACTCGAGAAGATTTTTACGGATGAGGAAGTTGTGGCCCTCTACCTTCTTCTGGGCATTGGCGATCGCGCGCGTGAGCCAAGGATGCGTGATCTCCTCGTCCTCTTCCATGCCCAGCCTTTCCATCATAGTGGAGATGCGATCCCCTCCGAAAACGCGGAGCAGGTCGTCTTCAAGCGAGAGATAGAACCGCGACGAGCCGGGATCGCCCTGCCTCCCGGATCTTCCGCGCAACTGGTTGTCGATGCGCCTGGCCTCGTGCCTTTCCGTTCCCAGAATGTGGAGGCCCCCTGCGGCTATCACCTGCTGCTTTTCCGACTCGGCGACTCTTTTGAATTCGACGAGCGTTTTTTGATATTCTTCTTCGGAGGCGTCTTTGCCGGCCTTCGCGCGGGCGTGAAACACGGGGTTTCCGCCCAGCATGATGTCCGTTCCGCGGCCGGCCATGTTCGTCGATATCGTCACCGCCTTGTAGCGGCCCGCCTGCGCCACTATCTCCGCCTCTTTTTCGTGGTGCTTCGCGTTCAAAACATGGTGCGGGATGCCGTAGCGCGAAAGCATCTTGGCAACGAGCTCCGACTTCTCGATCGATATCGTGCCGACGAGGACCGGCTGTCCCTTTTCATGGCACTCTTTTATCTCCTCCACCGCCGCCTTGAACTTTGCATCGACCGTCTTGTAGATGACGTCCGGGTTATCCATCCTTATCATCGGCATGTGGGTGGGGATGATCATCACTTCGAGATTGTATATCTTTGCAAACTCGGCCGCTTCAGTGTCCGCGGTGCCGGTCATGCCTGCGAGCTTATTGTACATTCTGAAATAGTTCTGGAACGTGATGGTGGCGAGCGTCTGATTTTCGTTTTCTATCCTCACACCCTCTTTGGCTTCCACCGCCTGATGGAGCCCGTCGCTCCAGCGTCTGCCGGGCATGAGGCGCCCGGTGAACTCGTCGACTATCATCACCTGATCGTCTTTCACGACATAGTCGACATCTTTCTTGAATAATACGTGGGCGCGCAGCGCCTGATTCACGTGGTGAACGAGGTTTATGTTCGCCGGATCGTAGAGGTTCGAGACGTTGAGACGGTGCTCGACGTTTGCCACGCCCTCTTCGGAGAGCATAACCGCGCGGGATTTTTCGTCTGTCGTGTAGTCTTTTTCCTGTTTGAGGTACGGAATGATGCCGTTGATGATGTAATAGAGCTCGGTCGATTCTTCGGCGGGCCCCGAAATAATGAGCGGCGTTCTTGCCTCATCTATCAGGATCGAATCTACCTCGTCGACGATGGCGTAGTTGAGCTGGCGCTGGACGTAGTTCGCGAGGTCGTACTTCATGTTGTCGCGGAGATAATCGAAGCCGAACTCGTTGTTCGTGCCGTACACGACATCGGAATTGTATGACGCCTGCCGCTCTGTATCGTTCAAGCCGTGAAGTATCGTTCCTACGGAGAGCCCCAAAAACTTGTAGATGGCGCCCATCCACTCGGCGTCGCGGCGAGCCAGATAATCGTTGACCGTCACGACGTGAACGCCCTTCCCCGTGAGCGCGTTGAGATAAACGGGGAGTGTTGCGACAAGGGTTTTTCCCTCGCCGGTTCTCATCTCGGCGATCTTGCCTTCGTGAAGAATGACGCCGCCTATGAGCTGAACGTCAAAGTGGCGCATGCCAAGTGTGCGGATGGAAGCCTCGCGCACGACCGCAAACGCCTCGGGCATGATAGATTCCAGACTCTCTCCGTTTGTGATGCGATTTTTGAATTCAACCGTTCTGGCCCTTAGCTCGCTATCGGAAAGTATCTTCACGCGCGGCTCAAGCTCATTCACCTGCGTCACAATGGGGCCTATGCGCTTGAGTTCGCGCTCGTTTTTGGTCCCGATGATTTTTTTGAAAAAGGTGAGAATCATAAAGTTGCGCGAGTCTAAGTGAGAAAAAAAAGAAAATCAATAAAAAGCCCCGGTCTCTGTTTTAGCGAGACCAGGGCCATCCCCAAGTCTTTTAATGTGCTACATGTTTTCCACAATGTAGTTCATCGGGTTCACGGGTACGCCGTCCACACGGATTTCATAGTGAAGATGGGGGCCGGTAGAGCGCCCGGTGTTTCCCACGGCGGCTATGATCATGCCGCGGCCCACTCTTCTGCCCTCTTCAACAAAGACCGTGGAGCAGTGCGCGTAAACCGAGGCGATACCGTTTCCGTGATCCACAACTATCATGTTGCCGTAACCTGAGCGATAGCCCGAATATGTGACAAGGCCGTCTCCGCTTGCCATTATGGGCGTGCCGTGAGGAGCCGCGATATCCATGCCTTCATGCCATCTGCCGCCGTGGCCGCCGGCTCTGAGCCTGAACGAGCGGAAATCGCCGAACGTGGAGGTTACCCACCCGCGAGTCGGCCAGATTGAAGGCATCGATGCCCACAGGAAAAGCTTGTCCTGCTGGAGGACGAACACGCTATTGAGCTTCTCCTCTGCGCCCGCTGCGGAGGTTAAAAGGTCATCTATCTTTAAATTGAGTTTTGCAGAATATGCTTCGCTGAAGGGGGAGCGCCACGGTTTGTCCATGAACTTGGGCATCTCCTCGCCTTTTGGAACTGAGGGAACCCAATCCTCTTCATCCACCGGACCTTCACCCGACTGGGCGTGATCGCCGGTCTTGAGCACGGATTCCAGCTTTGCGGCAAACCGGCCGGTGCGCCCTACCGTGTCTTCAAGGGCTGCGATCTTTGCAAAGAGCCCCGAGCTTTCGATTTTATAGTTTGCCGCCTCTATGCGGACGTTCTCCGTCGCCTTGTATGCATCTCTGTAATGGATGAGACCCACAACGGAAGCGGTCAAAAAGGCAAAAAGACCAAAACAGCAGACCAGAAGGAACCCCACAAAGCGGCCTGAAATCTCAAGCCTCCTGATGGAGGACCTGCTCCGCGGTACTATGAGTATGCTATATCGCTCAGTGGCCTTTTTCTTCATGCGCCAAATATAATCCGTCCTTTGCTTCTACCGATTAGTTAATTGAGAGGGAGCGACTGAACCTGCCTTTGACTTACTTGCCATTGGGTAACACAGTGCGGCTAGACTGTCAACCCAAGAAAACCTCAATGTTATCCCATATCTAGCGTTGTATCGTCGTCCGGAACCGCGATTTTGTCCAGATCCACGACCTCGGCCATGACTGCAGTGATGTTGTCGTCTCCGCCGCGCTCGTTGGCTATATCTATCAACCTTGCGACCGCGGCCTCAAGATCGTTATTGATAACAATATCTTTTATCTCGTCGTCGGCGATCAGATTGCTAAGTCCGTCTGTGCAAAGAAGAAAACGGTCGCCGACCTTTACGGGGCGGATATCGACATCCGAGTCGACGTCCTCCTGAAAGCCCACCGAGCGGGTTATTATGTTCTTCAGCCTGTTGACCCTTGAATCGTCCGCTGAAAGAAGGCCGGCACGGATCTGCTCGCCCACCAGGGAATGATCCTTCGTGATTTGATTTATCTTTTTGCCGCGGATGCGGTAGACGCGCGAATCGCCGACGTTGGCTATGTAGGCCTTGTTGTTTCTGAAAAGGAGGGCCACCGTTGTGGTGCCCATGCCGTGCAGGGCCGCTTCCTCATTGGCCTTGTCGAAGATACGGCGGGAGGCCTCGCTGATGGCAAAACGCAGACAATTGGAATAGTCACCGGCCTTGAGCTGTTCCCCCTCCGGGAGGGTCATCTCAGGGTCATCTTCAAGGGATTTTACGACTTCGTCGATTGTCGCCACCGCCAGCTTGCTGGCATATTCGCCGCCCAGGTGGCCGCCCATGCCGTCGGCCACAAGGTAGAGCAGGCGCTCGTCATTGATGAGATACGAGTCCTCGTTTTTCTGGCGGCGGCGGCCTACATCGGAATGTCCGAACGACTTGATCAGCATGTTTTTCCACTTCTAAATAAAAATTGAACCTTTGAAAAGCAAAAATCTATCAGCCCGCACCGCTCAACTGCACCTCAGGAATGAATATTGATGGCGAGCCGTGATTGGCTATGAATTTGAGATCGGTGCCCACCGCGGCAACTCTTTTCAAAAGATCGTGGATGTTGCCGGCCACAATGACGCCGCGGACAGCTCTACCCTTCGCTCCATTCTCCAGCTGGAACCCTTCCGCGCCGAGGGAAAAATCCCCGGTGACGGGGTTTGCAGTGTGCAGCCCCATCACATCTGTGATGAGAAAACCTTTTTGCGCCATGGACATGAGCTTCGCCTGGTTCGTGTCGCCCTGCCCTACACAGCAATTGGAAACTGCGATGGAGGCGGTCTTGTGGACGGAGGATCGGTGGCTCGAGCCCGTCGACAGTTTGCCGTCGCGGGCCGCGCGCTGCGTATCGTAGAGCCAGTTTGTGACGACCCCCTCCTTGACAAGGATCGTCCTTCTCTTTTGCACCCCTTCATCGTCGAATGGAAAGCTCCCAAAGCCGTCTGGGTAAAGGCCGTCATCGATAATTGTGACGAGCGGACTGTATATCGCCTTCCCCTTCTTGCCGGCGATGGCCGATTTTCCCCTCTGTACGTTGTCGGCGAAAAAGGAGTGGGCCAGAACTCTCAAGAGTTGCGCTGCCGGCCTCGGTTCAAAGACTATGTCGTAACGGCCGGTCGGCAAAGGAGCCGCCCCCAAGAGACTCAGCGATCTTCTTGCGGCGCTTTTGGCCGCGGCCGCAACGTCCAGATCCTCAAAGCGGGGCGAAAACGAAAAATCCCAGCCGCTCTCCTGATCGGGCCCCTCTTCCGCAACGGCGCGCACCTCACATGATGCGATCTGCCGGCTGGCGCTGCGGTTGATGCCGTGCGAGTTGAATATCATGACTTGTCTTATCGATTCTTCGTAGAGGGGCTGCCTCACCCTTGCGATCTTCGGGCTCTCGTTTTTTGCCAGGCGCTCAAGCTCGATGGCGACTGCGATTTTTTTCGATTCAGGTATCTCGCCCAACGGTGTTCCCTTTTTTTCGACGATCCCGCCCTCGGAGCTTTCCCTTCCCTTTCTCGCCTTCACGGGTTTGGGGATGACCGATTCCTCTGACGGGGCCGCCTCTTCCACATTGGCGACGACAGAAGTGACCAGCCGGTCAAGCGAGCTCGCGGTAAAATCGGTGGACGAGCCCCAGCCGATCCTGTGATCTTTGAGCGCGCGGACGGCCACACCGCGCTGGTCGACCTTTGCAAACGATTCCACTTCGCCGCCTCTGGCTTCGACAGAGAAACGTCTCTCGCCTATGAAACAGATCTCAAAGGCATCGAGGGATTCCGATTCGAGACGGTCTTTCAGCTCGTTTATGATTTTTTCCGGTTCCATAACATCTCTTTCGCGTGTCTTCTTGTCGCCTCGGTAATCTCCGCACCGCCGAGCATTCTTGCCAGCTCCTCCGTTCTTTGGTCGTCCGACAAGGGCTCGATTGCGGCGACGGTCCTGCCCTTCACGACTTTTTTCGTCACGGCAAAATGATTCTCGCCGAAGGAGGCGATCTGCGGAAGATGCGTGATGCAGATCACCTGACGCGATTTTGCAACTTCAGAGAGCTTTTTGCCGACGACCTCCGCGGTTGCGCCGCCGATACCGGAGTCAACCTCGTCGAATATGGAAGTGCAAACGGCCGCGTCACGATCCGACAACGCCCGTTTTATTGCAAGCATTATGCGCGAGAGTTCGCCGCCCGACGCGATCTTTGAAAGCGGGCGCGGCTCCTCGCCGATGTTGGGCGAGATCAGAAATTCCATCCGCTCCGCACCTTCGCCGTCCCACTCGTTTTCAGGGAGCGGCGAGATATTCACGACGAACTTAAGCTTTTTGAAACCCAAAGATTGCGTTTCATTTTCAACCGCAGCAGTCAGCTTCAGGGCGGCGTCCTTCCTTTTCTTTGTGAGATCCTTTGCGATGGAGGCGCGAGTTGCCGCCGCATCATTCAATACTTTTTCCTTCTCCGCTATCACGTCGTCAAAACGCTCCGTTTCATCCGCCTCTTTTTTGAGCGATTCAAATTTTTCAATGCACGATTCAATTGTGCCGCCGTGTTTTCTCTTCAGATTTTTTAGAAGATGGATTCGTTCGTCGATCTCTTCAAGGCGGGCCGGATCGGAGTTCAGTTTTTCCGTGTAGCGTTTCACATCGCGCGCGACGTCGGCAAGAGTTGAGGATGCGTTCGCGACGGATTCCCTCCACGCCCCGACAGACGGGTCGAACTGCTGGCACGAAACCAAAGACTGCTCCACGTTTCCCAGAAGCTCGCACGCGGAGCCGGTAGATTCGTAGAGCAGCGCCTCGACCTCTTTCATCTTCGATTCAAGCTGCACGGCGTGCCTGATGCGCGCACGCTCCGCCTCCAGCTCTTCGTCTTCTTTTGCCTTCAGGTTCGCGTTCTTGAGTTCAGTCATCTGAAATTTCACGAATTCCAGCCGGTCTTTTGCCTCTTTTTCGTTTGCACGCAGTTTTTCCAGATCGCACCGCGCCGCCACGAAGGAGTCGTGCGCGCCGCGGTATTTTGCCGCAAGAGATTTGAGACCGCC
Source organism: bacterium (assembly GCA_041739675.1). GTDB lineage: Bacteria > UBA10199 > UBA10199 > 2-02-FULL-44-16 > DYJF01 > DYJF01. The sequence goes on from JBGSNL010000009.1 coordinate 20,947, forward strand.
CACCTGATCCACTATCGCAATGTGCGTCCCGTCCTTCAAAAGCTCCTGATGTTCGTGCTGCGATGACATGTCGACCAGACGCTCGGCTGCCTCTTTGAGCATCTGTTGCGTTGCCGGAACGCCGTTGATCGTGATTTTCCCTTTACCCGTGGTGGACACGACGCGGTGGATGATCGTATCTTCCTCTCCGTGCTCGAAGACCGCAGTTACCGACGCCTTTTCCTCCCCCGTGCGTATGAGCTCCGAAGAAGCACGATCGCCGAGAATGAGATTCAGCGCCTGAACGACGATCGTCTTTCCCGCGCCCGTTTCGCCCGTTATGATGTTGAGACCGCGGCCGAATTCGACTTCCAGCCGGTCTATGATCGCGAAATTTTCGATGTGGAGAGACCTTAGCATCGTCTGGAATCCTATATCGCACGACTTATCGGCGTGTCATCTAATTTGTTGCGCATAAAATGAGGTATATGGTAGGCAGGTTTTGCCTATTTATGACAGACCTATTCACAGCCAAAAAGGCGGCGGGGAGGGCCATACAGCGGGCCGTCAAGGTGCCGCTGGCCGAGAGAATGCGGCCCCGGACTTTGGATGAGTTCGTGGGGCAGACACATCTCATCGGCGATGGAAAGCCTTTGAGCTCTCTCATCGAGGCGGACAGCATCCCTTCCATTATTTTCTGGGGGCCGCCGGGAACCGGCAAGACGACGCTGGCGCGCATCATTGCGAATCAGACGAAGGCGAAATTTTTTCATCTATCCGCCGTCTTGTCCGGAGTGGCCGACCTTCGCGAAATAATTCAGCGGGCGCGGATGGAGCGGGAGCAGAACGACAGCATCAACATAGTATTCGTGGACGAAATTCACCGATGGAACAAAGCGCAGCAGGACGCGCTTCTGCCGCACGTCGAGGATGGGACGATCACAATTGTCGGATCGACGACGGAGAATCCTTCGTTCGAAGTGATTGGCCCGCTTCTTTCGCGCACCAAGGTTTACTGCTTAAATCCGCTATCGGAGGAGGACATAAAAACCGTAGTTCTCCGCGCGTTGAAAGACAATGAGCGCGGTCTGGGAAAATCCGGCCTGGGCGTTGAAGATGACGCGATGGATTTCATCTGCAACACGGCCGACGGCGATGCAAGGCGGGCGCTCAACACTCTGGAGATCGCCGCGGATCTGATCAAGGGAAAGAAGATCGCGCTGAAGGATGCGGAGGCGGCGGTTCAGAAAAAAAGTTTGCTCTACGATAAGAAAGGCGAGGAGCACTACAACGTCATCTCAGCGTTCATAAAAAGCATGCGAGGCTCCGATCCCGACGCGGCGGTCTATTATCTTGCGCGCATGCTGGAGGCGGGCGAGGATCCTCTTTTTGTCGCGCGGCGCATGGTGATATTCGCAAGCGAGGATATAGGAAACGCCGATCCGCAGGCGGTGCAGGTCGCGATATCGTGCATGCAGTCATTCGATTTTGTGGGGATGCCCGAGGGGTGGATACCGCTCGCGCAGTGCGCGACTTATCTTGCATCCGCGCCGAAGAGTAACGCATCTTACAAGGCGTATCTCCGGGCACGCTCCGACGTCTCCGAATTGGGCGTTCTGCCGACACCGCTCCACATAAGAAATGCGCCGACAAAACTCATGGAAGAATTGAAATACGGAGAGGGATACAAATATCCGCACGACTTTGAGGGCCACTTCGCATCCGGAGTCACTTATCTTCCCGAAAAGCTGAAGGGGAAAGTGTATTACGATCCCACCGAGAACGGTTACGAGCGCGTCATAAGGGAGAGGTTAAAGAATTTGAAATCAAAGAAGTGAATAGAGAATCACGCCCAGGCCCACCACCCAGCAATAAACAGCAAAGAGTGAGAAGCGCGCATTGCGCATGATGGCAAGCATCCACCGGACGCAGAGATAACCCACGATAAAAGAGGCAAGCGTTCCAAGAAGGGTCGGCACTAAATTTTCCTGCGAGATGAAACGCAGGTTCTTCCACTCAAGAAGGCCGGCGCCGCCGATGGCGATGACCGAGAGAAGAAAGGAATATTTCGCGGCGAGCTGGCGATCGAGTTTTGTGAACAGACCCATGGAGATTGTGCTGCCGGAGCGCGAGATGCCGGGAATGATTGCGCAAGCCTGTGCCAACCCAACAGCGATTGCGTGCCACCATTTCATACCGGAAAGTTTGACGTCGTTTCTTTTCACGAAGCGCGTGGCGAAAAGAATGCAGCCCGTGACCATGAGTGAAATTCCCACCGGAAACATCTTTGTGAAAAGACTCTCGAAGAAATCCTTGAAGGCAAATCCCAAAATGACGGCCGGCACGGTGCCAAGGAGAATCAGCCAGACGGCACGGAACCCCTGGCCGGATGAAAATCCGCCGGAGAGCTCTTCCGCATCTTTTTCACCCGTTTGCGATTTTGCAAAGAGACCTTTCATGATGACGACCACTTCATCTCGGAGCGCCAGGAGAACCGCGAAGAGGGTTCCAATGTGCAGGCACACATCGAAGGCAACGATGGGCCCAGCTTCCATATCGAGGTTGAAAAGATGTTGAAAAATTACGAGGTGGGCCGAACTTGAAACGGGCAGAAACTCCGTTGCTCCCTGAACGATACCAAGAATTACAGCGTGGATGAGATTTATGTGCATCACAGATTTTTTGCGGGGACGACGAGGCTCGAACTCGCAACCTCCGCCGTGACAGGGCGGCGATCTAACCGATTGATCTACGTCCCCAAAAACTACGGGCGTAAGGTATAAGGCGTAAGGCACAAGGAAATCAATAAATTATTTTCGGCCATTAACCTTGAGCCCTAAGCCTGATACCCTGCGCCTGCTTTTATTGTGGGCGTTGCAGGGTTTGAACCTGCGACATCCGCCGTGTAAGGACGGCGCTCTACCGCTGAGCTAAACGCCCGATCTTCAAAACCTTGCACAAAGGGACGGACCGATGTTCAAGAGCATGTAATCGTCCGAATAACCTACGTACACGAACTTGATCTGTCCGCCCACCCCCCAATGATTCGAGAAGTAATATTCAACTCCCGCGCCGATGTCGACACCAAAACTCACCTTGGTCGTGCCTGCGCCGATACCCCCGGTATTCGACGCGATTTTCGTGATATAGGGGCCCGGGGCCACAAAAAACCAGTATCTCGCCCGATCGAAAATGTCGCCCGTCTCTGGATCGTAATCGGAGGGCTTCACTAGCACTTTCAGGCCGATGCCGATTCCTATCATATCAAGGCCGCCGGCGAACCATTTATTCTTCTGCGAGCTGTGGACGTACATAACCTCAAGAGCCGGATACAGATGGCGCGTCGCCTCTACAGCCCCTTCCATGTTCAGCATCAGATCGGGGAATTTGCGGATGTTGAACGCCTGATCGTTCATGAGCCCGAGATATCCCCATCCGGGACTGAGCTTGAGATTAAACTCGCGGGCTTGGGCTACGCCGGAAAATAATATGCAGGACAATATGCCCAGAAAAATGATCTTTTTCATGGATCCCCCTGACTTGAGGGGGCATTCTAATACCTTTTTTTATATGAGGCAAATCTTCTTTGGTCACGGACCGAGCTGTGCTGAAAACCAGCCGCCTGTCAGGGCGTCCAGCACAGCCGTCTCTTTTTCCATGGCAAGTTGCCTTATGAAGAGCTCGTGTTTCTTTTTGGGGATCTCGGAGTCGGGCACCTTTTTCGCATCAATCTCTAAAATCTCGCCTATCAGCTTTTTTCTCTCAAAATAGTGTTTGTTCACCGCGTCGAGGAGCACATTTCGTTCACGCACGATATTGAGCGCCTCCCGGGAGACATTGAGAGAATCCCTGCTAAAGATGAGTTCGTTGAGCGCCCAAACTGCCTTCACGCCAAAACTCTGCTGCGCGTCCGCGCTCTCTTTGTACGAACCCTCCTCTGGGCCGACGACGACATTGTCGCTTCCCACATAAACGTTATCATTCACGTCGACGTTCACGTAATTTCTGAGGCGGCTGATATAATCGAACTGAAGACGCGGAAGCGCCGCCGAAACTTTTGCGCGCTTTTTCCATTTCGCAGCCTCATTCATATCGATGCGCGCGTAATCTATGGCCACCTGTTGGACGTCCCTGACGTCCGGCCCCTCCGGGATGGCAGGCATTTTGGCGGCAATCTGGCCCACGATTGCTAAAATGACGAGCAGCATGCCATCTGTTTTAGCAATCTTTGTGCCACACTTTTTTTGCGGAAATGACCTTTATAAAAAAAAGAACACTCGTCGCTGCATGATTTTCATGCGCTGTGACCGAAATTGCTGCAAATAAAAAAGCCCGCCGGAAATCCTGGCGGGCTTTTGTCGATCAAATCCATGCCCTACCGGCGGGCGATCGCCTTGTAGCGATTCGTCCTCACCTCTGCCACCTGATGGCTCAAATTTTCCTTCTCAATCTCGGCCTTCAGATCCTTGATCCTCGCCTCCGTCTTGGGATGCGACGCAAACGGGCCCCTGTTCATATCGGCCCCCTTCTCCTGCTCGATTTGCAAAAACGCCACAACACCGTTCGGATCGTATCCGGCCGCCGATGCGTAACGAACGCCGGCCGAATCGGCATTTCTCTCGTCGCCCTGGCTGTAGCCGCTCTCGATAACCTTTTTGCCAACGTCGCTGATCACACCCGTAAACACGTTGGCCAGATCCTTGACTTCAGCCGGCGAAAAACGCCCTGCCGCTTCGCCCGCCGCATAGAAACCCAGATCGGTCCACTTGCTCTTTTTTATAGAGTTGATGCCGTCACGATGCGCGACGTGCGCGATCTCATGACCCAGAATTGCGGCAAGCTGGTCTTCGCTTCCCACTTCTTTTAAGAGTGCCGTCGTCACGAAGATGAAACCGCCGGGGCAGGCAAACGCGTTTGCATCAGCGCTACTTACCACGGCGAAGTGGTAACCGCCGTACGTCTCGGGACGCTCCGAACTGTATGCCACCACAAGCCCGACTTCGTTCAGATACTTCGTGAGCGCCGGATCCTGAACCAGCGGATATTTATCTATCACCATAGCGGCGACAGCGCGCCCGATGTAATGTTCCTCGGATGGTGTGATGTCCTTGCTGGCCTCGGCCATTTTCTGCGCGCCGGTCACAGCCGTGCCGATTGCGCTGCCGATGTCGAATGCCTGCGCATTCGCCGCGAAAAATGAAGCAACCATCAAGATAATGATATATTTTTTCATAAGTGAATCTCCTTTACCTTTGAGCTTATTTCAATTTTCCGGCGGCCGCAAACGCGTTCAGCTGCGGCAGCGGCACTGTTTGCGATTCCACCCAATCGACCTTTGAGTATGCGGCTGCAAGGTTCGGATTGTCTCTCTTGTATTGGGCCTCAACCTGCGGGTTGAAACCTTTTCCGGCAAGAGCCACTTCGTCGCGCGATGCGCCCTGGCCAGAAAATTTCGCGTCCGCGTTGACATCGACGGAGTGTTTCGTCACTGCTGTTTTGGGTATCCATCCCGACGGGGAAGATATCTTCACCCAGCTCCCGTCCTCGTCGCCTGTCTCCACCTTTGCACCGTAACCAAGCTTCCCCACACTTCCCGACATATAATTGGGGGAACTTTTCACGTCCACCTCGCGCACCTGGACGTTCATAGACGCCGCCCATGCGCTGCCTGCCAGAAACGCCACGGCAAGCACGGCCAAAAGCAATTTCCTCATACTTACCTCCCGCCCGCCTCGCCTCGCGAGCTCGTCTCGCGTGTCGGGCTGGGCCTATTTCGTTTCAAACGTTATTACTCCGTCAAAATTTTGCGGCGGCGAACTCAAGTATTCGATGCACAGTTTTTTGTAATACCCGGCCGCCGGATCTTTGCCCGCCATTTTTTCAAACTTAGCGCACGCCTCGGTGAAATTCCCGTCGCGGAAAGTTACTAATCCGTCGTGGAACATTTCGCAAGCACTGATCGTCTCCCGTGAAATATCACCTTTGCGCCCCATCGGCTGATATATGCCGATCGGTTCGGCGCGCCCCTTCACCCGCACACGGCCGATCTCGCGGGCGTAGATCACATCATGGGCGCGGTTGTAGGTCGTCTCGCTTATGATGATACGCGTTCCGAATTTTTTATTGAGGCCCTCAAGGCGTGAAGCCAGGTTGACCGTGTCGCCGATCGCCGTATAATTGAAACGCTGCTCGCTGCCGATGTTGCCGACGACAACCGGCCCGGTGTGAATTCCGATGCGCGTCATGAAATTGGGAAACTCCACGAGCTTTTCCTGGACTGCAAGCGCCGCAAGCACGGCGTTCACCTCATGATCGGGAATTGCAAGAGGCGCGCCCCAGAAGGCCATCACGGCGTCGCCTATGTATTTGTCGAGCGTGCCGTCATGCTCAAGGACGATGCGCGTTACGTGAGTGAGATACTCATTGAGATCGGTCACGAGTTTTGTGGCCGTCATCTTTTCAGATATCGAAGTGAAGTCGGCGATGTCGGAAAAAAACAAAGTAAGCATCTGCTCTTGGCCGCCGAGCTTGACGCTGTCGGGATTTTTTGAAATCTCGGCGACGACGTGGGGCGAGAGGTACTGGCCGAACGCGCGCTTGATCTGCCTTTTCTTTCGCCCTTCCGTCAGATAATTTTTGGCGACCATACCGAACGACGAGAGGGCCAATGCAAGGACCGGCTGGACAACCGGCATCCAGAAATTCTGTGTGAAGAGGGCCGTCGCACCCCCGACATAGACGACACCGATACCTCCTATGAGGAGCCCAATTCCCCACGAGCTTTTTATGAGTGCCAGGCCTATCGCCGCCGCCAGCGCAACCAATATAATGATAGCGATCTGCGCTATAGGTGGCGTCGGAACAATCGCTTCGCGGCTCAAAAGATTTTGGATTATCGTCGCGTGAATTTCAGGACCGGGATAGACGCGCGAGAGCGGCATCGGTTTCAAATCATAGAGGCCCGGCGCCGCGACACCTATGACCACTATTTTATTTTTAACGACGTCCGGATCGTACGCAGGCTCTTTTCCTTCGGCCAGTTGCAACGACGATTGCATCACCCCCGCCAGCGAAAATGATGTCACAGTATCGGCTGGGCCGTAGTAGCGGATCATCATCTCTCCGTCGCTGTCCAGAGGGATGTGCCAGCCGCCGAACGAAATGCCGGACTTGAGACCGGTGACCTGAGATTTGAGAGTGTCGGCCACAACCTTAAATGAAATTGCGGGAATAATTTTGTCTTTATATCGTTGAAGCAAAGTTATGCGGCGATAAATTCCGTCGATATCGGGATCGGCCTCCGCGTTCCCGAAGCCGGCAGCGGCAACAATAAGCGGGGAAATGGGCAAAGATTCAAACGACCCGACGTCAGGTAAGAAATCGGGTGGAGTTCCTTCAAGACCGATGCTTCCTTTTTGGAGCACTTCCGGCAGGCGCGGATCCTCCTCGCCCTGGTTTCCGCTCGTAAACAGAACAAAATATGACGGCGGCCCCTGCATCACTCCGTTTGCAAACGTTTCGTCGTCTTGGACGCCGTAGACGGAAGGCTCCGAATAAAAAAGATCGAAGACAACGGCCTTCGCGCCGCCCCTCCGGCAGAAATCGAGCGCCATGGGATAGAGCTCTCGCGGCCACGGCCACGAGACGTTCATTTTTTTGAAATACTCAAGCGACGGTTCGTCGACATAGAAGAGGACGACATCATCGGATTTTTCAGCGGAGAATTTTACGGCGAGCGACATCCTCGCATCGTAGGTCTTGAGCTCCCAGGTCTGTACAAGGTCGGTCATCGCTGCGACTAAAACTATAACCACGGCCGCAAGACCGACAATCGCCGCTCCAAAAATCTTTCGTGGCATAATGGCGGAGCAAAAGACAAAATTGCAGTTAAGTCAAGCGACGTTAATGCAGCATCGGCAATTTGATATGCTGTCTTGAGGTTTCACCGTGAAGAATTTCGGCGCGGCGCTTGGGAACGCGGCCGCGGGGGCCTTCATGCTGCATTGGGATTTTCAAGCCGTCCGAGAGGAAGATCGTGTGTTTGCCGAAACGCTCGCCGATGGCGTCAACGGCTTCAAAAATGTTTCTGTGCTTGAGGATTTTTTCAGGCTCCTCGAAAATTCCGAATTGCAACGGCATGCTGTCGACAAGCTCCGCCAGGACGACGCCGGTTGCGCGGTACAATTTCCCCGACCGATAAATATGATCGAAAAGTTCGAGCAGCGTTGCAGTGAGGTCTGCAGGGGAAGCCGACGGGCGATCCAAGCGGATTTCCAGCCCGTCGGTTGAAAAATCCTGGCCGCGCAGGTAAAGGACAAGTTTTCCCGCAACCTGATCGTAGCGTCTTGCCTTTATGCAGGCACCTTCGAGATTTCTGAGTGCCCGTGCTCGAACAACATCACGATCCGCAATCGGCGGCGTAAAGGTCTTGAACTTTGAAATGGACGCCTGCTTTAGCTTGCCGATAGTGTCGATCCTATTGGCATATTCCCCGCGCAGCTCCAGCCACAGCTCCTCGCCCACTTTTCCCAAAAGCCTTTTCGCAAATTCGGAGGGCCTTCTCACAAAATCCAGCGCAGTCTTGAGCCCGTGCTTTTGAAGAAGCGCCGTGGTGTTGGGCCCGATCCCCCATACCTTTGAAAGTTCCGTGCGGGCCAGGAGAAGATGCAGATGTTTTCCGGGCACGGCGGTGAGCCCCGCGGGTTTTCTGAACTTCGAGCAGAGCTTCGCCGTGCCCTTGGAGAGCGAGATGCCGACTGAAACCGTGATGTCCAACTCTTTTTTTATATCATCTTGAATCATGCGGCCGATCTCTTTGTAATCGGTGCGATGAAGTCTTCGCGTTCCGGTGAGATCTAAAAACGCTTCGTCTATGGAATACTCCTCAACTTCGGGCGTGTACCTTCGCATGATCGAAAACATGCGCTTTGAAAAGAGCGAATACGTTTCATAATCGCTGGGAAGTAAAATACAATCGGGGCAGATGCGCGTGACCTCCGAGAGAGGCACGCCGCGTTTCACCCCGCGCGCCTTCGCTTCATATGATGCGGCTGCGACGATTCCGCGTTCCGCACCTGTAATGACGGGACGATTCCTGTATTCCGGATGGAGCGCCTGCTCCACGCTTGCGAAAAAAGCGTCGGCGTCTATGTGCGCGATTGCGCGCGGCCAGCTGTGAATTGTAATCGGCTGATTCATTTAATATTTCCTTATCACTGCCTTCACCACGCCCCCCAATGTCAGCTCGCCCTTCGGGCGGATGACGGGGTAATCCGGATTTGCAGGCACCAGAAGTATTTCGCGGCCGTTCCGTTCATAATATTTGAGCGTCCATTCGCGGTCCACGCATGCAAGGACGATATCCCCATGCCTGGCCTCGCAGCCGCGTTCCACAATCACAAGATCGCCTTCGTGGATTCCGGCGTCCTTCATCGAATCGCCCGAAACTTTGAGCATGAACGATGCCGTCGGTTTTTCTACCAGATATTCATCTAATGATAGCGTATCGATGAGCTCCTCTTCAGCGGGCGTTGGAAAGCCGGCCTGAACATAACCGATGAGCGGAATGCCAAGCCTTTCGCCTATCGGTTTGAGGCGGCCCATTTCGTCTTTTTCTATGAAACCTTCATCGATCAATTTTTGTGCGAGACGGTACGCCGCATTCTTGGAACTGTAACCGAAGAGTTGCGCAAGCTCTGAATAAGTAGGAAGTCGGCGATTGGCACGGTAAAAGCGCCGGAGTTTTTCGACCACCCTTTCGTCTATTGGTTTTGGTGCGAGCGTCATGGTGAACGGATACTAAGTGAACGCTCGTTCACTTGTCAACCTCTTCGCCAAAAAATCTTATAACCTGCCGTTGACACAGGGGTTTTTAGTGATAGACATTCGCTATCAAGGAGGCTTCATGAAAACAATCGGGCTCATCGGCGGGACGAGCTGGCATTCCACTATCACATATTACCGCATCATAAATGAAACCGTGGCAAAAAAGCTGGGCGGACACAATTCCGCAAAGATAATCCTCACCAGCATAAATTATGAAGCGATCGAGCGTCTCGCGCATAAAAACGACTGGAAAGGGATCGCAACATTGCTTTCAGACGAAGCAAAAAAGCTTGAGGGCGCAGGCGCGGACTTTTTTCTCATCTGCGCAAACACTCTGCACAAGGTTGCTGATGAAGTGGAGGGCAATGTCAAAATTCCGCTTCTACACATGGTGGATGCCGTAGCCGCTGAAATAAAAAGGAACAATTTGAAAAAAGTCGGGCTTCTGGGCACTACTTTCACGATGGAAGACAGATCATACGGCGGACGCCTTGCGAAATACGGGTTGGAAGCGATCGTTCCCGATGAAACCACGCGCAAAGAAATCCACGGCATAATTTTCAACGAGCTCACCAAAGGAATTTTCACGGAGGAATCGCGAAACAAATATAAAGCGGCTATAGATTCGTTGAAAAAAAACGGAGCCGAGGGAATTATCCTGGGCTGCACGGAGATTCCATTACTGATACGTCCGGAAGACGTAGATATCCCGATTTTCGATACGACGAAGATTCACTCAATCGCCGCCGCAGAAACGGCCTTAATCAGCGCTTGACGATATCCTCTTTGATAGGCTAATTGGGCCTTCCAAGAGGCCCCCATGTCCGAAGTCGAGCCAAATCACCTTCCGCAGTTTGTTCGCTTGCTACCGGAAGCGACAGCCAACGACCGTATCAACGAAATTTTCCGCCGCGCGATACAAGAGGCGATCGAAGAGGAGACAGAAAACGAATTTGCAAACGAAGAGGAATACGGCGCCGAGATTGCAAAGGATGTCTACGAAATACTGGGCTCCGGCGCCATTGTTTCCACGGTCCAGGATTTCATCGAGAATCTTCCAGACCGCTACATCGCGCACACCCCTGTTTATGAGACAGCCCTCCGCGAAGTAGACCGCGTCGATTATCAAAGTTTTGGGCACTCGGCCGTCGTGAGCCCGCTCATCATGCTCACCGATCATGACAGCAACCGCATCTATGTGGGGACCGACAAGCTGGCGCACTTTGTACAGCAGGGCTACGACTACCACTTCATTTACAGTGCGGTCGAGGAATATGCGCCGGGTTTGGGCGAGCTCTACGCCCTCTCGTGGGGCCTGTGGAGCGAGGGAATAGAAATTACAGATGAGTACGTGGAAAATTATCTCGAATCGCGCGGCCTGGGAACCGACGAAGAAACGATCGAAAGCACAAGAAACGATATCATCGCATTCATAGAAGATTCCGATACCGCCCTTTTCTTGAGCCCAACCCCTGAAATGGTAAGAAACTCTTATTTTCTGTGCTGGCTCGCGGACCTTCTCGGCACGCACAAGTTTGGAGTTCTGGGAAGCGCGCTGACGGGAATCATTTCTCATTCCGACATTGTGGTGAACGAGGCGGGCCTGAGATTTTATTTCGATCTTGCGGCCGACCCTGAAGGTATGGCCCAAAACTTCGACATAACCGATTATGTCACTCCCCAGTGGGACGAGGAAATTTTACAATCTGAATTCTCGCCCGTGGTTCAGGAACGCATAGAGGAGGCGGAGGGAAACGGCATCAAATGGCCATTTGTCTACGGATTCGGTGCGGATATTTCCGGTCCGCCGTGGATGCTGTCGGTTTCCATCCCAGTTTTCTATCGCGCCTGGCGGGATATGGAATGGCGCCTGCGTCTCGGCGGCTCAATGCCTTTCACAGTCGATGAATCGGTGCTGGCCCGTCAGAGCCGCGGCTTTGTCTCGCTCGATATGGACATGAGGATCACGGGACTTCATTTTGCCTACGTCACATCCACTTTCGCATTCACCGAGGCGATCGCATCGGACGAACCGATGGAGGGTTTTCATCCGATAATCGAGATGGGCTGGGAGATAATGTTCTGGGGCTGGACATCCTTCCGCCTGGGCTTCATGTTCGACATGAACGATTACACGACTTCCTTCACAACCGGCCTACTATGGATAGCAAGATAATTTCCCTCAACCTTGACCTTGGCCTCAACCTTATATAATGATGCGCGCATGAATCTCGAAGATCTCATGCACATGAACGACGGTTACAAGACCGCGCGCATTCTGCACACGGCGGTTCATTTCAAAATCTTCGACCGGCTGGCCTCCGAGGCGAGGTCGGCAAAGGGTGTGGCGGATTCGCTGGGCCTTGATTGCCGCGCTACTGGTTTGTTGCTGGATGCGCTTGCCGTCCTCAACCTGATCGAAAAGCGCAACGATCGCTACATCAACACGGCGGTTGCGCAAAAATATCTCGTCTCCGATTCGCCCACTTTTTACGGCGCGCTCGTGCTTCACACCGCAGACGGCTGGGAGAGCTGGGGAAAACTTGAAAAGGTGATAAGGACCGGGAAACCCATTCCGCACAGCCGCGCCCATCAGGACGATCCGAAAGATACGGAGCGCTTCATCATGGCGATGCACGGACTTTCCACGGCCGGAAATTTTCCCGCAATGGTAACGGACGCGCTGGATCTTTCAGGCGTCAAAACATTGCTGGACGTGGGCGGAGGGCCGGGCACGTTCACATACGGATTCTGCGAAAAAATTCCGGATTTGAAGGCGGCAATCCTCGATCTGCCCGGAACGCTTGAAGTCACAAAAAAAGTTTTGAAGAATTATCCGGAATACAAGGACCGCGTAAAACTTATCCCAGCGGATTTCAATGAGGATCCCGTTCCCGGTTCATATGATTTGATCTTCGTATCCAACATCATCCACAGCGAATCGTTTGAGGAAAATGCCGCGCTTATGAAAAAACTTTTCGCGGCGACGAGCAAAGGTGGAAGGATCGTCGTAAAAGATCACATTTTGAGCGAAGACGGTCTGACACCCCCGTACGGCGCAATCTTCTCCGTACATATGCTGATCCACACGAAAGGCCGCGATTACAAGTTCGGCGAGGTTAAAGAATGGCTTGAAGATGCGGGTTATTCTTCCGTCAGGGAAGTTCCGCTTCCGGAGATCACGTCGGCATCGATGGTGGTGGGGAGGTGTTTATGAAAAGTGTAAAAATAATTCTGGTTTCGCTTGTTCTTTTTGGCGGAGTTTTGTCGCTCACATCCTGCGGCGAAGACACGACAATCGATTCGCTGAGCAACGCCCCTGCCGGATTCGCCTTTACGAACACAACGGGCAACGTGATAAGCGGTGTGACAAGAGGAACCGCGGTCCAGCTGCGCGCAGATTCGGACGACATCATTTTGCAGTTCACAACAAACAGCAACGTCGATTTCACGAATGTGGTTGCCGGGCGGGATGCAGCCAACACGCTCGCCCATTTCCCCGCCGCCACCGATAAAGCAGGGCTGGAAGGATCGATCGTCATGTTCGTCCCTTGCAGCGCCGCGGTAACGGATGTCCACGTCTGTCCTCTGGCCGCCAGTATGGGCCAGATATCTGTGGGGTGTGCGGCCGAACTTGTGCTCACGGCCGAGGCTCCGACATCCGGGAACTATACTTGGAATAACGCCGCGACACACGCTGGAACGGACGACTGTCAGATCTCAGCATCCGTGGACAATTTCGGCACCGGCGGATTCGGGCTCACGTCGCCGTCCGGCGACGTGATAGAATAGATTTCAGCTTTCGGGAGGCGCTTCAGAAAGGTTGCCGGCGACCATATCCCACGTGCAGTCCGTTACGTATTTCTCCGCAAGCATATCTACTGCATCCAGAAGTTTGGTCACGTCTTCATCCAGCGTGCAAAGAGTCGTGAACTGGTTGTGGGTATCGTCGCTTCTTATATAGCTCACGGTGACGCCCGCCGATCCCACCGGCGGTGCACAATTGGAGTCGGAGATCTCCGGCGGTTTGTACTCATACAAATTGGCGGTCTTGATTAGTGCGAGAACGTTCTGATAGTCCGCATCGCTTAAATCGACCGAGCCCGCGCATTCACTCACAAGCTCTCCGAGGTCATATCCCTTGATTGTCAGATCGAGCCGTTTGGTGTTTTTGATTTTTGTCTCGACCGTCACACTCTCAGGAGAAACCGCGCCGAGCCACTTTACCATGAGCTCGCTGAAATAATCTCCGGGAACGACGTCGAGATCCGCGGGAGAAGGACTGTTGTTATTGTTGCACGCGGCGAAGAGTAAAAAAACCGCGCAAAAAAGTATGGCTTTCTTCATACCCCACCTCCCGCCCGACTAATTGCACTCTTTGTTTGCCGGCGCAACCATAATTTTGGGCATCAAAAAATAGGCCAAACCGATGCTACCAGTTGATTTAATCCTAGATTTCAAGTAGTTTGACTTACCGTATCCCATGAAAAAGATCATTCTCACAACCGTTTTGCTTGCAGCGACATTTTTTGCATTCCCTTCCCATGGGCAGGAGCCGTCGGAGGAGCCTTCGGAGGAGCCTTCGCAGGAGTCTTCTGGGAGCTGGGTCAAAGGCGACTTCAGCATGGCCGGTTATTTCAACGCAGGCATCGGCTGGCAAAGATTCACGGGCGGAACCCCTACTGAGTTCACAAATGACTGTACAACCGCCGGGGTACTGGGGTCGGTGATACCCGATGCAATAAACTGCACCCTACCCTCGAAGGATCAGGACAACTTCGAGGCCTTCATGGAGGTCTTTGAGCTCGACATCGCAAAAGCGTTCGGGGAGCGCGCGAGCCTTGTCGCGCACACTCTGTTTGGAAGATCCCAGTCGGGATCGTGGCTGGGTACGCCGGGAGTCGACATTGAACAGGCCTACGCCACCGTCATGCTGTGGAAAGCGTACGACGTTCAGCTGGCCGTGGGAAGAATAGGCACGGAGGCGGGCTTTGAGGAGTTCGAACCATACAACAACGACACGATATCGTGGTCGATTCTAAGCAACTCAAATATATACCCGGCGATAATCACCGGCGCGCAAATTTCGGCGCAGCTCACCGATAACGTGGCTCTCTATCTGGCCGTCGCAAACAATCTCACGGACGACACAACGTTCAAGGTGAACAGCACACCTTCCGGCATGGCTTCGCTGGAGTTCACATGGGGCGATGAGTCCGCGGAAAATTATTTCGTCATTTCGCCTTTCGGAGGGCCCGAATCGAACGGCGATAAGCCCATAACATTCGGCGTCGACGCCACTCTTTCCATGTGGCCGGTGGAGGATCTGCAGCTGGGATTCGAAACAACGTACAGGATCGACTACGGCATAGACGATAACCCCAACACGTCTTACGTCTCCGCACTTTTGAACCTGCATTGGAACATGACCGACAATTTCTACACTTTTTTGAAATACAGCTACGCCAATCAGTTCGATGATGGGAACGGATACTTCAATTTGACTGGCGCGAAGCAGCAGATCCATGAAATGAGCCTGGGTCTGGGATATTTCATCGCGGACGGCATGAAACTGAAACTTGAAACAAGGCTCGACGCCGTGGATCCTTCCGGCTTCCGCGCCCAGTGGGTGCCGGGCGTCGCAATGGCGCTTGCAAGCGCGTTTTAAAAAGGAGCCCTTGTTTGCTTCTCATTGCGATAGGCCTTATCTATTGGTATCTGCTCATAAGCCTTGTCGGTATGGGATTTTTCATGTACGGCAGAAAACGCCCCGACGGCGCGGCGATCGTAACGGGAATCGTGCTCATGGTGTACCCTTACTTCGTCGGCTCGCTTGCATGGTGCGTGGCGATCGGCATTGGCATCTGCGCGGTGTACGCTTTTTTAAAACTGGTGGTGAGAATATAAGGAGGACTCGGCATGAAGAACACGATAAGAGTCTGCATCTTTCTGGCCTCGATCGCGATGATTTTCTCTGCGGCGTGTAAAAAGAATATCGAAGTCAAGGCACCGGGCACTTCAACCGAACCGCAAGCAAGCGGGCAACCGGCTCAGCCAAAAGATTTCTCGGCCAATTTCAAATTCATAAGCAAAGCCGAAAATTTTGCAGGAAAAATATTTTCTACAAAAGACAAGACAAGAATGGAAATACCCCAGTCGACTATTATCACCAGGGCGGATAAGAACGTCGTGTGGGTGGTCATGCCGGGGGGAAAGATGTACGTCGAATATCCGCTGCAGCAGAAAAACATGGCCGCCGGTTTTCACAAGTTACCCAACGAAGTTTCGCGCAAATTCATAGCTTCCGAAATTGTGAACGGCCACAAGGCGGACAAATATATGGTGACCTACACCGTTGGCAGCAATCAGGACACCATCTATCAATGGATCGTTTCCGACATGGGCATGCCGATAAAGACCGCGGCGATAGACAACTCGTGGTCGTATGAATACGACAACGTGCAGCCGTTGACAGAGACGCCGGGCATGTTTGAAGTCCCGGAGATGTACAAGGAATTCAAGATGCCCAGCCAGGACAGCGAGTCGATCACGCACTACTAGCTATTTCTTTTCTTCAGGGGGCGGAGGCGTTCCCATCGGGCCCATGCCGTGCGGGCCGCGCATCATGGGACCCATCGGCATTTTTCCCTCTTCCATCATCTTCTGCATCATCTGCCCCCTCATGCAGGGCCAGCCGCCCTTGGCGCACATATTGATGCACATGGCAACTGAGCCCAGAACGATGAGCACGGAGAGAATGAAGGCGATCCAGCCTACCACCTTCCCCAGCTTCTGGTACGGATTGCCTTCCTTGCCGGCCACCCATACGAGAAACGCGGTTGCGATCACGAGAGCTACGATCGCATGAATTGCAGGACCATGACCCATTCCATATCCCATCATATCCCCCTCCTTTGTTCAGTTGCCGTGAAGAATGCGCCGAAAAAAGTGAAATTCCAAGTTAAAAAAATTCACGGTACGTCTCTGCCATCGCCCGCTTTCGGAATCCAGAAATGCGTTTCGCCGCTTTCTATGATCGCGCGCGCAAGTCTTTCGGACGCCTCGAACTGGCCGTCGTCGCCAAGGCTGAAAGTATCAAACTGCGTGGGGATGGAAGTTCCCGCCTGCAAAAATTGGTGTACTTGAAACGCCTCTTCAGGCGAAATATGGACCGGTGCCATGAACCAGCGGGGCTCAGACGCGCCGATCGGCAAGATCGCGAGCCTTGGCGGGCCGAACTTCGCTTTTATCTCCTCAAAATGCGGCCCCATGCCGGTGTCTCCCGCAAAATAGACCGTGCCGGCAAGCCCCTGGATAACAAACCCTCCCCAGAGCGTGCGGTTGCGGTCGCAGAAACTTCGCGAAGAAAAATGGACCGACGGCACAAAGAAAAGTCTGACTCCGTTTTTTATCTCAAACGAGTCCCACCAATCCATCTCGTAGGCGCTTTTCAAGCCGTTATCATTGAGGAGCCTTTTGCTTCCGAGCCCCGAGAAGATGCGCGGGTCGAATTTCTGGGCAAGGCGCGTAAGAGTCGGGATGTCAGTATGATCGTAGTGATTGTGGCTCAAAAGAACGATGTCGATCGGGGGAAGATCCTCAAAGTTTATTCCCGGCGGTATGTGGCGCCTGGGCCCTGCCCACGAGACTGGGCCGACGCGCGCCGACCACACGGGGTCGGTCAAAATATTGAGCCCGTCCATCTGGATGAGCACGGTGGAATGATTGACGAACGTGACGCGAAGGTCTTTTCCCGTCACACGCTCCGGCGGTTTCAGACCGGCAGGTAATTCTCTGTATGGCAGCCACAACCCGGGTTTTCTTGTCCATATCCACTTGAGAAAACTTCCGAAGTGTTCCCGCTCCGTGGAGTTTTTGTTGAAAAAAACCCTGCCGTTAAAATGATCGCTGGCGGGCCCATTGTATTTGGGCGCGGAATAGATAAAACATCCTATCGCAAAAAACGCTACGAGCGTTGCAAGTATCGCTGCCAGAAACCACGTGAACGGTCTGAACCTGAAAGATTTTCTGCCGAACATGAAGCCGAAGTTACACGCGATGGCCCCGTCGGGTCAAGACAAAGAGTTTTTATTGGCAACGACCCATGAAAGATGTAAATATCGTGCATCGGGGGTTAAATGAAAAAGGACGTGAAGATACTGGACGTGACGATCCGCGACGGGAGCTACGCGATCAATTACCAATACCTGCCTGAACAGGTTGCAAATATCGCCGCCGCGCTGGACAGGGCCGGCATAGATTATATTGAGGTGAGCCACGGATGCGGTCTGGGAGCGCGGGAAAATTTGAAAATTCCGTCCTCCGCATCGGACCGCGAATATGTCGAGGCGGCAAAGAAGGCGGTCAGGAAAGCGAAGATCGGCGTCATTGCGGGGCCGGAAATAGTCACTAAAAAGGAAAACATAGACGCCGTGGCCCGTCACGTTGACTTCATCCGCTTCGCCGCGAACTGCGACAACGTGCGCATCGTCGAGACAAATATCAATTACGCAAAAAGGCTGGGTATCGAATGTTTCTTCCAGATGATGCGCGCATCGCGCCTTGAACCCAAAAAACTGCTGGCGTCCGCAAAGGACGTGGAAAAGATGGGGGCCTCCACCGTTTACCTTGTGGACACGGCGGGCCACTTTCTTCCGAAAGAAGTTTCAAAAATAATCTCTGAGATGAAAGAGAAGCTCAAAATAAAAGTGGGTTTTCACGGCCACAACAATCTGGGGCTCGCAATTGCAAACACAGTCGCTGCGATCGAAGCGGGCGCCGATTCGGTGGACGCGAGCTTACTCGGCATCGGGCGCGCGGGCGGCAACGCGCAGCTTGAGGCGCTCGTGTCGCTGATGAAACGAATGGGATACGCACAGAAGGTCGATCTCGATATCCTGCTCGCGGCGGCTGAAAAAAATATCGCGCCGATCATGCCGCCCTCGAGGGGAATTTCAAGAATCGACATAACGACGGCCGACGCGAACATCGATCTTTATCCCATGTCAGTGTTCGAGATGTTCTCGAAAGAGAGCGGCGCGGATTTCACCGATTTCATACGCAAGCTGGCGGCCTTCAAGGATATGACGGAAGTCGACATCCAGAGGCTTGCAAAAACGATCGAGCACTTCGGCGGCAACGCGGAGAAAATTTTTGCGAAATACGGGGTCAAAAAATGATTTCTCTGGATGAGGCGTTAAAACTCGTAACGGAAAACGTCCGCACGCTTCAGGTTGTGCGCGTCACCCTTGACGACGCGTTCGGGTGCGCATCCGCAAACGACGTCCGCGCCGACTACGCCAATCCGCGGTTCGACAATTCGCAGATGGACGGATACGCGGTCAGATCGGGCGATCTTTTGAATGCCTCGCGCGAGAATCCAGTAACACTTGAGGTCGTCGACGATCTTCCTGCGGGAAGGATGTCCGAAAAAACCATAAAGGACGGGCAAGCGGTCAGGATCATGACAGGCGCCCCATTGCCACAAGGCGCAGATGCTGTGGTGGCGGTGGAAGATACGGAGGCCGCCGTAACCGGTGTAAAAATCTTCCGCGCGGCGCAAAATGGTGAGTTCGTCCGCTTCCATGGCGAGGACGTCAAGGCAGGCGAAACGATAATCGGGCGGGGAAAAGTATTGGGACCGTCTGAAATTCTGGCGCTGGCAAGCCAGGGATTTGAAGATGTGGATGTCGTGAGACGTCCGAAGGTCGCCGTCATTGCGACGGGCGACGAGCTCATCACTCCGGGGCAGCAGCTCAAAGAGGGGCACATCTTCAACGCAAGCTCCGCGATGCTTTGCGCGCTGGTAAAGTCGGCCGGAGGAGTCGCATTCGACTTGGGAATTGCGCGCGATGATTCGAAAATCATCGCCGAAAAATTGTGCGAGGCGCTGGCCTCGGACATGATCATCATGACGGGCGGCGTTTCGGTGGGCGACTACGACCTTAACCGCAACGTGCTGGTTCGAATGGGCTGGCGGGAAGCGTTCTGGCGCGTGGCCGTCAAACCGGGAAAGCCGCTCGCCTTCGGAACCCTTGAGGGAAAACCCCTCTTCGGGATGCCGGGAAATCCCATATCGACGATGACGGCGTTCGAACTCTTCGCGCGCCCCGCTATCAGAAAAATGATGGGCGCCTTTCAAGACAACGGCCGGCGGCTCGCTGCCAAGCTGGCAAATGCCGTCCCGCGCGACAACGAGCGCGACCAGCTTCTCCTTGGAAATCTTCAATTTGAAAACGGCTCCGTTTCCGTCGCGGCAAGCGGCCCGCAAAACTCCGCGCATCTCAAGGGAGCATTGTCTGCAAACTGCCTCGCCCGAATCCCTGCCGGCTCCGGCACCCATCCTGCGGAAAGCATCGTAGAGATTTGGAAATTATAGAACTTCTTTCAGCGATTTGCAGATGAAGGAGACATCTTTTTCGGTGAGCTTTGTGTGGAACGGCAAAAATGTTATGCGGTTTGCCACGGATTCAGTAACGGGCAGCGTGCCCGGGCCGGTGCCGAAGCGGTCCTGATAGATTTTCTGCAGATGGCAGGCGTGCCAGAAGCCCAGCATGACGCCCTTGTCCGCCATTTTTTTTGCGATCGCCCTGCGGTCCGGGACAAGGATCGCATAATGGGTGACGATGCTGCCGGAACCGACTTTCTGAATCGCGATTTTTCCGGTATCGACAAAATCGGCGAGCTCACGATCGTACCATGATTTGAGCTTGCGGCGCTTTTCGAAAATTTCGACGCGTTTCTTCAGCTGCTCCAAAACTATCACGGCGTTGAGATCGTTCATCTTGAAGTTCGCGCCGAACGATGAAAGTTCTTCGGGGTTCGCGAAATTCATTCCCTGATACCCTATAGTTTGTATGCGCTCGATGATCGTCTTGTCGTTCGCAACGACGATTGCACCGCCCAAACCCGAAAGGGTCTTGGATGTCGCAAAGCTGTAGACCGTGGCGCCGCCTCCCAGGTTCACAAGCCCCGCCGGCATGCCTTTATTATCGGAGCCCATCGCCAGGGACGCGTCCTGCACAAGCGGGATATCGAGCTTAAGCCTTTCAAAAATTTCGTCGATCGGTTCGATATCAACGACCTGATTGAAATGGACAAGGAGAACCGCCTTCGTTTCTTTGCCGATCGCCTTTTCCAGCGACTTCATGTCCATGCAAAGGGTGTCGGGATCTATATCGACAAACTTCGGCGCGGCGCCCGCCAGCATGACGGCGTTGGGCACGCCCAGAAAATTCAAAGATGTGGTGATGACTTCTCCCTGGCCAACGCCTTTCGTCATGAGTGCGGCCGCGATCCCCGCCGTAGCGCTCTGCGCTCCGCACGCCGAAAGGGGCATCTCCTTCACACCGCGCCTCTTACCTATCGTGTCCAGAAACGGATTCGAACCGAACTTGAAAGAGCAGAGAAAATCCAGAAACTCCCGGCTCAGCAGATGAATCGGCCCCTCCTCGAGGCTCCAATAATTCACAAAGGGAAATGTCTCGCCGCTGGAGAAAAGATCCGCTATGGCCTTGAGCTCGCGGGGCGACTTGGCCTCCGGCGGATCGAAAGAGGGATGAATCAGCGTGTACTTCATCATGCCGCGGAATTTATCACAGATACCTAAAAAACAAAAAGAATTTTATGGATTCGATTGTTTGTTTGGCATAAATTACGCTGGTTATGGTCATCAGGGTCGATGCAAGAGAGAAGGTCACGGGCGAGGCGAGATATGCCGACGATCTGAAATTCGACAGAATGATCTATGCCGTGCCGCTCTACTCCGCCCACCCTTCCGCGTTGATATTATCTATAGATACAAAACCCGCAAAAGACATGGAAGGTGTCGTGGACGTGATCACCGCCGACGACATCCCGGGTAAAAAAAGAGTGGGAACCGTGATCCACGACCATGACGTCATGGCCGGCGACCGCGTTCGCTACATGGGCGACGTGGTGGCGATGGTCGCCGCCGAAACTCAGGAGATCGCGCGCGAAGCGGCGAAGCGCATCTTCGTGCAGTACGAGCCGCTCAAACCCGTTTTGACACCTGCTGACGCGCTCGCCAAAAATGCGGCCTGCGTTCATTCCGGCTGCCACGACAACATCGCTTCATCTTATAAGGTGAGGCACGGCGACGTGAAAAAGGGATTTGCGAAGAGCGTCAACATCATCGAGCGCGAGTTCGGAACGACATTCGTCGAGCATGCCTACATGGAGCCGGAATCTTGCACGGCGATCAGAAATCCCGACGGCTCCGTCACCGTTTACGGCGGCATGCAACATCCTTTCACGACGCGGAAGTTCGTTGCATGGGCGTCGGGCCTTCCTTTGAACCGCGTTCAAATTATCCAGAGCACACTCGGCGGCGGATTCGGCGGAAAGGACGACACGATCTCCATGATCTGTGCGCGCGCCGCGCTCCTTGCGCTTCGCACCGGGCGGCCTGTCAAGATCACATACACGCGCGAAGAGTCCGTGCGCGAGAGCTACAAGCGCCACCCCTTCCATTTCAAATACAAAGTGGGCGTCGATAAAAAAGGGAAATTTCAGGCGATGAGAATCGATATGACCGCCGACAGCGGCGCGTACTGCGCAACGTCACCGTTTGTAATCTGGCGCCCCACGGTGCAGTGCACGGGCCCCTACATCGTGCCCAATGTGCGCTGCGACACGCGCGCGGTTTACACGAACAACACCTTCACGGGTGCGATGCGCGGATTCGGTTCCCCGCAGGTGAATTTCGCGATCGAATCGATGATCGACGTCGTCGCGCATGAGATCGGGGCCGATCCTGTGGCGCTCCGAAAGAAGAATTTTTTCACTCAAGGATGCACGACCCACACCGGACAAAAATTTAATCAGCACAAAGTTTCCATAAACGAAGTCGTCGATAGGACGCTGGATGCGTTCGGCTGGAAGAAAAAATATCGTCTTTGCAGCAAGGGCAATATGAATGAAGACGGGATCTATTACGGTGTCGGCATGGCCTGCTCCTACCGCGGTGTCTCTTTGGGAGCCGAGGGCAATGATTTCTGCGCGGCGATCGTCAACATTCAGCCCGACGGCTCGATGATCCTTGAGGTGGGCGTGGCGGAAAACGGCCAGGGACTCAAGACCGCGATGACGCACATCCTTGCAACCGAATTCGGGGTCGATCACTCAAGAATCAGATTCATGGACACGGACACAAGCTCCATCACGGACAGCTGCCCGACCGTTGCATCGCGCGGAACGCTGGTCGGCGGAAATGCGGTGCTGGATGCCGTAAAAAAAATCAAAGATCAGATGAAGCCGGTGCTTAAAGAACTGATTGGCGTTTCGAAAAAAGGGTATCATTTCAAAAACGGTTACATCATCAACGCCGGAGAGCCGCGTAAAAAAATAAGGTTCGAAGACGCGGTGGCGGCCTGCCATAATAAAAAGATGTATCTATACGCGCTGGGGGTTTTTCAGGGGCCACCGGTGCATTGGAAGGAAGAGACGGGGCAAGGCGACGCCTACTTCACTTACGTTTACGGATGCCAAGCGGCGGAGCTCACGGTCGACGCAAAAACGGGCAAGGTCTCGGTAAAAAAAGTCGTCGCGGCGCACGAAGTGGGCAAAGCGATAAATCCCCAGATGGCTGTCGGCCAGATCATCGGCGGCGTTGCGATGGGGCTTGGCTTCGCTCTCAAGGAACAGATAATTCATAAAGACGGCGTCATACAAAATATGAATTTTGATAAGTACAGAATTCCGACTGCCACTGAAGTGCCGGAGATTGAGGCAATACTAGTGGAAAATCCCGATCCCGCCGGGCCGTGGGGGGCAAAGGCGCTTGGCGAGCCGACAAATGAGCTCATGGGCGCGGCCGTAGCGAACGCAATATACAACGCAACGGGGATAAGATTTACAGAGGTGCCGATAACTCCAGAAAAGATCAGAAACGCGCTGATAGTGATATGAAAGAGATATTTAAACTGAACATTAACGGGAAGTCTTATGTGGTAAACGCGGATCCGGAGCGCACCCTTCTCGACGTTCTTCGCGAGGATCTGAGGCTCACGGGGACAAAGCGCGGGTGCGATATCGGCCTGTGCGGCACATGCACCGTTCTCATAGACGGAAAGCCGAAGAGGTCGTGCATCGTCAAGGTGAGTTCCTTAAGTGAATCGCGAATCGAGACGATTGAGGGCCTTTCAAGAGACGGCAAGCTCCATCCCATCCAGCAGGCCTTCATCGATTGCGGCGCGATACAGTGCGGATTTTGCACGCCGGGAATGGTGCTGACTGCAAAGGCGTTTCTCGACAAGAATCCCACCCCCTCGCGTGAGGAAATCCGTAAAGCGCTCGCTGCAAATTTATGCCGCTGCACGGGTTATCAGCAGATCGTCGATGCAATTGAGCTTGCGGCTAAGAGGATTTCCGGCGCCAAAATTTGAACATCTCTTTCATCTTCTGAACAAAAGGTTTTCCAAGGATAGCCGCGCCTACCCAGAAAACTATCTCCGCGGCGACAAACAAAGACACGTCTATCGTGCCTGCAAGCCAGAGCGGGATATTGAAGAGATGAACGACGGGGATAATAAGCCAGAAAACACCCGACAAAACGACGAGCGCGATTCCGATCGTTTTCAATTTACCGGCCTGCATTATCTTTTTCCGCCCTTCCCGATCAATTTTAGCAGCGTCTTCAAATTGCTTGAATCGTTCTTGAATGTATCGTCCTCTTTGGGAGTTTCAAGGACCATCGGGACCTTAATGAGATTATCGTCGTTCATTATATTCCTGAAACCAGCAAGTCCGATTTTTCCCCTTCCTATGTGTTCATGGCGATCGATCCTGCTTCCCAGTTCCCCCTTCGAATCGTTCAGATGAATCGCGACGAGTTTTTTCATCCCGATTATTTTACCGAATTCCCGCCAAGTTTTTTTATATCCCTCTTTCGATCTGATGTCATATCCTGCAGCGTATGCGTGGCACGTGTCAAAGCAGATTCCCAGACGATTGCCCGCCTTGACCACATCCATTATGGCCGCCAGTTCTTCGAATGATCTGCCAAGCTGATGGCCCTGCCCCGCCGTCGTTTCAAGCGCGATGCCCGTCTTGAGATCCGACGTCCTATCAAAAACCCTTCCTATCGCCTCCACAACTTTGAATATCCCCCAATCCCTCCCCTTCTCTTTTGGGCTTCCCGGATGGACGACAACAAACGGCAAGCCAAGCGCATCCGCCCTTTCCACTTCGCCTGTCATCGCATCGACGGATTTGCGAAATATCGAAGAATCAGGCGCGGCAAGATTTATGAGATACATCGCGTGCGCAAAGGCGAGCCTTACGCTCCCCGTTTCCATGTTCGTCCTGAACTTTTCGATGTCGGCCGGATCAAGTTCAGATTGCTTCCACTGGCGATTTGAGGAAGTGAAAAGCTGTATCGCAGTGCAGCCGATCAGGCTCCCGACCTCGACGGCACTGGCCACCCCGCCCGCTATGGAGCAGTGGGCACCGAGAAGGCGTCCTTTTATCTTGACCCTCGGCTTCATTTTGGCGGATGTTAACAGATAATATCGCGCCGTTCGATAAAAATTTGCATCAGGAGGGATTCATGAAAAAAACAACTTTAGCTCTGGCCGCCGTTTTATTTTTCGGAATCGTGAGCACCGCTCACGCGAAGGAGGATTTCGATATCGAGGCGTTCTCGCCGAATCAATTCTACACCTTCGTGAAGGTTTTCGGTGAGATGAGGGGGCCGCTTCGCTCCGAGATAATGAAAGACAAGAACACCAACTTTGAAAATGCCGATCCCCTGAAGTACGTCGAAAAGGTCCAAAATTCAAAAGACGTCAAAAAATCTCTCAAAGAAAACGACATCAAATGGGAGGATTTCAGAGAGCTCATGGGGAATATCCTCTTGGGCTACTTTTCAATCCAGCCCGACAAGACGAAAGCTGCTATGATAAAGCAGCTCGCCTCTTACGGTCTGTTTCTTGAATCGGATCAGATCCCGCCGGAATACCGCGAGCTTGTGACGGAAGTCGTGAAGAGCGACGCCGGCGCGGCGCTGGCAAGCATGGCGCTTGAGACTTTTGTGCAGATACCCGAAGAGAATATCGCGATCGTCAAGAAGAACAAAAAGGATCTGGACCGGATGTTCTACACGAAATACTGGATAGACGAGCTCAAATAAATCGGGTAGTATGCAAAGCAATTTTGCAAAAGGGGGTTTTATGAAAATGATTCGCAGTTGCACGGTCCTGCTCGCATGTTTCGCGCTGGTCATGGCCGGATGCGGAGGAGGTGGAGACAGCGGCGGCGGCGGCGAAACTGATCCCGCGACGAATACCTTCACAAGCGGCGGGAGCACACTCACTGCGGCAACGACAAGCACGGCGAGCGCAAAAACAACGACGGTCACCGACGCCACTGGAACCACCATTCTCACGGCTACAGCCACGACGGCGGGCGTCTCGTTCGCATTCCCAGGCGTTGCGGGAACGACGGACATCGCGCTGACTACTCCTTTGTCGGCCCTTCCCACGAACTACAGCTCCGGCGTTCTGGCCACATACGTAGCCGGCCAAACTATGGGAGTGGCGGCAATATGCGTAACCAAGGACAGCCCGGGATGCGACTGGTTCCCTGACACACAGTGCACCCTCTCCTGCTGCGCCGATCACGATGCATGCTATCAGCTGAACAGTTGCGGCGCTTCATCGTGGATTCCATTTGTCGGATCCGATGCCTGCAAAAACTGCAACTATATCGCCGCGGGCTGCATCGAGCTCGCTTGTGCGGGTCTCATTCCAACCGCGGGCGACCGCTGCTATGATAACCGCTGCGCGCAGTTCTATGACTGCGGCAGTGCCGACTGCTACGCCTGCACCTCTCCGTGCGACACAATCTCACCGGCGCGCTGCACCTCGACGGTTGTCAGTAATTGCTGCGGCAACGGCTCCTGCGAACTTGGCGAGACGCGCGAAAACTGTCCCGGTGATTGCGCGGAAGGCTCCGGCTACAACACCTGCTGCGTCGAGAACGCAGATTGTCCTGACGAGACGGGAACCACCTGCGGCGCAACATGCTGCTGCTGCGGTTTGGGCGAGGTCTGCACGACCGACGGCTCGCATGTTTGCACCGGCTCCGCCGCGATGGTAGTCAAAACGACACCCGAAGAAGACATCTCGGCCATTCTCAAGGGATGCTGGGGCAAGCCGAAATCGGAGTGTCTGTAGAGTTTAGAATATGCCGGCAACAGATAACTCAGTTGCTATGATCTTCACGGCTGCGGCGACCATCGTCGCAGCCGCTTTTTTCCTGGGCGCTCTCGTCTGCTCGATCGTTGCGCTGAAAAAATGGCAGGGCCGCTGGAAGTTTGCTGCGGGACTTCCCATTCTCGCTTTGATCTCTCTGGCCGCTGTCATCATAATCGCAGTCATGAGAGACCCGACGGCGCACAATCTGTGGCCCTTCGAATTCGTGATATGGGGAATCGCTTCGCTGATTTATATGGGTCTGCTCGTTTTAGCACGCCGCATCTTCAGGGCCAGGGATTAGGACAAATTCATGCCATTCATTATCTGCGGCGATATAAAAATTTATTATGAAAAAACGGGGAGCGGTCCGGAGCTTGTGCTCATTCACGGATTGGGAACCGACATCCGCCTGTGGGCGCCGGTCGTGCAAAGACTGAAAAACGATTTCACCCTTCTCGCCTTCGACATGCGCGGTTCGGGCAAGACCGACAAACCCGAAGAGGCCTACACAATCGGGCAAATGGCAGATGATGCCACTTCATTTATAGAACAAATCTGCGACAAAGCGGTTCGCGTTTTGGGATTTTCCATGGGCGGAATTATTGCCATGGAGCTGGCGATCAGGCGCCCCGAACTTGCGGAAAAACTCGTATTGGTATCGACCCTGCCGTCATGGCACGGCCCCTTTCCGCCCGCTGAAGATACACAGAGCCTGTTCCGCAGAACGGACGTGAGCCCTGAACTGCTAACCGAGGTTTTTGAAACTATTTTTGGATCGGTTTACAGGAAGAAAAATAGCGCTAAGGACTATGTTGATTTCCGTTTAAGCGACGACAATCCCCAGCCTCTTCACGCATATCTCAATCAGCTTAATGCGATGGAAGCATACGGCTTGAATAAAAATATCTCCTCGATTTCAGTTCCGACGCTCATCGTGGCGGGAAATGAGGACAAGGTTGTGCCGCCTCAGAACTCTTCGTGGCTGAAAGAAAATATCCCCGGCGCAAAGCTGAAACTTTTCGAAGGCGGCGGCCACATGATTCCCGTCGAAATGCCGGACCAATTGGCCGAAGTTATTCGGCCGTTATGATCACCGAAACTTTTCCGCCTAGATTCGAGCCGTCGAATAAGGTCAGATTGTAGCGGCCCTTTTTGTCGGCAGTAAATTCCGATTCATTCTTCGCGTTCTTTGCCGTCTCGACAGTTGGGCGGTACTCTTCTTTGCCGCCGGGTCTTTGCAGGAAGCCATACGGCTCCATTTTTGATGATGCGGCCTTAAGCTCAATCTTGATCTTTTGTCCCTTCAGGGCTTCAAACGATACCTCTGCGCTTCCCCCTTCCGCGCCCACTGAAACTGTCTTATCAAGCAGCGTCTTCACCTCCCCCGCGCTTGCCTTCCTGCATCCCAATCCGATTGCCATGCCTGAAATGGCGAGAGCTAAGAGAACTATTCTTGCGATTTTCATATTGGTCTCCTTGTTACAATTGACCTGTGAATTCACCAACAACTCTGAATCCCACATCCCCGCAGCGATTGCCCGGATTTCCCCAGTCGCGACTTGCCGATCTGCATTCTCTTCCCACACTGTTATCGCAACCTCCGCGAAGAATACGCATGATCCCCGCCGGCTCTTCCCACGCCCGGCCGTCGGCCGGAGCACCCGCGTAGCTGTCGTGAAACCAGTCCTGACACCATTCCCAAACATTTCCGATCATATCGTACAGTCCCCATGGATTCGGTTTTTCTTTGCCGACCTGGAACAAATATCCGTCGCTGTTGCAGCCGACACAACCGTATTTGGGAAGTTCTTTGCAGTCAGGGTCGTTTCCCCAATAAAATCTGGTCGTCGTTCCGGCCCGGCACGCATATTCACGCTCCGCTTCACTTGGAAGCCGCACCTTCCTTCCCACCTTTGCGCTCATCACCCTGCAAAATATCTGGCAGTCATCCCAGTTGACGCAGTTTGTAGGTATATGGCTGCCCTTTCCGCTTTGATATGGGTTGACGCCCATAATTGCTTCCCACTGCTCCTGCGTTACGGGATAAATGCCCATATAAAACGGTTTTGCAATTTTGACCTCATGTTCCGGGCCTTCGACATGGCAGGAGCGGCCCTTTTCGTGCTTGGGAGAACCCATCATAAACTTGCCGGCCGGCATCATAACCAATTCCATCTTCACCTTTTCATTCAGGTTTAAGATCAATTTTGTGTCTATCATAATAGCTCCTAAGTTAATTGGACCACGGAAAATTACCCGTTTTTTACTCTTCTCCCGCAGGCATTGCAAGCGGCGGGAGGAATGATTGACGAGACGCTTTACCTATCCCTTTATCCTATACAAACTTCCCTTCCTTGCCCCTTCCATTTCAATCAGACTTTCATGTTTAAGACGCGAAAGAATATTTTTGAGAGTGACGCGTTTGATGCCAGTCTGCCTTTCCAGAAATCCGATGCTGACCGGTTGATGCGCACGAATGGTCTCAAGCGTCTTATCGGCAAGCGCAGTGAGTCTGCCCGATTTTTTTGGAATCAATAATTTCTTGAGAAGCTCTATTTGTCGTTCAAGAGTTTTCAAAAAGAAAATCAACCACGGGTTAAGATCGGGCGAGGCGTTAAGAGTAGCCTGCGTCTGCCTGAGCGATATGTAATAGGCATCTTTATTATCCTCGACGACTTTTTCGTGCGATGTGAACATGCAGAATTCATATTCCCGTTTGAGAAGACAGAGATTCGTGAGAAGCCGCGCCATGCGGCCGTTGCCGTCGCGGAACGGATGTATAGCCAGGAATTTGACGATGAAAGCGGCGATCACTTCTAGATCGGAATAATTGGGATCGTCTATGAATTCATTGTAATCACCGACCAGATCTTTCATCTCCGTTTCGGTCTGCACACCGGGCGGTGTCGTTTCAAAAATGACCGCCCTTTCGCCGGTCGCGTGGTCGATCTTGACGACGGAGTTCGGCACATTCTTATACGCGCCCCTCTGATTGGGGGGCAAGACTTCATTCGAGAGATAGGCACACATCATCTGATGCAACGATCTTATCGTGTGCTCCGAGATATCAAGCTCGCTGAAGTGATCAAAAATGTATTTGATACAATCGATGTAGCCGGCGACTTCCGCTTCATCGCGGTCGGCAATCTTTTTGATGTGGAGACCTTCGAGTTTCTGAACGATCTCTTCATCCGTCAGATGCGCGCCTTCGATCCTTGTCGATGCGCCGGCCGATGTGATGATCGTGGTTTTCTTGAGCCCGGCATATATATCCCTGTTCGCTTCTTCGGATATCGCCCACAGTTCATTGAAGGCCCCTATCTGCTGAATGTATTTTAATGTAATAGGGCTAAGCTGCGTCTTTAGTAGGTTCTTCATACCATAAAATATGCCATATATTATACCATAAGTCAAGATTCGCCATATACTATACCATATATTATGCCATATCTGCGGCCGGAAGGCATTGAAAACACCTGTTCACGAAAATCGACCTTGAATGAATTCAGCTATTTAGTCCTAGGGGGAATGATCCTTTATCCGTACGACAAATTGTACGATTGACGGACATATGCACGAAAATGCTGCAGCATTTTTGATGAACAGACTTTTTGTAACTTTCTAATCTCCCAATTTTAAACCGCTTTTTATTTCGTCCCTTCAGGCACGCATTTTGCTGATAAAAATAAATAGGCTCGTTCCCTTTGAAAAAAATGGCAAATGGCGATCTTGAAGTCGCAAATTGCGACCTCAAACGTATAACTAGTTGAAACCGAAGTATATTTATTGAAATGCAATTTCACCATATAAAACAAGGAATTGGATGTTTGAGATCACAAATTGTGATTTCAAACGCGTAACATGCTGATAAATAAGGAGATAAAATGCCTGCGGAACATATGATTTCGACAGAATGTGTTGAACGCAAAATATTGTTGATCCGTGGCGAAAAGGTCATTCTCGATTTCGACCTTGCCACTCTTTACGGAATAGATACGAGGACATTAATTCAGGCGATCAAACGAAATTTAAATCGCTTTCCATCTGATTTTTTATTCCAGCTTAATAGACAGGAACTTCTCCTTTTAAGATCGCAATTAGCGATCCCTATTGAAATGAAAAGCAGAGGTGGGCGAAGAACATTGCCCTACGCGTTCACAGAACACGGCGTAATAATGGCGGCGACCGTGCTCAATTCCCCGCAGGCAATTCAGGCAAGCGTCTATGTTGTCAGGGCATTTGTGAAATTACGAAAGATGATCGCAACTCACCGCGAACTGGCGCATAAGTTAGATGATCTTGAACGCAATGTTGCGACGCATGACAAGGCAATATGCTCACTTTTCGATGCGATAAGAAAACTAATGTCTTATCCCGAAAAGCCCCGCCGCAAAATTGGATTTGATTTGAGCGGAAGCAAAATGAATAAAAGTGATCAACGATAAAGGCGATTAGGATTACGATTACGATAAAAGCGATTGGCGATTGGCGGGCGCCACCCATAAAGAATGCACCAACCCATTCCTCAAAAATCGACTTTGAATGATTTCAGCTACTTAGTCCTACGGGGACTGTTAGTTCAATAGTGAAGTGCACCAGCCCTAGCCAGTACGCCTATTAATCTAGCGCATGATCGCTCTTTTTATACATGCAACAACGCTTTCGATCCTGCTTGGCGCTCTGATTTCGTACTTTTTCAGCAGATCATCTCTAGTCAAATTGGGGTAAGAAAACCGGCCATTTAAGACAGAAAGGACGTGTCTCAGCGTAAGGCAAAAAGCAAAAATTAGATTTGTAGTAGAGAAGCCTCCACCAATATTGAGTAGTCCTATCATTTTTTTCAGTGGCGATCCCGCCCTCACTTCATCAAAGTGGGGCGAAATATCCTTTGAGCCGTGAGCAGCCATCGATCGTATCCTATACAGGATCCTAAAAAATCTTCTCGCATCAGTATCGTTCAAAATTCTGGCGGGATCCTCACGAAATTCAGTACTGGCGAACTCTCTATACAGCGCCGATCCGAGTTGGTAGAAGTACCGGATGCAATTGTCCTCACTTCCTTCCAAGAGAATACCTTCCAACCCTGAAATGGCAGTTAATAGACCAGACGCCAAGCGAAGGCGATTTTCGATGCAATTATCATGCAATGCCAATAGGATCTGGGAGAATCCCGACAACAACATTTCGTGCCGGAACAGGCGATCACCATCAGCTTTCAAATAGGCGTACCAATTCCGTATGGCCTCATAATCGATACCAGAATTCACATCGTGCGGGTGTCTCTGAAATACCCAAGCCGACGATCTAAAGAAATA
>JBGSNL010000012.1:0-16785 GCA_041739675.1 bacterium
GCAACGAAGCCAGGGCATCGCCAAACCCTTCGTGTATGGCCCGCCCCTCACCCGACCACCAGTTCCCGAGCTTCGGGTTGATGTGGTCCAGCATCATGTGGCCCGATTCGTGGATCGAGATGTCGCTGTCCGATGCAAGATGCCACTTGCCGTAGCCGGTCCCAAAAGTGAGATCGTCGCTCTCGCCGTCGTACCAAGCGTTCAAATCGTCTATGGCGTTCGCATGCGCCACTATGGGATGCGCGGTGCCGTCGTGCTGTTTCCCAAGGATGCCGGGGACGTCAATTCCCATTCCGCCCAGATATTTCTGAACATCGTTGAGAGATGTGTAGAGCTGCACCTGATCGAAACCGTCCGACGTGAGTTTTCCCTCACCATCAAACGGTGTATAAGTGAACACACCGTTCAGCTTCGTCGTCCCGTCGACTTTGACAAGAGAACCGGCAAGCTCTGTAAATTTGCCTGCGTCATCGGGCACAAGATTCTCGATCGAGACCTCCAGGGTCTCCTCGTCGCTCGAAACCCTGTTTTCCCTCTTCCAGACAATTCCTATGGGCAAAGATCCATCAATGAACATAAATGCTCCTTTCGACTTATGTCAGAAGCAACAGTCGTCTTGGAACTTTGATGTAATCAAGCCACGTCTGTTGGAATTTTATTTGTTCTCGAAACTTGAGAATGGAAGGGAAGTCAGAAGTCGATGGTCACCCATCTGCCCATCCATTCCTTTGGAGTTTTCGGCGGAACGATATGGAAGTGAGGAAGGATCTGACAGGAGGCTGACCTATTGGCCCTCTGTATGACAGCCCAGTGGCGAGGCTCCTTCTTTGCCCCGGGGAAGAAGCTTCTTAAGACTTTTTTTGACCAGAATACCGGCATCGACACTCCTTACCGGTTTTTGAATTTGGCGCATTATACCGTTTTGGGAAGGACCATACAAAGGAAATAATTACGCACTGCGTGATGAAATTTGCAACCAGCTGAAATCATTTACATATGTTGTATCCAGCCCTCGGTTAATCCCCACTTGTGAAGGGCCGCTTCGGCCTCTTTGAATTCCTCTTTTGTGATTTGGCGGCCAAGGACCGGATCGCCCACCGCTTTGTGTGCGGGAAAATATTGGCTCATCAAATTAACTGGGACGTCTTTCGAGAGTTCGGTCGCGATGAATTCAAAAATCTTTTCGCTCGATGAGAGCCCTCCCGGCAAAACAAGATGGCGGATGAGAATTCCTTTAACTCCTATTCCATCTTCATCCATGACAAGGGGACCGACCTGGCGATGCATCTCCTTGATTGCGGGACGAACCGCGTCCCAATATTTTGTCGCTCCGGAATAGCGCTCCGCAATTTCGTGCTCGCAATATTTTATGTCGGGCATGTAGATATCGACGACGCCGTCCAAAAGTTTCAAGGCCTCAAGGCCGTCGTAACCGCTGCAATTGTAAACGATCGGGATTTTAAGACCGTTTTTCGCGGCAATTGTGAGTCCCGCCAGAAATTGCGCAACGACATGAGAGGGGGTCACAAGATTTATGTTGTGCGCGCCCCTATCCTGGAGACGAAGCATCATATCCGCAAGCTCGTGAGGCGTTGCACATTCTCCGTTACCTAACTGGCTTATCGGATAATTCTGGCAGAAGACGCATCTCAAATTGCAGTTCGAAAAAAATATCGTGCCGGAACCTCTTGTGCCCGAAATCGGCGGTTCTTCTCCGTTATGAAGATTGGAGCTTGCCACCTTACAAACTTTTCCGGTGCGGCAAAATCCCCACCCGCCATGCGAGCCTGCGTCTCGCAGGCGAGGCGGGCGGGCCAACTCGTTTTTAAGCCTGTTCACCGCGCAGTTTCTGGGACACAACATGCACGAGCGCATAGCTCCGTATGCGAGACCCGCACGCCTCGCAAGTTCGCCGTTTTTGGACAGATTTAAATAAGAGGGGCTACCCATATCAGTACAGAAGTGCTTTGCTTCTTTTCTCCGCAAAACCGGCGGACGGTTCGGCAAGAACTCTCAACTCATCAAAACCCTTATCGATATTTTCCCTGAAGAAGGACGAACCGGTGAGCAGATCGATCGCGGGTTTATCCGACACAAATTCGTATTTCTCCTTTCTCCAGGCAAACCCGTCTTTCTTATATAATCTGTGTGCCGCCCAGATGAAAGCAAGTCCGGTCAAATACGGCCTGAACGCTTTTTCGTCTGTGATCGTCCAGCGCACGCCGTTGCATATTGCCCCGGTCCATTTCTGCATGGTTGGAATAAAAGAGGTTGGTGCCAACTTCACGCCCGGAAGATTCAATTTTTCAGTCGCATAAATAAGATTTTCCGAATCGATATATGGGGCCCCCACAATTTCAAACGGGGTATCGGTGCCGCGCCCCTCCGACATATTTGTGCCCTCCACCAGGCACATACCGGGATAGAGAAGTGCGGCGTTGAAAGACCTCATATTGGGGGAGGGATTCACCCACTTGAGATTTGTATCTCTCCAGAACCATTGACGATTCCAGCCTTCCATCTTCACAATATGGAGATCCGCACCTATTTTCTCCTTATCATTAATATAGCTGGCAATCTCGCCTATGGTCATGGCGTGGCGGATGGGCAGGCGGTGAAGGCCGACAAACGATTCAAAACCCTTTTCCTGCAACGCGCCTTCGCAATCGACACCGTTTATGGGGTTGGGGCGGTCCAATATGACGACCCTCTTTTTCCTCTTCGCGCAGGCCTTCATGCACAAAACGGCGGTCCAGACGTATGTGTAATATCTCGAACCGACATCCTGAAGATCAATTACAAGGACATCGATATTGGAAAGCATCTCGTCTGTGGGGGTCAAGGATTCAAAACTATCGCCGTAGAGGCTATATATAGGCAGTTTTCTGTTATAATCTGGGAAATCAAAGCTTGCGACCGGCTCCATATCCTGGGCTTTAGTGGCGATTCCGTGCTCCGGGCCGAAAAGCGCCTGAAGATCGATGTCCTTTTCCGATCCGAAGATATCCACGGCGTGCCGGCCGGCGGAGTCTATGCTCGCCTGATTGGCGAGAAGACCCACTTTGCACCCCTCGACCAGGTGTCTTTCCTTTGTCAGAATGATGTCTATCCCCAGCTTCATCTTGACAATCAATACCCAATTCTTTAGAAAAATCAAAGTTTTTCACAATAAGGGGGTTGCCAATGGAACATCAGAACGTGGGAGTAGCGGGACTGCCGACGAACGCATACACCGAACTCAAACCCGGCGAAAAATATGTGCCGATAGTTCCGGCGGAGATGAAAGTTTTGGAGTTCTCATTCCGTTCGATTTTTTACGGAATAATAATGGCGATTCTGTTTTCCGGCGCCGCAGCGTTTCTTGGTCTGAAGATCGCCCAGGTATTTGAAGCTGCAATTCCAATCGCAATCCTGGCCGTCGGAATCGGAACGCTCTATCGCCGAAAGAGCACCATACTTGAAAACGTCATCATACAATCGATCGGCGCGGCATCCGGACTTGTAGTTGCCGGCGCAATCTTCACGCTGCCCGCGCTTTTTATTCTGGGCCTCGATAAGCTCACAAATCTCTTCCAGCTTTTCATGGTTGCGACACTCGGCGGAGTGTTGGGCGTCTTCTTTTTAGTTCCGCTCAGAAGATATTTCGTGTCCGATCAGCACGGCAAGCTCCCGTTCCCGGAAGCAACTGCAACGACCGAAGTTCTGGTGGCCGGCGCAAAGGGCGGCGCGCATGCGAAGGTCCTCGCGGTCGCGGCCCTCATCGGCGGCGTCTACGACTTTCTGTCGATTGCGATGCGCGCGTGGAGCGAAGAGTTCACAACCGCAATGGTCGGTTCGCTGAGCTTTCTTACCGAAAAAGTGAAGATGGTCTTTTCGATAAACACCGGCGCCGCAGTCATGGGGTTGGGATACATCGTCGGCATCCGCTACGCCACGATCATCGCGTGCGGTTCTTTCCTGTCGTGGTTCGTTTTGATCCCGATCTTCAATCACATTGGAGTCGCCCTCTCGCCTGAAGTGCCAGGCATGGCCCCGCTTATCCTCGCGCCGGCAGATGTGCCGATCGCAACGATGGGAGCCGAGCAAATATTTAAAAACTACGTCCGCTACATAGGCATCGGCGGAATTTTCGCCGCCGGCATCATAGGGATCATCAAATCGTTCCCGATCATCGTCCAGGCGTTCACAAAGGGTTTCAAAGAGATCTTCGCATCGCGCAAGGCGCATGAAGGCGAAGGAGTCGTCGAAAGAACCCAGCGCGACATACCGATGTCCATCATCAGTGTCGGAATTATCCTGCTTATCGCCGTCACGTGGGTCTTCTTCCGCTACTCCGTTCTCGACATGCAGGCTAACCCCTTTATCTTGAGCCTCATCGCGTTGGCCGTCGCGTTCATAGTCTCGTTCCTGTTCACGACTGTTTCGGCTCGCGCAATCGCAATTGTGGGCATCAACCCGGTTTCGGGGATGACGCTCATGACGCTCATAATCTCTTCTTTGATACTTATCGCCGCCGGCCTCACGGGCGAGCACGGGATGATGGCCGCACTTCTCATAGGCGGTGTTGTCTGCACAGCGCTCGCGATGGCGGGCGGAACGATAACCGATCTGAAGATCGGATACTGGATCGGCGCAACACCGGCGCGCCAGCAGTGGTGCAAAATTCTGGGCACGGTCTTCGCGGCCGGAACGGTGGCCCTTGTGATCATGATGCTTAACAAAGTTTACGGTTTCGCGCCGTCACCTGAGCATCCAAATCCGCTGCCCGCGCCGCAGGCCAACGCAATGGCAGCCGTGATCAAGGGAGTCATGGCGGCAAAGGGTGCGCCGTGGATGCTCTACGCGATCGGCGCGATCATCGCCGTGATAGTCAACATGATGGGAATAGCGCCTCTGGCCTTCGCGCTCGGCATGTACATTCCGCTTTCTCTCAATACACCGATACTCGTCGGTGCGCTGGTCGCAAAGTTCGTCGAGATGAGCGCGGGCAACGACACGAATCTTGCCAACCGCAGGCGCGAACGCGGAACCCTTATCGCATCCGGCTTTATTGCGGGCGGAGCGCTCCTGGGAGTTATCGGCGCCGTGATCAAATACATCGAGTCGGAAACAGGCACACAGATCCTGCACGACTTTGCAAACGTCGGCGCAGCAGGCAACTGGTTGTCGCTCGCGATGCTGGTCGTCATCTGCATATATGTGTATGTGGATGCGACTCGCGCGAAGAACGATGCATAACAGCAAAGGAGTCTAACATGGCACCGAAGGAAACTCTTCTCGACCGTTTTTTGAAATACGTGAAGGTGGACACGCGGGCGATTCATGATCAAAAACAGGTGCCCAGTTCACCGGGCCAGTGCGAGCTTGCAAAAATAGTCGTGGAAGATCTTAAAAACGCGGGCGTTGCCGACGTCAAGATGACGAACGAGTGCTACATCTATGGCACGATCCCTTCCAACGTCCCTTCCGGCCACAAGGCGTCGGGCAAGGTGCCGACGATCGGCTATCTTTCGCATTTGGATACGGCCAACGAATGCTCCGGTGCGAACGTGAAGCCGCAGATCATCAAAAATTATAACGGAAAAGATATTCCGCTCCCCGGCAACAAATCGCTCACCCTCAAGGTGGACGAAGAGCCGGAGCTTGCGAAGTGCGTCGGGCACACGGTTATCACTACCGATGGAACCACACTCTTGGGTTGTGACGACAAGGCCGGCATCGCGGCCATTATTGAAATGGCCCACTATTTCAAAGATCATCCGGACAAACTCCACGGCAAGATCAGGATCGCCGTCATCCCCGACGAAGAGCTGGGAATTGGCGCTGAAAAACTAGATCTCAAAGAATTCGGCTGTGATGTTGCCTACACCGTCGACGGCGGGGGCTTAGGTGAAATCGACACTGAAAGCTTCAACGGCTACAAAGGCAAGGTAAAGGTGGAAGGGTACGCGGCGTTCCCGGGATATGGAAAGGGCATCTATCTCAACGCAACGAAGGTTCTTTCCGAATTCGTGGCGATGATGCCGGAAAACATGTGGCCCGAGAATTGCGACGGCCGCCAGGGAATCTGGTGGACAGACGACTTCAAGGGCGGCGTGGCGAATGCGGAGATGGACGTATATCTTCGCGACTTTGACGTCGAGGGCATCAAGGAAAAAGAGCATATCTTAGAGGGCATCAAGGACAAGCTTCTTAAAAAATATCCGAAGGCAAAGATCAGCGTGAATATCGGCGAGACCTACAAAAATTACAGATACGAGCTCGACAAGGATAAGCGTGTCGTTGCCTACGCCGAAGAGGCGATGAAGAAAATCGGTCTCACGCCCCAGCACCATTCCGTGCGCGGCGGAAACGACTCGTGCCACCTTTGCTTCTCCGGCCTTTTGTCGACGAACCTCTTCATCGGCATGCAGAGGATGCACTCCTTAAAGGAGTGGACATCTCTCAACGTGATGGAAAAGGCGGTCGAGACGCTCGTCTCCTTGACGAACGTGTGGTTTGAAAAGAGCGCCTGAAGGAGTTTTTATGACGACCCGGATGATACAGACCGACAAGGCGCCGAAGGCCATAGGGCCGTATTCTCAGGCCGTTCAGGCGGGCAACCTCCTTTTCATTTCGGGGCAGATTCCGCTTGATCCCAAGACGGGCGAGTTAAATCTCTTCAACGGCAACGCCGCCGATCAGACAAAGCTCGTCATGACAAATCTCAAGGGAATTCTGGAATCGCAGGGACTCACTTTTGAAAACGTCATCAAGACCACAATCTTTCTTTCGAATATGGAAGATTTCGGAAAGGTTAATGAAGTCTATGCGGGCTTTTTCAACGACTATAAACCCGCGCGCGCCTGCATTCAGGTGGCCCGCCTTCCAAAAGACGTGTCGGTCGAGATAGAAGCGGTCGCACTAATAAGCTAAAAGCGCAAAGTGAAAAACTCAAAACCAAAAGTTAAAATTCAAAACGTTTTGAATTTTAAGCTATGGCTTTGCGCTTTTAGTTTTTCGCTATTCACTTCCACTGCATTTGCCGAGCCGACCCATCTCACCATCCTTCACTTCAACGACCTCCACGGACACATTGAAGCAGAATGCGTTAAAAACGTCTGCGAGGGTGGTGCGGCGCGCATGGCCTCGCTCATCAAGGATATTGAAAACGAAAACGCCAAAAAAAGATGGAAGACCCTTCTCCTTTTCGGAGGAGATGCCTTCAGTGGAACACTCATATCAAGCGAATTCAAGGGAGAGGCTGAATTCAAAGTTTTAGAGGCGTTGGGTGTCGATGCGATGGTTTTGGGCAATCATGATTTCGACTACTCTCTTCCCGTTCTTGAAAAGAGGATTCATGAGGTGAAATTCCCCGTTCTGGCGGCAAACGTCCATGACAAAAAAACAAGAGAGCTAATCACAGAACCGGCCCTTACTTTGATAACATGGCCCTCCGGCGACTCCATTTACGTCGTGGGCCTCGTCTCAAAAAATACCCCCCAATTGACCAATCCTAAAAATGTCGAAGGTCTTGTTTTTGGCGATCCGATCAAGACGGCGCAAATCTATTTAAATACGGTGCGAAAACACAAACAGTACGTCATGCGCATCGCCCTTACGCACGAAGGTGTCGCTGCCGATGTGAAGCTTGCCGAAAAGACAAAAGGGTTCGATGTGATTGTCGGCGGACACGATCACGTTAGGTCCGGCGAATATTGCAGAACTGTGAAAAAAATTCCCGTCTGTCAGACGCCGGCAAACGGAAAATATCTCGGGAAACTCGATTTTGAAATCGACGGCAAAAAGGTGACGCTCGTCGGCGAAGAGCTCATTCCAGTTGAAAAAGAAGGCAAAGAAGATTCGACCGTTGCCGCCATCGTAGATGCATATGGTAAAAAGGTTGGCACAAAATACGATAACGTCATAGGGCAGGCGCTTTCAAATTTTCCGGCCATGCGCGGGGGTGAATCGCCAATGGGAAATCTGGTCGCTGACGCGATCCGCGACGTTGCAAAGACCAATATAGCGCTCATGAACAGTGGCGGGATCCGCACGTCGATCAAAAAGGGGCCGATAACACCGCGCAAAGTGAACGAGATCCTGCCTTTTGATAATTACATCGTGAAGCTCGATCTCACTGGCGCAGAGATAGAAAAAATTCTGAACTTCTCGGTTTCAAAGGGGGGCGGGGCATTTTTGCAGATATCGGGCGCCACGTTCAGCATTGAAGATAAGAAGGCCGCAAACATAAAAATAGGCGGCGAACCCGTCGAAGAGAATAAACGTTATTCCGTTGCGACGCTGGATTTCATATCGAACGGCGGAGACGGCTTCACGATGCTCAAATCAAAGACCGTCCAGTCTTTGAACATTTTCGTCCGCGATGCGCTGATAGGTTATATAAAAGAAAAAAAGAGGATTTCCGCAGCGCCGCTCGGAAGGATAACTAACTCTGGGACATAATGCCCTTGACCAGCCACGCAAGAAAGGCGCGTTTTGAAACGACGTCGGGGTGTTTCACCGACGTATCGTGTATGATGGCTAGCAGTCCCGGATAGATCTCATCTTTCCACTCGTCGGCCGTGCCGTGCGTGAACAGAGATTCAAAAAGCCCGCCCACAACCTGCTTGTCCCCTATCGTCGGAGAGGACACACATTTCTCCATGACCTCAATCTTCATTCTCGTCGGCGCGCGGTCGACTCTGGCGACGAGCCTTTTGTAGATCTCCTGTTCGGTTGTTCCCGCCAGCTCGAATGACGATGATTGAGGCTGCGTCCCTTTGGGAGGTGAACAGGTCGGCTCCGCTTGGGCCGGCGCGACGTGGCCGAGCCATCTTGAAAAAACCTTCCGAATGATCGACATGGACGAAATGCTAATCCGGCAAATCGAGCTCTGGCAAGCAAAATCTGGCCCTATTTCCCCTTGATTCTTGAACCACAATCGCTCTATGTATTGGGCTCTGATTAACCCGTTGAAAACAAAGGAGAAGAAGATGACGCACCAAACCATGATGGCGGAACCTTATAAAATAAAGATGGTGGAACCGATCAAGGTTCTTTCACGCGCGGAGCGCGAAAAGGCCATCCGTGACGCCGGCTACAACACGTTTCTATTGAAGAGCGAGGACGTCTGGATCGATCTTTTAACCGACAGCGGCACGGCCGCCATGAGCGATTACCAGTGGGCCGGCATGATGATGGGCGACGAGGCATACGCCGGAAGCAGGAATTTTTATTTCCTCGAAGATACAGTGCGCGAATACATGGGATATAAACATCTTGTGCCGACTCATCAGGGGCGCGGCGCCGAGAACATTTTGTCGCGCGCACTCATCCATGAAGGCGATTACATCCCGGGCAATATGTATTTCACGACGACCCGCCTCCATCAGGAGATGGCGGGCGGAAATTTCGTCGATGTGATTGTGGATGAGGCCCACGATCCGACCAACGAAAATCCGTTCAAGGGAAACATAGACATGAATAAGCTGAAGGGCCTTGTGAAAGAGGTCGGAGCAAAAAAAATCCCGTATATCAGCGTCGCCGCGACCGTTAACATGGCCGGCGGCCAGCCGATCTCGATGGCGAACTTGAAGGAAGTGTCCGATTTTTGCCGGACCCAGGGGATCCCCGTCGTTCTTGACGCTGCCCGCGTTATAGAGAACGCGTATTTCATACAAAAAAAGGAGAAGGGTTATCGGGGAAAGAGTCTCAAGGAAATAGTGAAAGAGTTCTGTTCATATACCGACGCCTGCACGATGAGCGCAAAGAAGGATTGCTTTGTGAACATCGGCGGCTTTCTTGCGATGAACAACGAAGAGTTTTTCGTAAAAGCCAAAAATCTCGTTGTGATTTACGAGGGGCTTCACACATATGGCGGCATGGCGGGGCGCGACATGGAAGCGGTGGCACGGGGGCTGCGCGAGGCGCTGGACACCGATTACGTC
Organism: bacterium; assembly: GCA_041739675.1. Taxonomy (GTDB): domain Bacteria; phylum UBA10199; class UBA10199; order 2-02-FULL-44-16; family DYJF01; genus DYJF01. The sequence goes on from JBGSNL010000012.1 coordinate 9,930, forward strand.
ATGTCATGGCGCGTTGAACAGGTTGAATATCTCGGCAAGAAGTTGCTGGAGGCGGGCATGCCGATCGTCGTTCCGGTCGGCGGCCATGCGGTTTTCCTGGACGCAAAGAGGTTCCTGCCTCACGTTCCGCAAAGTGCGTTCCCGGCGCAGATGCTCGCCGCCGCACTTTACACTGAAAGCGGCGTCCGCTCAATGGAGCGGGGCATCGTCTCGGCAGGCAGAAACAAAAAAACGGGCGAGAACAACATCCCCAAGCTGGAGCTGGTGAGGCTCACGATCCCGCGCCGCGCCTACACAAATTCGCACATGGACGTCGTGGCAACAGCGGTCATCGAACTCTACAAGAAGCGCGATCAGATCAAAGGACTCAAAATGGTCTTCGAACCGGAGGATTTGCGTTTCTTCCAGGCACGCTTCGAACCACTATAGTCAATCACCTCTCATGCGGCATGGGGTTTCCCTGGCGTGAGGACTAGGCCCTTCGCCTTCGCCGCCAACGCTCATGCTCGCGGTTAATCGCCAGCCTTCCGGGCACCCAACCCAAGTAGCATCATCTCCGTATTGTTATCTGGCGAGCCGGCGCTGAGATATCAGCCAGCATGGCGATTGGCGGCTCGTCTTTCGGGCATGTCCTCACGCAAGGGAAGCCCCACGCCACATGAACAGAATATCATCGATACTTCTATCAAAACTCGGAGGCGTAGGGGCAGTGGGGTCATGGGGCGTCTCGGAGGCGATTGCATCCATGGATATGATGCCGCAATCGCCGAGAGACGAGGTGCGTTTTTGGGCCGTAACCCAAAAACGACACCGTACCCATGACCCACAGCCCCGAAAGCCTCTGAGTTTTGATATGAGTTACTTTTTTCCGTGTGTAGCAGTAACCGTTGTTGCGATTCCGCCGCGGACGTTGAACATGCCTTTCACTTCCATCCAGCGCGGATTGCAGGCGGCCACCAGGTCGGAGAGGATCTTGTTGGTGACAGCTTCGTGAAACGCCCCTTCGTTGCGATAGCTCCAAAGATAGAGCTTCAATGATTTCAGCTCGATGCAGAGTTTGTCGGGAACGTATTCTATTATGAACGTGGCGAAATCGGGCTGGCCGGTCATCGGGCACAGACACGTGAATTCAGGACAATCCATCGAGATCACATAATCCCTTTCAGGATTGGGGTTTGAAAAAGTTTGCAGCTCCCTTGCCGGTTTTGTAGCCATGACGTCTCCTATTGAAGTCTTATAACTTCCGTTGTCAGCTTATCCCCGCCGGTGCACGCTTTAACGTAATTGAAAAATTCGTGTTCGGAATCCCTGTCCTTCAGCTTGCCGCCCGCGCCGCCGCTTATGATGAAAGGAACGCCGCCCCAGTATCCCTGATAATAGCCGTGGTTGTGCGCCGTGAAGATGTACGACACGTTGTATTTTTTAAACAAATTCATGAGCTCGAACGCAAGATCGCGATTCCTGATTCCGTAACTTGCCGCGACTTTTTGCATCGACACTCTCTTGGGCTTCTTTGCGGGATCGAAAGGAAAGGCTCGCGCCTCGAAAAGAGGGACGTGAAAAAATACGAGGCGGTATTTTTTGTCCTGTGTCTTTGCAAGCTCGCCTTCAAGCCACGTCTTCTCTTCGTCCGTGAAAGATTTTCCCTCGTAGGACGAACTGTCCAGCACAAAAAACGCCGTATCGCCGACATCGAAACGGTAATATGTCGGTCCGAAATATTTTTCAAAACGCGCTTGCCCACCGTTTAGAACATCGTGATTTCCAATCGCCATGACGATGGGCGTCTTGAATTTTTTTACCGTATTCAAGAGGCCCTTATACTCACCTTCTTTTCCATCCGAAACAACATCTCCGTCCGCGACGGAGAATTTTACCTCCGGATCCGATTCAATCATCTTATAGATATTTAAAAAAACATCATTAATATGCCAGTGGATGTCGCCCATAACGGCAAAACAAAACGACGGTTCATTTATCTTCTCGATTTTCTCAACCTGCCCCTTGTTCCACGGTGACGAACCTTTACCTGCAAAGGCCCCCATGGAGACAAAAAGCGTCAAAAAAACGAGTGATTTCAAAAGAGATTTCATGGTCCGGAAACCTAACATCGAAAGCATGGAGAGCACAATTGAAAATCCACTTTACGCTTTCCATTTTGAATTCATTGGGATATGAAATCCATCAAACATAAAAACCGGTTCAATCCGGGGGAGGTAAGCATGAAGAGATTTTGGTTGTTTGGTGTTCTGGCCGCAGTGGCGTTGACCGCGGCAGCGTGCGGCGGTGGTGGCGGCAGTACTCCTACGCCGACGGGCGATCTGACGGCCGTGTCGGTGAAGAGCTCCACGTCCACAGGTGATTTCACGCCGAACGTCATAGCCGGTCTCGGAACGGGCGGCACGCTTCAATTCACGATAGGCGGCGTGGATATCGACAATGACGGCACAGTCGATACACCGGCCGCAGGCGTCATCACAGCTTCAAGCGGCGCTCTCGCCATGGTAGCGAAGGCCGTATCCGACACGGAAGTGACCTGCGTCGCATCGGAAATCGGTGGCACTACCTCATCTGCATACGATATCGGCATAAGCCTCGATACAACGGCAAGTATGGGCGCAGCTGCCGGCGTTCTTGCCAACAAGATTGCCGCATTTACAACGTCTTTGGCGGACGCAGGTGTTGATGCACAGTTTGCCGGGATCACAGTCGGAGATGAGTTTGCAACAAAAGCCAGTCCCTCCCTCTTTACGGACCCCGGTGCCCTGGGAACCCTTGGGGTGCCCACTCCAGTCGAGAATTCGGATTCACCTCCTCCACCCACTTGTGAAAGACCGGACACGGGGGCTACGCTTTTGGGTGCCACCGCTATGGCTGCATTTTTTAACGATGTCAGTACAGTATATGGAGCGGGCGGCTGTTTCGGCACGGACGCAACTGAAAATTATCTGGGTTCCGTTTCTTTCATAACAACCAATGTGACGAAGCGTTCCGGCTCCATTCCCATCATCATCTCTATCGGTGACAACTGTGCGCATACGCCCACGACGTTCCCGCTGATTACAAACTATAATGCGGCAACGGACGCCATCTTTCTGCCACCCGATCCGGTCGCATTTGCGGCGGGTCTTGCTGGAAGGGCCAGGGTTAACGTCATAGGCAATACCGAGGACCTTCTGAATTGTACGGCAGGCGGTTACTACAACATGAAGGGCCTGGCCGATGCAACGGGCGGTTCCTTCATAGACATGGGCGGCTTTGGTGCCTGCAACGATGCCGCTACCTGCCCCGTGGATTTGACACAGGATGCGATCCTCGGTGCAATCACAAAGAGTATCGTGGAAACCTGCGACGGTCTGTCCTCATTCTACGGCGGGTCGGGTGATTATACATTCAGGATCCCCGTCACCGTGATCGGGGCAGACGGCGTTGCAAGAACAGCGACCACAGTAATAGTTCTCACGCTGACCTTCGCCTAAGTTGAATAGATTCAAAAAAGCCCCGGCAATGCCGGGGCTTTTTTATTTGGGATTCTTCGCTTCGCTCAGAATGACATCACAGATTATTTCGGTGCTTCAAACTGCCGCACCTTGATACCCGCCTCGTTCAGGAGTTTCAGCGGTGTCTCTTCTATATTATATGCCTTGTTATACACAACCTCTACTATGCCGCTATTGATTATCATCTTGGTACAGATAAGGCAGGGCGAATACGTGGAATAAATGGTCGAGTCCTTGATTGAAACGCCGTGGTATGCAGCCTGAACAATCGCGTTCTCCTCAGCGTGCGAACAAAGACACTGCTCCAGTTTTTCTCCCGAGGGCCCGAAGTGATTGCACCTGGGACATCCGCCCTCGCTGCAGTTTTTCACCCCGCGGGGCGTTCCGTTGTAACCGGTTGAGATGATTCTCTTGTCTTTCACCACAACCGCAGCGACTTTTCTTTTTATGCAGTTGCTCCTTAAAGAGACGACCTTCGCAATCTCCATGAAATATTCGTCCCAGTCGGGGCGGCGGGAATTTGCGGCCAAAGCCTTGATCACCTGCCTCACCTGATCTTGCAGCTCCTCCACCGTCGCTTCGTTTTCAACGATCGCGTCGGCCATCGCTGCCGTGCGGTTTAGCTGCTGTGTTGTGGGGTCGTTGGTGTGGGCCTCACGCGCCTCAAGCTCCAAAAACTCTTCGTATGTCTTGGGATCGTTTTCGCGGTTTCTCGCCTTCGTTCTCTCGAAGCGAACCTTGGGATCCGCCTCGACGGAGATGAGATAGAATCCCTTGCGGCGGCGTAGCGCCTCCACCTCAAAGGGATTGCGTATCGAATCTATAACGGCGTGCGCATCGGGGCTGATCTTCTCCAAAACCCTGTCGGCCAGAATACCGGCTCCCAGTTGCTGACGCATCTCGTTGGCGGTGACGATGAGATGTTCGCGCGTGACGGCAAGACCCTTCGCCTTTATCTCGTCGCGCACGACATCGGACAGGGAGAAGAACTGGTAGCCGGATTCCATAAGAAATTTAGCCACTTCGCCCTTGCCGGAACCGTTTTTTCCTGTGAGACCTATGAGCATTGGGCCGCCCAATACCAGACAATCCCTTATTTTACAAGCCTTTTACAAGCTTTGAGACATCCGAATTTTTCACGCAACAAAATCGGGCCGGGGCCGATAAAGGGGTGAAAGGAAGTATTAAATGATAGGTGGCGCAGATCCAGGTCAAATCCCCGCGGTCCGGCCGGGAACCGTCCCGATCCCTCTCTATGAGGTGATTTTGCCCGACGACCAGGGTACGCGCTTCATAGCTGCCGCTCCCGCCGACAGGTTCGACAGGAGATTTCGATCGGGAGTGCTGAGCGTTCTAAAGGAGTTTTTTAAAATCAGTCCGATCGTCGCAGTTACAGGATATCATTCGGACGACATCAACTCCTTTTTCATGCCCCTTTTCATGGAAAGACTTAAATCGCGCCTTATGCCGTTTATTCGGGCGCAATATCACGAAACTCTCGCTCAGGAACTCGCCCTGCAAATAATCGGGGCCGGGGCCACAACCCTCATCGTGAACTGGGATCCACAGATGGCGCAAGACGCCAACGTGCCCGATATATTGAGATACGGCCTTGCCACGAATCCGGAAATGCGCATTCTCATAGTTGGTCAGGATTTGAACATGTCTCCCGGCGAGTGGTCGAAAGAGCTTGAACCCTTTATGACCCATTTTCACGGCAACCGATGGTATGCAACGCCCATCATCGGTATCATTCCGCAGATTATGAATCCCGTGCAGGCGGCCAGATATCTTTTCGACAACGACGAGCCTGAATTTCTCGATGCGATAAACTACGCGCAGGAATATATTCCTCTGCTCAGTTCTTTTCTGGCATTCTTAAGATCGACCATTGGAAACGACAATCCGAACCCGATTCAGACCCTGGTGGAGATAATCGAGGATATCCCGGAAGCCATCGGGATCAGATCGTCCAATGGGACCGCGGCCGTGTCCGTACAAGGTGACAGGGTCATAAGTAATTTCAGCGCTGCGGATCTTGAGAAGATAAAAACTGTGACGGGACTCGTCGAGCCGAATGAGGGTTACGAAATACGGACCGTCACGCCTAACGTGCAATCACGTCAGGAGAGCCAGGAAATCATTGAGGCCAGAAGGGCGCAGCAGAGAATTCTTTTGAGATACCGCCATCCTCAAGTCCTTCGCGGTTCGGTTCTCACTAATCCCGCGATCATCAATAATTATTTTGCCAGGAACCCCGCGGCTTTCACGATCAGGGCCATCCCCTAAAAAAGTTCAGGGCTTGAATTGGCGGGCTTTGGGATCGAAAGAGACGATCGCTGAAGTGGAATATTCCGGAACGAGATAAAAAGTCTCCGTCAGTTTCACACCGATTCTACTTCCCTCAAGCAAGGCGTACAATTTTTCCTGATCCATGAGGCTTGGGGCCGCAGGATATCCGAAACTGAAGCGGCAACCAAGGTCTTCCGGCAGGCCCAGCCCCTTTCCTATCACACGCTGCCCGTATTCCGCGGCTGCCTCCGCGCATTCTGCGGCCAGTCCTTTGAGAAAAAAAGCCTCCGAATATCTTTTTTCTTTAAAAAGGCGCACCCCCTCTTCGATTACTTTTTTTCCTATCGTCGCAATCTGCATCGTTATGAATCCGTCCGGAAAAAAATCGGAGACGCACAGGTTAGGACTCTGTCGCTGCCTTGGAAATTCAAAACGGTAGATCTTCTTCCCGTTTTTCGAAACAAGAATGGCATTCTCCTGTTTTTTGCATTCAAAATGGCCGTAAACGATTTTCGGGGAAATAAGGTTTTGCGATTCGCAAACGGTGACGAGTTTTTCGAATAGCGGGACAAGCGTGGTCTTCTTCAATTCTTCCCACTCAGCCGCCGTCTGCCCTTTTCTGAACTGCCATCTCGAAGCAAAGAGCACATCACGGTTGATGAGGGCCACAATGTCGGCAAGACCCACAGTATCCAGAACTTTTGTGCCCAGAAAGGGGGGCTTCATTTCGCAATTTTCTCCATCGCCTGGAGGCCGGCGAATGCGTCCTCGCAATAATAGACCGGCCCTCCGTACGTCTTTTTGAGCGTTGTCTCAGTGAATTTTTTCGTCAGCGCTGCGCCGCCAACCAGAACCGGAATTGCAACGTTCTGATGTTTGAGCGTTTCCAGATCCTCCCGCATCACCTCCGTCGAACTTACAAGAAGCCCCGAAAGACCTATCGCGTCCGCGTTGTGCTTTTTTGCAGCTTCGAGGATCGTGCCGATGGGCTGCCTTATCCCCAGATTTACAACCTCAAATCCGTTATTGGAAAGGATGATATCGACAAGATTTTTGCCGATGTC